>JAFLCH010000154.1 GCA_017303775.1 Anaerolineae bacterium | reverse complement strand
AAGTGGTGGTTGAGGAAGATGGTTTTTTGTGGGAAGACATCTACCTGACCATGATCGGCTGTCAGAAGCAGCAAGGTATCCTGCGCACCGGAGGCAAGGGTTTTGTGCAAGAATTGTTCGGCGGCATCGAAGAAGCTGTGGATTTCGGCCATGAAATGACGGCTGGAAGGGCCGTATTTATGCCCCAGCGAGTCGATGGAGTCGAAGTAGAGGTAGAAGTAAGCAGGATCTGTTTCGGCAAGGACGGCATCCGCTAAATTCAGCAAGCCTTCATTGATGGTTTTGAAGCCCCGCTTTCTGGCTCCGGCCAGCGCCAAGCTAGCAAATCCGCCATTGTTGTAACCGGCGGGTTGGAAGATGTACGATTTAACGCCGGATGCGGACAGTTTTTCGTAGACATTGGGGTCAGGGAAAAACGGCTTGAGGCCAATCCCTTCGGGGAGTTGAATAGTGCCATTTTCCTTATCGCCCGCGTAGGAAAATATCAGGGGGGAAATAAGACGATCCAGAAGCGGTTCGTAGTAAAACCATTCGTAAATTCCGGATTGGCCTACGGATTTGCCGAGGTGGATGGCCGTGATGTGGGCGGTGGTGGTGGAGGGGAACTGCGATGTGATCTTTGAGGCGACGCCCTGCTCGACAAACCGTTTCAGAAAGGGATACTGGTCGGCTACCTGTTCAAAGAAGCGCCAACCGAAAGCATCGACGTACATGAGGATAACCTTCCGGTAACGCTGCGGAAGGCCGCTTAAGACATCTGCGGGAAAGCCCAGTTCATCTTCACCTGTGAGGAGGTGATGGACAAAAGCGGGAATCTGTGAAAAACAGTAGGCGTTATAGGCTGGGCGGGTGAAATGGTCATTCCAGCGTAAAGCATCTACTGTTCGAGCGGCAATGGGGTTGATCATAATCACTAGCGATTCGCTATTATTCCTTTCGCAAGTTTGAGGGGGGAAATACGGTCGGGGACTGGTTTAGCCCCCAGCAAGAGACTGACGAGCGCTCGCGGAAGGCGTGGACGGGCAGCAGCAACCGGAACCAGCGCATTCAGGGCGAAGCGATTGAGTGACAAACGGCTCACATGGGCGGAAAAACGAAAAAGGTTTTGATAATGATGGCGCAGAAGGGCGTCATACGTCTGTGCATCCGGGTAGGCAGCGGCCTTTTGATGCAGGGCATGGAGTAGATGTTCAGCCGCCAGTTTGCCAGATTCTAAGGCGAAATCAATGCCATCACCGGTGAGGGGATTCACAAGACCAGCCGCTTCACCAATCATGAGTACGCGACCCGCTGCCACCGGTGAGGATGCAAAATCGGTTCGAATGGGAAAACTCTTTAGGTCGCCAACACGGGATGCACCAGTGAGGCGCTTACGCATGGCGGGGCTATCAATGAAACGTTCAAAAGCAGTGCGTACCGAGTAGTGGGTATCTTTTCCTGTCCGAATGAAACCCGCGCCAATATTGGCTGTCGAGGGTGAGAGCGGAAATACCCATCCGTATCCCGGCAAGACGACTCCATCAAAGCGGAATTGAAAGTGATTTTCGAGATCGGGAATATCCTTGAAGTAAGCACGAGCCGCTACGATGTGAGGCCGAGGAGTGGGATAGTTCAACTGGTCAAAGAGCGCACTGGAAGCCCCTGTAGCCAAAATGACAACTGGCGACTGAACTGAAATCCGTTCACCATTCCATAGATAATCAACTGTTACCGTATCCGCAGAAGGATGCAATCCACGAACATGGGCAGCGTTGATGAAATTCGCTCCGGCTTCGACAGCGGCCTGCATGAGGATCGTGTCGAGTTTTAGGCGGGGTATCACCAGCGCGTAGTTCGGTGCGGCAGGTAAATGGGGGATTGAAAAGCCAACACGGCGACCAGAAGGTGCAGTTACCGTTAGGTGAGAGAGGCGATAAGCATGCTGCGATACTTCTTCCAACACGCCCATTTCGGCAAGGATTGGCAGCGCACGGGGAACCAAACCATCGCCACAGGTTTTGTCCCGCGGGAAAACCGCTTTATCCAAGAGAAGGACGCGCAGCCCTGCCCGTGCAAGGAAATAGGCACAAGAAGAACCGGCTGGCCCTGCTCCTACAATAATGACATCAAACCGATCAGGCATATGAAACCTGTGTTCAGATATAAAATGACAGGGAGATTATACAGCAGCGCAGTCTGTTGTGCCGCTCAACTGTGCGGTGGCAAACTAATCAATCATGGGCGATCTGCGCCAGAAAGCGTCATTTCAATGAACAATCATGTCTCGACCCCTGAAATGGGTGATTCGACTCCGCCCGGCCTTATGATACAGCTAAACACATTCCTTGACCGATATATCCTGCCCTACCCTGTTAAGTACCTGACAAACCGGTTAACGATTCTTGCCACGTTAGGCTTATTACTGCCGCTCATCATCTTCGCCAATGTGCAAGTGTTTGTGCTGGCGACTAACAGTTACTTAAATGTGATGTCAGTGGTGGTCAGCAGCACCGTTTTGCTGTATTCAACGATTAGCGAGCAACGTGATCGTAAAGCGGCGGCGCGCCGTGAGGAAATCGCAAACGCACATGAAGCGATGGTCGAAGCGCGAGCTAAGGCAGATCACGAACTTATCCTGAGTATTCAGGAAGAACTACGCCAGCACATCAACGAACGGCTTGAGAATATTCAAAAGATCCTGATTGAGCATTTAGAGATCAATCAGGCAGAAGATCATGCCCATGATGAAGCGCTGCACCAAGCGACGATGGACAATGACCGGCGGCATCAACAGCAATTAGCAGAACTCAACAAAATGGTTGAAGCGATGCAAAAACCGCCACGCCTGAATTAAGGTGCGTCCTGATCGTCAAGCGGAACGGTTTCGACCAACAAGCGGCGCAGTACTTTGCCGACAAAACTCTTGGGCAACTCCTGACGGAATTCGACTTCCCAAGGTACGGCATAATCTTTCAGGCGACGTTTGCACAGGGCGATTAACTCATCTTTGCTGAGGGTCGTACCGGGACGCGGGACAACGTAAGCTTTCACACGTTGTTCGCCTTCCTGACCATCTACCGTCAGACCAACGACAGCGACTTCTTTTACGCCGGGGTGTTCGTAGAGCACTTCTTCAACATCGCGGGGATAGACCTGATATTTGCCCGCTAAGATCATCTCTTTCTTGCGACTGATGATTTGGAAGTAACCATCCGAATCCATGCGCGCAAGATCACCGGTCAACAACCAACCATCATCGGTCAACGGTTGGT
Source organism: Anaerolineae bacterium (assembly GCA_017303775.1). Taxonomy (GTDB): domain Bacteria; phylum Chloroflexota; class Anaerolineae; order Aggregatilineales; family Phototrophicaceae; genus CFX2. Next base: position 6,498 of record JAFLCH010000154.1, on the reverse strand, counting down.
CGTCATCATCCTTGCCCAAGTAGCCGATCATGACCTGTGGGCCGCGTACAGCAAGTTCACCGATCTGCCCTGCCGGCAGAGGTTCGCCAGAAATCAGATCGATAATACGCGCATCCGTTCCCGGAATGGGGATGCCGATGCTGCCGATTTTGCGTAATCCGCGCAGGGGGTTGGAATGGGTGACCGGTGATGCTTCGGTAAGGCCATAACCTTCGACAAGACGCCCGCGCGTGAGTTTTTCAAAGGCTTCTTGCACTTCTACCGGCAGCGGAGCAGCGCCGGAAATACAGGCCTTGATGCTGTTGATGCCGTATTTGCGAACGCCTTTGAATTGGTTGATCGCCATATACATGGTCGGGACGCCGGGGAACAAGGTGGGCTTATAACGCTTGATGTGCTGGAGGACATCCTGCGTGATAAAGTTCGGTAAGATCACAATACGCGCGCCAAGCGCAATGGGTACGTTCATGGCGGCTGTCATGCCGTAAGAGTGTGAGAATGGGAGAGCCGCCAAAACGGTCTCAAAGCCTTCACGCAAGTCGGTGATCCAATGGCGCGTTTGGAGAGCATTGGCGAGAACGGCACGATGACTCAGCATGACCCCTTTTGGCTTATCCATCGTCCCGCCGGTGTACTTGATGACCGCAACAGCATCCGGACTCACATCAACCTGCGGGCGTGTTGGAGGGTGAAGCTTGATCAACTCCGGCCAGAGATATTCGTTCTTCTGCAATCCAGTCGAAAGCTGATGCCCTTCTTTGTGTTCACGGGTCAGGGAAAAGAGAATACGATTACGAGGACTCAGGTAATCTTTGATGTTGGTGAAGATGACCCCGCGCAAAGCAGTACGTGAATGGACATAACGGGCTGTTTCGCTAAAGAGCGTGAGGGTGATTAAGAAAATGGCATTGGCATCGGTTATCTGACGCTGCAACTCATCACGCTCATTGATGGGGCTGGTTGAGACAACTACCCCTCCCGCTTTGAGTATTGCGTAATAGGCGATGATGAACTGCGGGGTGTTGGGGAGCAGAATCATGACGCGCGTGCCCTTTTCCACACCCAATGAACGCAGCGCGTTGGCAAAGCGGTTGACCTCAGAGTCTAATTGTTTATAAGTGAGTGTGTGACCACCAAAAACGACAGCAGGCCGGTTTCCATGCCGCCGAACTGCGCTATGGAGCAGCCGAAATAAAGGGCGATTGGGCAGCCCCAACATAACCGGCACCCCTTCTTCGTAATGTTTGATCCATGGGCGATCTGCGATGTGCGTGGGATGAGAATGCTTACCGCGCCAACTTGGTTCTTCAATTTCGCCGCCGATGAAGCGACCAATCGCCCGATTGACCGCTTCGGCACGTTCAAGCGGGACAAGGTGACGGGAAACACCAATGTTCACATCTTCTGAGGCGGGTATCGTCCGTGCAACTTCTTCGAAGACAGCGCTGGGGTAAACCTGATCCCGTTCGCCGCGAATGACCAGAACCGGCATGCGCAGATCGCGAAACATGCTCCAACCGTTCCACTTTGACATATTGTTGAAGTAGATGTTGCGCAGAACATGGGCTTCAGCCGCTAGCTGCTTACGCACTAAGCGGCGAATGGGAATGAGGACGGCGAGAGGCAGACGAAGCGCCATCACTGCCGGTTTCATCAAGGGATACTCGCCAGTGGTGGCAATCAAAACCAAACGGGATACCGCATCAGGACGCCGATGGGCAAATTCGGTTACGACAGCGCCGCCAAATGAATGCCCAACGAGAATAAAGGGCAAAGGGACCTCTAATTTTTGCAGCAGCACATCCAGATCGGACTGTAATTCAGCCATCGAATAGGTGCTGTGGGGTGCATCTGAACGGCCATGACCACGGAGATCAAAGGCGATCACGCGGTAGTTATCGGAGAAGGCCTTGAGCTGATTCTTCCACTGCATGGCGTAACCACCATACCCGTGCACAAAGACAATTGTCCCTGCGTGCTGCTCCGGCTCGACTTCAATATAACTTAAGCGGATCGGAGGATTTTCAGAAATCAGCAAATCCTCACGGTAAAGCTCTAAATCAACTTCCATAATTGAATATTCCCAATAAATGTTTTGATTGATTATAGCGGCAGGTGATTATAGAACCAATGACAACGCCGTTCACAGTGGCGAATATCAAATGCTGGTCATACAATTCACGTCGGACAGCATTTCTCCCAGTTGAGGTCAGCAACATGCCAGAATTCCATAAGCTTGATATCGCTGAAAGCCTGAGTGCGCTCAAAGCAGAATCAAACACAGGGCTTAGCTCGGACGAGGTTATCAGACGACAAACGGAATATGGCAAAAACAAACTGCCGGTTGATGGTGGGACGAATTGGGTTGAATTGATCATCGGGCAGTTTAAGGAACTGATGGTCATTATCCTGATCATTGCAGCGATCATCTCGGCTTTGCTGGGCGATACGAAAGATACCTTCATCATCCTTGCCATCGTCGTGCTCAACGCGATTGTTGGGATTTATCAGGAATTTCAAGCAGAGAAAGCACTGGCCGCTTTAAGCGCCATGCAAGTGCCGCTGGTACGAGTGCGCCGTAATGGGGATGTGCAGGAGATCCAAGCCGAAGACATTGTTCCCGGCGACATTGTGATCCTGAATGAAGGTGACCGCATTCCGGCAGATGGTCGATTGATCGAAAGTGTTAATCTGCAAATTGATGAGTCGGCCTTGACGGGCGAATCGCTGCCGGTTGAAAAACAAGTTGAGAAGATCGTGGCCGAGGAAAGCGTCGCCGTCGGAGACCGTCATAATATGGCGTTCATGGGAACGGCTGTCACCTTCGGACGTGGGGAGTTGTTGATCACACAGACGGGGCTTAAGACTGAACTCGGCAACATTGCGGCTTTGTTGTTGCAGGTGGAACAGGGTACGACCCCACTACAACGACGATTGAATTATCTGAGCCGGATGCTGGCAATCGGCGCAGGATTGATTGTCTTTCTCGTATTCATCGCAGGTATTCTGCGCGGTATCCCATTCCAAGAGATGTTCCTGACCGCCATCAGTCTAGCGGTTGCGGCTGTACCTGAGGGGCTGCCGGCACTCATCACCATCAGTCTCTCATTGGGGGCGGGACGCATGGTGAAGCGGCATGCGCTGATTCGCCGACTACCCGCTGTCGAAACATTGGGTTCGGTGACGGTGATTTGCTCGGACAAAACCGGCACCTTGACCAAGAATGAGATGACGGCAACACGAATCGCACTACCGGGACATGATGATGTGATCATCACCGGGATCGGTTATTCCCCGGAGGGCCGGTTTACTACGGGCGGTGAGGATGACAGCCGAACGGTTAATATTGAGTCGGACACCCTTGTACGACGATTTGTAACGGCAATCTCACTTTCGAACAACGCTCACTTGCAGGATGGTGACCGGGAAGGCAGCAAAACCGTTGTCGGCGATACCACTGAAGGGGCGCTGCTTGTGGCAGCGGAAAAAGTGGGTTGGAGTCGTAAGGCGCTGGAACGCGAATATCCGCGCGTGGCTGAACTGCCATTCAGCAGTGAACGCAAAGCCATGACCACGATTCATCAGTTGGCGAGCGAGCAGGCCAAAACAGATTTTCCGGAACAGGCTTACATCAGCATCACAAAAGGCGCGCCGGATCAACTGGTGAATTGGGCAACACATGAAACGGTTATGGAAGGGGCACGCCCGCTGAGTGAAACACGGCGACAGATATGGCTTGAGCAAATTAATTTGATGGCTAAACAAGGGCTGCGGGTGCTGGGAATCGCTTACCGGCCGATGCAGCAAGTACCTGAACCGCTCAGCCCTGAAATCGAGCGTGAACTCTACCTACTGGGTCTCGTTGGCATCCTTGACCCGGCGCGACCGGAAGCGAAAGCCGCAGTCAAGGTCGCGCGCGAAGCCGGCATCCGCCCGGTTATGATTACCGGCGATCATGCATTAACAGCACAGGCTATCGCCCGTGATTTGGGAATTATCACGGTAGAGCAGAACGCAATCACAGGTGTTGAGCTAGACAAACTGAATGACACCCAGTTGGTCAACGCCCTGAAAAACACATCGGTATTCGCGCGCGTATCACCCGAACACAAGCTGCGGTTGGTGAAGGTGTTGCAGCAGCAGGGTGAGGTTGTGGCGATGACGGGGGATGGTGTGAACGATGCGCCCGCGCTCAAACAAGCCGACATCGGCGTCGCGATGGGGATCACCGGAACCGATGTCAGCAAAGGCGCGGCAGCGATGGTGCTGACGGACGACAACTTCGCTTCAATCGTGGCGGCTGTCGAAGAAGGGCGCGTGATTTATGATAACATTCGTAAATTCATCAAATATCTACTGAGTTCGAATATTGCCGAAATTCTGGTGATGTTTATTGCACTGATCGTTGGACTGAAGATTCCTCTGCTCGCCATTCAAATTCTGTGGGTTAATCTGGTTACCGATGGCTTACCGGCTATCGCAATGGGGTTTGAGCCAGCCGAAGAAGGGGTGATGAAACGCAAACCACGCCCGAAGGATGAGAGCATTTTCGCAGGTGGGTTGGGAGCCTACGTGGCATGGGTTTCGGTTTTGCTGACGATTGTGACTTTGATCGGTTACATCTACGGCTATGTTGCCCACGAAATGGATCCGCTTAGCCCTACTCTAGCGCTCGAATATCGCAACAGCAGCCAGCTCACAGATTTGATTGGCGAAGATTCGGCGGTAACACTCATTCCAACGGAGTGGGATACGCTAACAGAGGGCGAGAGGCGCGACATCTTGATTAGCCACGAAGGTGATGAGGCCAGCGAGGAGGCAGGTAGTGGAGGCATCATCGGCGAGGCTGAACAATATGCCCGTACCATTAGTTTTACAGTATTGGCTTTCGGGCAAATTCTGCACGTGTTCGCGCTGCATTCCGGCGATACCGAGTCCTTCTTCAAGCATTGGTTCCGCCGCAATCCGCTGCTGCTTTATGCGGGTATCGTGACACTGATCCTGCAACTGGCGGTTATATATGTGCCATTCCTACAGCACACATTTGAAACAGCTCCTCTGAGCGCAGCGGAACTCGCTATCACCATCGGGTTAGCATTTATAGTATTCATCGCGGTGGAAATCGAGAAGGGTTTACGTCGAGCAGGGGTGCTCAAGCAGCGGGTTACCTAATCGGAACGGTTAAATGATACGCTGACCAAAAAGACTGGAGGCAAGTTCAACCGCCAGCGCCGCGGTTCGATTTCGTTCGTCGAGGATAGGGTTCACTTCGACCAGATCGAGCGAATCGACACGACCATCAGCCGCCAACATTTCGAGTATGAGGTGAGCTTCGCGAATGGTCAACCCGCCAGAAACCGGCGTACCGACACCCGGCGCAACTGCCGGATCAAGTGAGTCCATATCAAAGCTGACGTGAATCGATTGGACGTCTCCTAATGATCGCAGAGCGGCACGAACCACATCCGCCATACCATTCTCATCAATTTCGCTCATGGTCATGACTTTGATACCCGCTTCGCGGATAGCGATTTTTTCCAACGGGTCAAGATCGCGGGTGGCAATCATAACGATTTGATTGGATTGTAAGCGGCGATCACCGATCAACAACGGAGGCGGGCATTTACCCATTAAGGCAGAAACAACCATGCCATGCACATTGCCTGATGGTGTGATTTGTGGTGTATTGAAATCACCATGGGCATCGATCCACAAGACACCGACACGCTCCGCGCGATAGAGCGCAGCCGAAACACTGCCTAAAGCTATACTATGATCGCCACCAAGAATGATGGCTCGTTCATTGGCTGCGGCAGTTTTGAGAAGCGTTTCGTGGAGCAAACGAGCAACATCAGCAATGGCTGTGGCGTTGTACATCTTTTCAAACTGGGGGTGATCTTGAACTTCTTCAATAATGGGAACGGCGATGTTTCCGCAGTCCCGAACGGTTAACCCCAGTCCAGATAACCGCTGCTGAAGACCCGCGTAACGAATGGCGCTCGGCCCCATATCTACACCACGGCGATTCTGCCCTAAATCCATTGGCACACCGTAAATGTTGATCGGGCGTTTATCGAAGGTCACAGCAATTACCCCTCAGCCCGGTTAAGCCGAGAGCCGACGTAAACCAGAAAAATACTCAGGACATAAAGCGCTAACAAGGGGGCGATTACAAGCAGCATATTGACCGGATCAACAGTCGGGGTGATAACAGCCGCCGCGATTGAGGCTCCGACAATAGCAATACGCCAGTTTTGAATCAGTGGACGAGCCGTGACAATACCTAAAATAGAAAGCACAAAAAAGACCAGCGGCGTCTCGAACGCTACACCCATCCAGAACAATAAGGATGTCACAAAGCCGAGATAACGGTCTGCTGACCATTCTGCACGGAACAACTGCTCTTGAAAGCCTTCTAAGAAGTTGAGCGCAGGTGGAATGAGAATAAACCAAGCGAACGCCACCCCTACCAAAAACAGCAGCGTCACAGGTGGGATG
>JAFLCH010000153.1 GCA_017303775.1 Anaerolineae bacterium | reverse complement strand
ATATTTCCGGATAGGAACAGCATGACGAAAAAGGTGTTTGTAAGCGGTTGTTTTGATCTGCTGCACAGCGGACATGTGGCGTTTTTCCAAGCGGCGGCATCATACGGGGATTTGTATGTGGCGCTCGGCTCGGATGCAACCGTTTATAACCTGAAGGGCCGGCTGCCGGTTAACAATGAAGATGAGCGGCTGTACATGGTACGGGCGGTTGCAGGCGTGAAAGATGCCTTCATCTCCAGCGGATCAGGGATGTTGGACTTCGAACATGAACTGCGGGCAATGAAACCGGATTTGTTCGTCGTAAACGCAGACGGGAACGTGCCCCAGAAAGAAGCGCTGTGTAAGGAATTGGGGATTGAGTACGTGGTGCTGGAACGCCAGCCCCATGCAGAACTGCCTCCGCGTTCGACGACTTCACTGCGACGGGTTGACCAGATGCCTTACCGGATTGATATTGCCGGCGGATGGCTGGATCAACCGTTTGTATCAGAACTGCATCCGGGAGCGGTGGTGACAATTTCACTGGAACCCACGATTGCTTTCAATGAACGAAGCGGGATGGCAACCAGCACACGCAATCACGCGTTGGAACTGTGGGGGCCAAAGCTGCCAGCCGGTGATCCTGAAAAGCTGGCTTACGTCCTCTTCTGTTACGATAATCCGCCGGGGACGGTTCGGGTATCAGGATCGCAGGATGCGATTGGGATTGCGATGCCGGGGTTGAACCGCGCCTACTATGAAGGGCGATATTGGCCAACGCGCATTGACCGGGTCGGCGATGAACTGACGCTGCAATTCATCGAGCAAGCACTGTATCTAGTTCCGCTGGGGCCACGCGACGAGACTTATGACCCCCTGAATGGCCGTAACCCGACGATTGCCGGTGCGAAGGCATTGGCTGAGGCCACGGACGCCTGTTGGGAAGCGATTCGGGCACATAACCTGAAAGCATTTGGGGCAGCATTCCGGGCATCTTTTGAAGCCCAGATCGCGATGTTCCCGCGCATGGTGAACGATGATGTACATGAGGTGATCGAGCGATACCGCGACCAAGCGTTAGGGTGGAAGCTTTCCGGTGCAGGTGGCGGCGGGTACGTGATCTTTGTGGCCGATCAGCCGATTCGGAACGCGGTGCGGGTGAATATCAGGCGGGAGATAGAGTGAAAGCGCCTCAAATTCCGGCTTAATTGATCTTTGATCATATTTCTGGCATAGCATCCTCAAACTGGCTGCCTACACCATATATCCCAATTCTTAATCCTTATATCACAACTCTTAACCCAATATCGCGATTTTCACCTCCTTTTATATCCCTGACCACTTGGGATAAATTGTCATGTCCCACCTATATCCCAACCTGCTCTCGCTACGGATAACCCCCAATAATCCAATCAGAACAAGCGAGCGCACTGACCTTGTTGACAACCTGTTCATAACATTACCCAAATTGTCGAAAAACTGTCGAAAACATTACCCAAATGTTCAAAACTTATCCCAGCCATATCCCAAGCATCAGAGTGCATATCCCAAAAGTTTTGAACAGGTGTCGAAACTGTTTATAAGCCTCAATGTTATCGACAAAGCAGTGTTGAAAACTTATATCCCACATATCACAAGCTTAACAATTGCTTGGGGATAAACTTGTGTTATCGGATCTAAAATCCCACCAACCTTGTGATATATATCGCAGACTACGAATTTGGGTTAAAAGTTTTCAACAGTTTCAACACCCCTACTAGAACTACTACCTATATATATGTTTATCATTGGGAATGCTCGAATAAGGAAACGCTCTGCATCCCTTTATTATGCGTTTAACCCAAACGGGTATACACTTCTGAGAGAAAGATTGACGACATTAGGAAATGGATTTATGTCAGAAATTCAACGTTTTCGAGCACTGGAACGTAAAGTTAACGTCTTGCAGCGCTTGGCGGAAGTCAGTGTCGTCCTCAACGCCACTTTTCAATTAGGCCCACTACTCACCTACCTGATGGATGCCGCCGCAGAAATCACCGAATCCGAAGGTGCGTCCGTACTCCTTTGGGACGACCAAAAGCGTGAACTGCGTTTCGAGGCCACTACCACCACACAGGCTGGCATGGAACTCATCGGGCAAGTTGTACCCCTTCAAGGGAGTTTAGCCGGACGTTGTCTGGTGGAAGGGGAAATCATCGCGGTGAATAATACCGGATCTGATCCCCGTCATTACGCCAAAATTGATGAAGAGAAGCAATTTGAAACACGTTCTTTGCTGGTTGTTCCGATGCGAATGCAGAATCGCATGATTGGCGTGTTGGAAGTTGTCAACAAGCGCCACCTACCGTGGACGGAAGATGACCGTGATTACATTTCCGTGCTGGCCGCACAGGCTGCCGTCGCCATCGGTACGGTGCAAATGGTGACAGAATTACAGAGAGCGAACCAAGAACTCAGTGAACTCGACAAGCTGAAGAACGACTTCATCGCGATTGCCTCTCACGAACTACGTACCCCGTTAGCGGTTATTTTGGGATATGCCAGCTTCCTGAAGGATGAAGCGGAAGGCCGGCTTGGCGAACACGCGGACAAAGTGTTGGAAAGTGGCCTCCAACTGCGGCGCATCATCGAAGATCTGATGAACCTGCGCTATCTTCAGCAGAATGCTTCCGAGCTGGTATTAGAAGCGCTGCCTGTATCAGTGGTTGTGCAGGATGCGCTAGCGGAGGTGGAGAGCCTGCTAGAAGCTAGTCAGCATCAGGTTGATGTGGAAATTGATCCGCAGCTTATCGTTCGCGTTGACCGGATCCGGGGCGCGATGGCCATCACCAATCTGCTTAACAATGCTATCCGATTCACGCCAGCAGGGGGTTCCATCCGGTTGGCTGCACGCCGCCACGACGAAGCATCCGAAATCTGGCTAACGATTGAGGATAATGGTATCGGGATCGATTCTACTCAATTGGAACGCATCTTTGAAAAGTTCTATCAGGTTGAAGACCATATGACGCGCAAGCATGGCGGTCTTGGTATCGGCCTCAGTATCGCGCGGGCGCTGGTAGAGGCACATGGCGGACGCATCTGGGCCAGCAGTGCCGGCCTAGGACAGGGCGCAGTCTTCACCATTGCACTCCCGTTAGCCGAATCAACCGGGACTTGATTGACAGACTTTTCGACTCTCCTGATAGCTCTTGAGAGCTTTCATGTGCTAATGTTGCCCACATATTGTGAAAAGCAGCACAAGGGAGACTCTCTATGCGTGATGTAGCGGTTATCGGCATCGGTCAGACGCCGATTGGCGAGTTGTGGGATTTGAGCCTGCGGGAGTTGGGCGCGAATGCCCTACAACAAGCTGCCCTCGACGCCGGAATTGAAAAACCAGATGCCTTGTTTGTGGCGAACATGCTGGCAACCCGCCTTAGCAATCAGGCGCATTTGGGAACGCTCGTTGCTGATTACAGTGGTTGGCGGGGCATTGAAGCCAGCACTGTTGAGGCGGCTTGCGCTTCTGGTGGGATGGCGTTTCAGGTCGCAGTGCGGAGTGTCGCCAGCGGTATGATCGATGTGGCAGCGGTTTGCGGCGTGGAGAAGATGACAGATGAAACCACCGCGCAGATCACCTCGGCACTAGCGACTGCTTCCGACGCGGATTTTGAAGGGGCACACGGCGCATCCTTCGTGGCGCTAAATGCCCTCATTATGCGGCGGTATATGCATGAGTATAAGGTTCCGCACCCCGTTTTCGGCGCGTTTAGCATCAACGCACATCAGAACGCTGTCAATAACCCTAACGCCATGTTCCGCAAGGCCATCTCGCAAGCGATTTATGATCGCGCGCCGATGATTGCTGACCCGATTAACCTGTATGACAGTTCACCTATCTGCGACGGCGCGGCTGCCATCATCATTGCTCCAATGGAGATGGCGCGTCGGCTCAATAAGCCGGTTATCCGGGTCCGCGCTAGCGCGTCGGCGACGGATACACTGGCGCTGGCTGATCGCACCCAACCGCTGGCACTGGAGGCTGCTGCGAGCAGCGCGCGTAAGGCATACGCGCAAGCTGGTGTTCAGCCCGCGGATATGGATGTGTTCGAAGTGCATGACGCATTTTCGATCATGTCGGCACTCAGTTTGGAAGCTGCTGGATTTGCCGCCCCCGGCACTGCACCCTACCGCGCACAGGATGGAGAATACCGGTTGGATGGAAAGCTGCCGATCAGTACGATGGGCGGGCTGAAGGGACGCGGGCATCCGGTGGGAGCGACCGGTGTATACGAACTGGTCGACCTGATCACGCAGCTGCGGGGCGAGGCTGGCCTTAACCAAGTTCAGGGCGCTGCGCTGGGCATGACACAGAACATCGGCGGCACGGGAGCAACCGTGGTCACGCACATCCTTGAGCGAACAGCCTGAAACGATGATCAGTATATGGGTGTTTTGTTGCTCAGGATGGCTGTCGTCACCCGCAGCGCTTCACCCAAGCCATCTTCCGCCGCGATTTTCTGACTGAGTTCAGCGGCTTTCTCTCGCATCGTTTGGCTGCTTGTGGCTTCAGTGATGGCTGCGGTCAGCCTGTCGGCGGTTAACTTTTTGCGCGGGATAGGGAGTGTCCCTACGCCGAGTTCATGGGCACGCCGCCCCCAGTAAGGTTGGTCTGCGTTGTGCGGCACGATGACGGTCGGCACACCGGCACGGAAACTGGAGGCTGTTGTCCCCGCGCCACCATGATGGACGACGGCTGCCATCTTCGGGAAAAGCCAATGGTGTGGAGCGTACTTCAGCAGGTGGATGTTTTCCGGCATCTGCTCCCCGCCGAAGCCGGCCCAACCTGTTAGGATGACAGCGCGTTTGCCTGTTCGCTGTACGGCTTCGATGAGCACACGGGTGGTCACTTCGGGTTTGCTGTCGGGCATGCTGCCAAAGCCGATATAGACCGGCGATTCTCCCGATTCTAAAAACGTCACCAAATCCGGTGGGGGCTGCCACTCAGGGTCGTCATCAAATAGATAGCCGGTAATCTGCCAATGCTCATCCCAATCTGCGGGGCGCCGAAGCACGTGCTTGCTCACGGTTGTGAGCGCTGGCGTGAGGGCTAGCATGGTGCGAAATTGGCGGAGGGGGCTTTGGGGCTGCCCAAGATGCTTGCTGGCGAGTTCATTACGGGCGGCGCTCAGCAGCGACCATTGAATGCGCTCAAGCATGCTGTAACTGAAGCGGTTATACCACGCCGGGAAGGGAAACCATGCTGGTGCAGGAGGGAAGGCAGAGCTGAACTCACGGGTCGGGTTTAGGGGAGCCGGATTGATGAGGATGACCTTGAGCTTGTTCACGCGCACGACATCAAAGAGGAGCGAGAGACCAAACTCGACGGTCATCAGCACATCGGATTCGCGGGTGGCTTCCAGCACTTCGCGCCCCATCTGGATGAAGATGGGGGTGAGCTGCTGCCGGGCAAGCTGCAATTGCTGGAGCGCACCTGCATCCATGATAGATGCGTGCTCTTTGGTGAAGACGTTGACGTCCGCCGTCAGCGGATAGAAGCCTAAATTGCGCTCGCGCACCCACGCTTCATAAACGGGTGAAGCTATAACCTGCACGGAATGCCCCGCCGCTTGCAGCGCCATCCCCAAAACGACGTGGGGACGAATGTCGCCCCATGTTCCGTATACAAAAATGCTGATGTGCATCGTCGTCCTCCAACCCAAAACCGATCCTCACAGTGGTTCGCGCGGTGATTCTGTGGATGGGTTGCGGAAAGGAGACTCATGGGATGCGGCGGTTCTTTCCGTTCTGAGATGAACGCTAAACCACTGCACTTATTGTAACAAGCTGAGCCGCTTTAGACGACTAACACTGTTGGGTCGAAGCTAAGCGCGCCTAAGCGAAAGTAGAGTCGCTGCACAACATGATTGGCGATAACTGCCGGATTACGCGCGAAGCTCACGCTAATCGAATGATGTTTTACACACCCATTGACCAACGATCTCGGCTATACTGTGTGCAATTTCAATCGTATTTTAGGAGAAGGGGCGATTTATGTTATTGGTTGGCGATATTGGTGGCACGAATACACGGCTTGCACTTTATAACATTGATGGTGAAGTGCCGGAGCGGGCGAGCAAGATAAAGACCTATTCCAGCCAAGCGTTCACCGGGTTGACCGCGATTGTCGAGAAGTTTTTGGAAGAAACCGGCTCGACGTGTACGCACGCGGTGTTCGGGGTGGCGGGGCCGGTGGATAAGGTGAAGGGCGAGTCGCAGATCACGAATTTGCCGTGGTTGATCAGTGTGCGGGAGTTGAAGGCGACGCTCGATATTCAGCAGGTGAGTTTGTTGAACGACGTGGAGACGATTGCTTACGGTTTGGCGCTGCCGGGGGCGTTGAAAGAGCCGAACGATGTGTTCCAACTGAACCGGAGCTACGAAACCCAACCGCACCCTACCAGCGGCAACAAGGTTTTGGTCGCGCCGGGAACCGGCTTGGGTGAAGCGATCCTGACATATGATGAGATAGGGGGCAAGGGGCGGTATATCGTGAGCGCTACGGAAGGCGGGCACACGGACTTCGCCCCACGCAGCACATTTGAGGCGGGACTGCTGCGCTACTTGCAGGATAAGTTCTGGCATGACAGCTTCGGGCATATCAGCTATGAGCGGGTTTGTTCGGGACAGGGGATTAAGCATATTTACGATTATTTGAAGGAAACGAACGGGATGCCGGAGAACCCGGACGTGGCGCGCCGGCTGCTGCAAAGCGATGAACCGGCGAACAAGATCATTTCGGAAGCGGCGTTGAGCCACTCGTCCGAGTTGTGCATGACGGCGCTGACCACGTTCGTGAGCATTCTGGGGGCGGAGTGCGGGAATATGGCGCTGAACACGCTGTCGTTCGGCGGGGTGTATCTGGGCGGGGGGATTCCGCCGAAGATTCTGGATAAGCTGCGGGACGGGTCGTTCATCGCGGCGTTCCTGAACAAGGGGCGGTTCGCCAGCACACTGATTAAGATGCCGGTATACGTGATTTTGAAAGAAGAGCCGGGATTGTTCGGGGCGGCCTGCTATGCGAAGATCATCGCGAACCAAGCTCCGACTTAAGGCGGATTTGGACGCGCGGTGCTTGAAGCAGCGGGCGGGTTCTGATATACTGCAATTATTCAGGCGATGTGACCGCTGCAAAATGAGAGGGACATCCCCTGAATTCCCGTCAAACGAGTGAAAGATTGCCCATGACTACAGACAGCAACCTTCAGTAATCCATACGAGCGATTACCCCGGTGCTGTTTGCATTCCTGACTGCTTTCACCTGACTAGCCTCAGATTGAGCTGCGCCGCTTCGGGTAATCTCCGGGCGGCGCTTTTGATTCCCGCCGCATCCTTCGCTGAGATTCATGGTTGCAGACGGGCAGCGCAGACGGGCTGCCAGAACGGGAGCATGTATGTTATCCATTCGACATATTAGTAAAAATTACGGCTTGCATATGATCCTCAATGACGTGACGTTCAGCGTGAACGCGGGCGAACGGTTGGGGTTGGTGGGGCCGAACGGGGTGGGCAAATCGACGCTCATCAAGATCATCGCGGGTTTGCTGCCGGCGGACAGCGGCTCGGTATTTTTGCCAGAAGGACAGGAACTGGGGTATCTGGCGCAGGTGATCAGCGGGTACGAGGCGGAAACGCTGGGGACGCTGATCGCGCAGGCTTCGCGACGGTTGCAGCGCATCGAAGCGCGGATGCGTGAGTTGGAAGGGTTGATGGCAACGCTGGAGGGGGCGGCACTGGATAAGGCGCTGGACGAGTACGGCGAGATCAGCGAGCAGTTCGAGCGACTGGGCGGGTACGAGGGCGATCATCGGGTGGAGGCGGTGCTGCAAGGTTTGCAGGTGGCGCATATCCCCCGTGAGCAGCTATTCCGCACCCTTTCCGGCGGGGAGAAGGCGCGCGTGGGGCTGGCTTTGCTGCTGTTGGGCGCGCCGGATGTGCTGCTGCTGGACGAGCCGACGAACCACCTCGACATTCACGCGCTGGCGTGGTTGGAGGGGTATCTGGCGGCTTACCGGGGGGCGATGCTGGTGGTTTCACATGACCGCGAGTTCCTGAACCGGGTGGTGAACGCCATCGTGGAACTGGACGAGCAGACGCGGCAGGTGAAGCGCTACAACGGTAACTACGACATTTACCATCAGGCCAAGGTGCAGGAACGCCAGCAGTGGGAAGCGGATTACGCCCGCCAACAGGAGGAAATCCGCGAGCTGCAACTGGCGGCGCAGGAGACGGCGCGGAATAACAACAACTACCGGTCACACGCGGACGCGGATAAGTTTGTGCGCAATATCAAACGGGCGACGCACGACGCGACAGTTTCCAAGCGGGTGCATGTGGCGGAAGAGAAGCTGCGGCGGCTGCTGGCGAACGCGATCCCGCAGCCACCGGTTCCGCTGCGGTTTGATCCGCGACTTGACCCGCAGGCGCTGCGGGGGCATCTGCCGATCGTGGTTTCACGGGTGCGGCGGGTGTTCGGGGAGCGGGTGGTGCTGGATGATGTGTCGTTCACGGTGGGGGCGCGGAGCCGAATCCTGCTGGCGGGGCCGAACGGGGCGGGAAAATCGACGCTGATCCGGTTGCTGGCGGGGATCGACCGGCCAGACAGCGGGGAGGTGATGGTGAACGCGGCGGTGCGCAGCGGCTTGTTGGAGCAGGAGATCACGGTGGCGGGGCAGGAACAGACGTTGTTCGAAGTGTTTCAAACCGGAATGGAGTATCCGGAGCAGGCGCTGAAGACAATGCTGATCCGCTCCGGTTTGTTCCGGTATGAGGACTTCGAGAAGCCGGTGGGCGGGTTGAGCAGCGGACAGCGGCGCAAACTGCAAATCGCACGATTGGTGTTCGGGCGGGCGAATTTGCTGCTGCTGGATGAGCCGACGAATGACCTGAGCTTTGATGTGTTGGAGGCGCTGGAGACGGCGATTCATGATTTCCCCGGCCCGGTGATCGCGGCTTCGCACGACCGACGGTTTATGCAGCAGTTCGGGGGTGAAATCTGGGAGGTGCGGGATGGGCGGTTGATCGTCCATTTGAACGGGTACGAATCGTACGTGGCGGGGCAGGCGGTTTACGCTTAGCCCCGTTTTGCAGCAGCAGCGGCAGCGGCGTGGTGGTGAAAAAAGGCGGGAAGAAGGCGATGCTGCCGCCGAGGGGGGTGTTTGTCGTCGTCGTCGTCGTCGTCGCCGACAAAGAATACGGCACCCCCTCCGGCACTTCGTGCCGCCCGGCAGCCGCTTTGCGCTGCACGCCGAAGCGTCAGGGGAGGCAAAATACAGGGGAGGACGGCGCAGACACGCTCGAAACCTCACCCCTTAAAGGCTACTGCTGCCAATTGGTGAGGGGGAAGTGGCCGGGTTGGCGGCATTGGTGGCAGTGGCATTGGCAGTAGAGTGCCAAGTTACAAGTGACAAGTTATCAGTAGAAACTGCCTACTGAGGCCAAGACCAAACCGTTGCCGGAGGGGTTGGCGGCGGCGGCGGCGGCGGCGTGGCGGTGAAATGCGGCGGGAAACCCCCTCCTGCGCTTCGCGCGTCCTCCCCCAAAGCGTTAGGGGAGGAAAAAGACAGGTGGCATGGACATGGCCGCCACAGGCTGCGGTATGCGGTTGTTAAGCTGCGCGCGGCGCACCCCCTCCCGTTCACGTGCCCGGCAGCCGCTTTGCGCTGCACGCCAAAGCGTTAGGGGAGGCAAAGACAGGATGTGCCGCTGAGACTATCATAGCACAAATGATCTGGTTTGGGGTTACCAAATGGTCACTATT
>JAFLCH010000152.1 GCA_017303775.1 Anaerolineae bacterium | reverse complement strand
GCCACAGCCTTCCACCGTGTCGTCCGCGTCAGGCTCAACAACCCTTCCGCCGCGATGATCATGAAGAACGGATACAAATTGATCGCGTACAGCGGTGTCTTATCCCCGCTCAACAGGATGAAGCTCGCGAACGTCACCCCCGTAAAAACCAGCACCAGCCTGTCCATTTTGGAACGCCGGTACAGCAGCGCCAGCGCCCCCACCACGATCATCCCGAAGTCCAAAAAGTTGTCACGGAAGCGGTAGCGTGCCAGCTCGCGTACCGCCGACTCCACCAGACCGCCGGGATTCATGATCGGAATCTGTGCCTCAGCCCCGCTGATGAAGTAAAAGCTCATCAGCTTGGTGTACACCTCATAATTCTGGAGCATGTGGTTGATCGCGTAATACCCCAACCCCAGCGCCCCGCCGATCCCCACAATCCACGTCCCCCGTACCGTCAGGAACTTCTTGCCGTAATACGCCAGATACAGCGCCGCCAGCCCCGGTATGAAGATGAACGAAGTCTGGTGAATATCAAAGCCCACCCCCATCAGGAAACCCGCCAGCAGATGCGCCCAGATCTTGTTCGTGTCCAGCGCGTACAGTGCCACCCGGAAGCTCACCATGATCACCGCGGCCAGAATAATATCCTGTCGCCACCGGCTCGACTGTAAAAACGGCATACTGAGCGCCAGCAGCAGCGCCGCCACCAACCCCGTCCGCAGGCTGTAGCACCGCCGGCACACCAGTATCGTCGCCACGATCAGAATCACTCCGAAGATCCACGACACCAGCCGTGCTTGGAACAACCCCAGCCCGAAGAAGTTGTACATCAGCACATAAGGCATTTGCCCCAAAAAGTTGTCCGTCACCCACTCATACCCGAACTGATCCAGCACACCGGCGTGAATCGTGTCGAAGTTGATGCCGGTTTTCAGCCAGCTCCATGTCGTATTTGCCAGCCACCCTTCATCAATGAACACCGACGGATAAATCGTCAGCGTCAGCAAATGCCCCAACAAAAGAACCGCCAGCAGCCCTAACAGCAGCCACTCTAATCGTGTCAGGGGTGTTTGGTTGTCGAAATCAGAAGAAGATGTTGCACGGACTGTGTTCAAAATAGTTTCTCCATAGACCTCTATAGATCAGAAATGACAGCACTCTACCCGGTATGTATGCCCATACCGTTCAGCCTGTGGCCAACCCTTGTGCCTTATTCCATTTCTGAGTCGCGGAGTGATGAAGCTGCCAGAAGAACTAAGGAGATAATAATCGGGTGCGCCGGGAGTGAACCCCCTCCTCCACGCAACAGCATAACCCGCTTTAATTTTTTGAGGGCAGCCTATATCGAACAGGCTGCCCATTGTCGCTTAACCGCTTAAAACCCTCAGGCCGCCTCCTGCGCGTTGCACACACCTTGCGTTAGCAGCGGTGACAGCAGTTCCTTCGGGAACATATACAGCGTATTCACATTATTTTCGATGCACAGTGGTCCCGGTGTAGGGGTAAAAGTGGGCGTGAATGTCGGTGTATTAACCGGCCCGCCCCCCGTGAGAGGCGTATCGGTTGACCACACTGGCCCTGCCGGATTACCTCCATAGCGCCGCACCCCGTGGCTCCCCGTCCCCGACGAATCGTTGATCGTGTCGCCCGTTCCCTCATCAAAGTGGTACAGCCCCACCGTATTCGCGTCCGTCGTAAAAGCCGTGGTCGGCACGCTGAAGGTGCTCGTATACCGGATGTTCGTGGAAATCCGCACCTCGTCCAGCCATCCGCTGTACGACGGATACTGCGGCGCGAAATCGTGCTTCTCTGCCCCGAACACGATGAACGGATCATTCGGCCAGCTCGTCGAACGCCCATCACGGTAGCTCACATCACCGGTTGGGCCGGTGACAGTGCCGTTCAGCACTCCGTCCACATACAGCGAGAGTAAACCATTACTCTGGTTGCGTGTCGCCGCGATATGATGCCAGTTCCCGTCGATCACGTTCGTCGTCCCGCACACCGTTGCGCCGGAGTTGCCTCGGCTCACACCAAACGCGATCACCCCTCCCCCACCGAACACCGAGATACCAAAGTCGCCGTTGTCGCCGGGGCCAAAAATGTCGCGGTCAATGATGATGTTACCGTTCGTCCATCCGGCGTCCCCCGTTGTGCATGATCCGCTGCCGTTCTCACCGCTCACTGCGCGCATGAAGAACTCGATTGTGAAGTTGCCGCCGATGTCCGCTGCCTTGGCCGGGTTATCAATG
The DNA here is from genome assembly GCA_017303775.1 of Anaerolineae bacterium. Taxonomy (GTDB): domain Bacteria; phylum Chloroflexota; class Anaerolineae; order Aggregatilineales; family Phototrophicaceae; genus CFX2. The sequence goes on along the minus strand of JAFLCH010000152.1, from coordinate 7,562 downwards.
CTAATCTTCACCCGGTCAATATCACCGCTGCCGTTTCCATAGAATCGCAGCGATCCATTCGTTTGTGCGGATACCGATCCCAGCGCTAACAGGCTGATCAACATCCCAACCAGCAAAACGGTTACCCAAATTTTCGAATTTTTACTCATCACTTCTCCTTAAACGCCTTACGCTTCGATCTGTACAGCGCATCATCAAGATGCGCCTTCATCATAACGGTTTTTCAGATCAGCGAATTTAGAGATAGCTTAATATGCTGTACTTCCGCCGTAAATTCCGGTACGCGTAGCAGATCGGCAGCAGCACCACCATCGTCAGCGCGCATTCCAGATACAGCCGTATGATGTCATAACTGATCAAGCTGCTGGGGATGAAACTCCCGTTGAATACAACCTCAAGTAATTTGTAAAACAACATATGCAGGACAAAAAAGAACAGTGAGGTTTGTCCCAAAATCGTCAGCACCCAACTGATTGCCGTATCTTTTAGCCGGACGGACAGCGATTGCAGCCCCACCAGCAGCATAAGCGACAGCGACATATTAAACAATAGAAATGTGAGGCTCGGCGGATGCTTGCTGTCGATCAAAAAGCTCAGCCAGCCGTCCTGCGAGTTATACGGCATGTAATCGCCGTAACCATTCAGCACGCCCAACCGCAGCACAAGCCACGCCACCAATCCACCCGTTGCCACCCACAACCATTGCGGTTGAATCGAAATCTTCCCCTCGCGCAGCAGCCGCCCCAGCACATAACCGGCTAAAACGAGGCTCAATCGTCCTAAAAAGGGTGTCTCAACATTCGGGAACGAAGCGCGATGATTTTGCAGCAGGATCGTTGTAACGGCTGAAAGCGGTTGATCCGGGTTGTGCGGGAACAGCATGACTAGCAGCGGATACCCTAGGAACAACACCCCTGCCCCAATCGCGATCACCTTCAGTGGCAGATGCCGCGCGAACGCCAGCACGATAAGACCGAACGCTAGGGCAGATAGCACTTCGAACAGCGGCAAATCAGTTACATGCCACCCCACGAAGTTCACCACCTGATCCAGCACCAGCAAGATCCCTGCGCGGATCAGCAAAAACCGCGTGATCTCCCATTCCGTCCACCCGCGTTTGCGGCGGCTGCGTTCAAAAAAAGCGATGCTCGTTCCCGTCAGCGTGAAAAAGATGCCGGAAGCGAGGTTGGTCAGCAGCCCCGTGAAAATATGAAACGCGCCACCCAGCGCCGGTCTCACACCGTCATACCCTTCCGCCGTGATATTCACCCGCGCAAACGCCGCCCAATGATCCAGCGCCATCAACAGCATCGCGATCCCGCGCAGCATATCAATCGCGATAAACCGGTCTTCCTTCACTTCAGCTTTACTGATCGGGGCGGCGATGGGAACAGAGGCCTGTGCTGCCATATTCGAAGCTTCCTCCAACATGATTGTTATACAATCCTTTCAACCGCCTGCTTTTACAGGTCAAATACCACCATATAAGATGGAATCCCACCGAACACGCACGGAGAAAATGTTGCGCCCATCGATTGGTAAAACAACAGCGGTCGTGGGTTATCGGCGTCCACAATCATCCGTGTCCGTTTCGATTCGTGGTTTCGGAAGTAGGTGAAGGCATGTTCCAGCAGCACATGCCCGATCCGCAGCTTGCTAGAACGCACAAACGCCGGAGACAAATATTCCGGTCGCACACCGAAGCACACCACTTCAGACTTAATGTTGTTGCTGTCTCCCGGCAATTCATTGCGGGAGAAAATGACCTTCAAGGCACGCGGCACTTTCCGCAGCAGGCTCGGTTGTTTGATGAAGGAGGTCACCAATATCCAGACCGCCTGTAAGAAGTGTTTCCGCAGCATCGCTTCGTTGAACCGGTCAGCATCCGTGGTATAGACCACAAATCCCGCTGCTTTCCCGTCCACTTCAGCGATTGCCACCTCCAACAGGTTATCTTTCAACGCGTTCACATACACAATCTCGCGGATAAAATGGTCGCCAAATTGGGCCATCGGTCCGAACGGCAGGAGTTCCATGTGCAGTTCAGTCACCCAGTCCACCCCTACCCTATCCCCCATCGTGACCTGCCGGATGCGGAACTTGGGTGTCGTGTCGGGCTTCGGCGTATCAATAGCCTTCTCAATCGGATCGTTTATTGCCATTTACTCAACTCGCAGCTTTTTGAATCGCTCACTATGCAGCGACTTTTCGACCAGTATGACTTTTTGTGGAATCTTGAACCGCGCCAGACGGTCATGACAGAACGCCTGCATCCGTTTCCGGAACTGCGGCAGATCCTCATCAGTAGATAGCCGGACTCGTGCTTGCACCATCTGTCCGGTGATTGGGTTCGGCACACCGATCACAATCACGTCCTCCACGCCTTCCATTTGCAGCAAGACGCTTTCCACTTCAACCGGGTAAACTTTCTCCCCGCCTACATTAATCAGCTCGGATTTCCGCCCTAGGATGCGGATATATTCCCCGTCCACCTCAACCGCGTCCCCGGTCTTGAACCAGCCATCTTCCGTGAACGGGCTGTCGTGGTTCAAATACCCCAGCATCGCCGATTCAGCCTTAATCTCCAACAGCCCATCCACAATGCGTGTCTGGAAGCCCTCCCCGCCCACCTTCATCCACAGCGAGTCAGACGACTTGGACTTGGAGCGCAGGATGCCCACTTCAGAAAGCCCATATGTTTGCAGCAAATTAACGTTCGGCAGAATCTCATGCATCCGTTGCAGCGTGCTTGCCGGCATCACTTCCGTTCCATACGTGATCATCCGCAGCGACGACAGGTCAAACCGTTCATACGTCCGGCTCAACAGCAGCAGGTTCAAAAATGTTGGCGAAGTCGGCAGCAGCTCCACCTGATGCGCCTCAATCGCCGCACACACCACTTCCGGTGAACGCTCCGCCACCGTCACCACACATCCCGTGTTCGACAGCGTATACAGCAGCGTATTCACCCCGCCAATGTGGTCGAACAGCAAGAACGTCATAGTCCGCATCGAATGGCGCTCGACCTTGAACTTCTCCAGCAGTGGCACGAAGTCATGCAGCGCCGCCTTGTTCTTGCCGGTCGAGCCGGACGAGAACAACACCAGTCCCGGATGCCCCGAATGCTTCAGCTTCAGGATCAACTCATGCTTGGCTTCCACACCCGTCACCCGCTGCACCACGCGGTCATCATCGGTGATCTCAAGGATCGACTCGACTTCCGCAATCGCCCGGAATTCCGGCTTCTTCGCTTCGACTGAAGACGTGATCGGCACAAGGATGCACCCGCGGTCAATCAGCGCCAGCAGCAGTGCCACCGCGTTCGGCGAAAAATCCGCCTCCAAACTCACCACTGCCCCGCGTGGGATGTTCTGTTCATCCAGTTCACGCATCCAGCGTTCGATCCCGTCCGCCATCCAGCCGTAGGTATATGATTGCCCACCCCAAACAATCGCCTCGTCATCGGGGTGTGCCTTAAAACGTTCAACGAGGAATGTGATGTGTGTGGTGTTCAACCCACCCCTCCTAAGTAAATGATTTGTCCGCTGATAAAATCGCTGTTCGGGTTCAAAAAGAAATCAATCACGTTCGCCACATCCTCCGGTTTCCCCAACCGGTGCAGCGGCTGCCGTGCGATCAAGCTCTCAATCTTTGCGGAAGGTACATTGCGAATTAAATCGGTTTCAATCGGCCCCGGCCCGACGGCATTGACCGTAATACCCACATCACCCAGCTCGCGCGCCAGTACCCGTGTCAGGGCTTCCACGCCGGCCTTCGAGGCGATATATGCCGCCTCCCCTTCGAGGCTCATCGGCACAGCCACCGTTGACAGGTTGACGATTCGCCCGCTGCGGTGGGTCTGCATCAATTTCGCCCCTTCGCGGCAAAACAAAAATGTGCCCACCACATTCGTGTCGAGCACCTTCTCCAGCGTTGCAATCGGCGTCAGCAGCGCGTGGTTCATAGCCGCGATACCGGCGTTGTTGATGAGGTTATCCAGACGACCGAAGCGTTTGCGAATATCGCTGAACATCCGCCGCACGCCCCCTTCATCGGTGACATTCACTTCATAATGAGTGTAGTTGTCCAGCGTCCAATCCGGCGCAGTCCGGCTGCACCCGATAACCTGATGCCCCAGCTCAATATAATGTCCCGCCAGAAATCGTCCGATTCCTTTGCGCGTTCCCGTGATGAGGGTAATTGGAGCGGTCATTGCTGCTCCGCTTTGATCAGGTCGCTCGCGTAATTCGCCAGCGATTCAACCGTCAGGAACGGGCTGCTCTTTTGCGAAAACGCCTTCTCATCCGCGAGGCTCACCGCCGCCCCAAACTGGTCTTCAATCCCCTGCTCCACCGCCACGATCAGCGTGACCAGACCAATCGAGTCCAGTATCCCCTGCCGTCCGAAGAGCGCCGTCTCCGCGCTGAAAGGTGTTGCCTTAATCTCGGCGTCCAGATCCATCTCGCCCAGCGTTGTAATGATCAGGCTGATGAGTTGTTCTTTCATGATCGATACTCCATGTAGCTGCTAAAGAGTGTAGTGCGCAACAATTGTGGTTTCATTTATGCCGTGTAGTTGGATCTACACAAACGGATATGTACAAAACCCTATTTACGGAATCTGTTATATACAATCAGTAAATATATTAATTAATTAATACAATCGGTCAGGGATATTCAACATAATTATTTATGATTCAGCTTAGAGAGGATGCCTATCAACCACCTAAAATTACAATTTTATCTAATTGATAACTACTTTTAGGGGAATTTGCTCTGTTTGTGTTGCCCTTTTTCGGTGTTTCACCGGCACGAGCGAAGTTGCTGATGCTGAATTTTATAATGATTGTGATGCTCGTTCTATTCTCAACTTGAGAAATCTCCCCTCGTAGAGGGTGTCAAGAAGTCACAACCTACAGCTTCTATATTTGGCATTTTGGCGTTTATTTTGGCAGTATTGGGTATTTCTACGTCACTATGCGAAATACCAACACTCCCCTACCCTATCAATCCCGCTTGGGTTTCAACATTTCCTCGATCCGCCCTTCCAACTTCCCGATCTCGCGCTCCAGCCGGCGCAGTTCTGCCTGCGCCAGTTCATTGTCCCGTCGCCGTTCCGCCCGTTCCTCGTCAAGTTGCTGCGTCAGTTCCACCACCCGCTCCATCGCCGAATCCCGTTCCTGCACCACCTGTGCCAGTTGGGTTGCCTGCTCAGCCATCGGCACCGGAATCACCCGCGTATCCGTAATCAACGCATTCTTCGGGAACTCCCGCTGCCGCATCCCATCCGCCAACAATTTGGCAATTTCCTGCCAATCGTTGATACCATTCGCTCTCAAGTCACGGATCGTATTCAACAACACAGCGTCTTCATCAGTGTATATCCGCTGTACCGACCCGGCCTCCCCCAGCGCCTCCCGGCTGAAAAGTGCCTTGATTTCAGGCTGTTTCATCCAATTGAGTAGGGTTTGGTCGGCTACACCCAGCAGTTTTGCCAATTCACCAGAGCGCATTTGCCAATTCCTCTATAATTTTGGCGGATTAGTTGCTTATTGTTCCATTGGATACTATAATACCAATTGCCAAATAAAACAACCAAATGCACACCTAAGTGCGACACACACTAGAGTGATACATTCAGGAGCAGAGCATGGCAGCGAAGAAAAAGGCACTGGCACATCGTAAACCCGTTCCCCGTCACACCCGCAAATACCAGTTCCGCAACAACCATCCACAGGATCAACACGTGGAGGACATTCTCGACTTTTGGAAGCAGGGCAGGCGCGAGATCACCAATCTCCGCAAAGCCATCGAGCTGTACTACGCCTTGGAGCAGGGTGAACTCACCGCGCTCTTCGACCAGTTCCCCCAGTACAAAGACCAATTCGCCCCCAACGGCCTCAACCTCATCGAGCAGTTTCAAGCCATGCTCCAGCAGGTGCGTCTGCCCGCCGCCGATCCTCAGCCCGTTTCCGCCGGCCCGCGCGCCCTCAATGCGCCAGCCCTTGCCATGCCCGTCTTCGAGGACGATGATCAAGACACCATCATCCTCCACAAATCAACCAGTACCGATGCCGCCAGCAACTTCATCAACGCCATGAAGGGGTTGCTTCAGTAAATGTTCAACGTCATACAGGAGTGATCATGACGACCGATTATGTTGCCTCTGTCGATGCCGGGAACGGGGGGGTCAACGCCGTCCTTGCCCAAACCAAAGGCTACAAGAGTTTCTACGAACCCTCCGTCCGCGCCGCTGCCACCGGCGACAGCCTCGGCTTAGGCAAAGGCTGGGAACTCGACTACGACTATGTCGACTGGGACGGTCACCGCTACGTCACCGGTGATGATGTCGTCCGCGTCACCCGCCGCCAGCTCGAACATCACATCGGTGCCAATCGCTACGGCAACGAGATGCACCAATTCCTCGTCGCCCACGCCCTCGCGCGCTTGGGCATCAAAACCGGTTCCGTCAATCTCACCCTGTTCGCGCCCCCCGGCCTCTACAACGACCTCAAGGACTTCGTCCGCGAGCGCTTCATGCAGCGGGGGGGCAGGGTAGAGATCAGCCTCAAAGGCGACAAGAAACCCCGCAAGTTCAACTACCAGCAGGTCAACATCCTCCCCGAAGGCATCGGGGCGGCTGCCTGCTTCGTCCTCAACGACAGCGGTGATTTTGTCCCCTCCGATATTCTCAGCGGCGAAGTCGTCGTCCTCGATCTCGGCGCCCACACCCTCGACGCCATCCAGCTCAGCAGCGGCAACTTCAACCCCGAAAGTCTCCAGCACGCCACATGGGAAGCCGGCGGCGTGCATGTCCACCTGCGCGAACCCATCCTCCGCGCCGTCAAAAAGCAAATCGGGGACGATGCCGCTAACCTCACCATTGACGACATCGACCGCATCCTCCGCCTCGGCAGCGTCAGCGGCGACTATACCCTCACCGTTGCCGGTCACGACGCCGACCTCAAACCCCTCATCGACAAATACGCCGAACGCTATGCCGAATGGATCGCCAACAACATCGCCGATGGCGTCTTCGATGGCTTCCGTGGCATCAAGTCGGTCATCCTCGTTGGTGGTGGGGCAGGGCTGGTCGAACCCTTCCTCAGCAAGCAAAGCTGGTACGGCAGCAAAATCCTTGACCGCAAAGCCCACAAAACCACCCGCGACCTTCACCCCGTCGATATGAACGCCGTCGGCGGCCTCCGCTTCGCCCTCATGCGCATCAAATCCCCCGTCACCTAACCAGTACCCATTCTTCCCTCCCTTGCCCTGTCTAACCACAGGGCAGGGGAGCGATATTCGTACAAAAGTTTATTTCAGGTTTGTCCACAAACCATTCTCTAACCATCCACCAACCCATTTAACAATTCGCTTCTCTCAAAATGGTTAGTACTGGAGCACAAAAAGAGTGACCAAATGTTCTTCCAAATGGTCACCCTAACGTCCTCGATTTCGCTTACACTGAATACGGCGTCGCGTCCGGTCTTCGTCTTCCAGAACGCTAGGGGAGGGGGATCAGGTTGGCGCTGTGCAGCTTAACAACCACATATCACCCGCCAG
>JAFLCH010000151.1 GCA_017303775.1 Anaerolineae bacterium | reverse complement strand
CGCGCAGTTTTGCGTCCGGCCTCGTCCAGCGTGCCGTACAATTCATCAGCACGACGGGCGAGCGCGCCGGAGACACCGCCGATGTCATTGTAGGCTTTGAGGGTCAGCCAGCGTCCATCACGCCGCTCGAATAATTCGGTGAGCGCGAACTGGAGCAGCGGCAGCGTGCCGGGCTGTTCGCCCACATCAATCATGATGGCCGTGACGAGACCATTTTCCAAACTGAGGCCGACTCGTTCCGCCGGTTCGACAATCGCGCGTTCCAGATCCGCGCGGCTGAGGGGCAGCACGACCTCGGTGGAAGCCCGAACCAGTTCGCCAAAACCCGCGTAAGACAGCGGGCGGTCATAAAAATCGGCACGCAGGGTAGCAATAACCCGCAAGTGGCTGCTCGGATCACCCGCTGCGGCAGCCAGAATATTGAGGAATTGCAGCCGCTCTGCCTCATTTTCCACCAGCGTGAACACCTCTTCAAACTGATCAATGACCAGCAGCAGTTCGGTATCGGTGGTCAAGGACGGCGGCAGGATGCGCTTGACGGCACGGACGAGGCCGCGCTCATCTTCCTTGAGTTGGGCAAGCAGCGTAGCAGGCGGATTCACCGCCACACGCAGCAGCGCCGCTTCCAATTCTTCCAGCGGATGCGTGCCGGGAGTCATCTCGACGATGAACCAATCCTTTGAACCGGGGATGGCATCCTGCCGGAAGTGAGGCAGCAAACCGGCTTTGACGACGCTGGACTTACCGCTGCCGCTGGGGCCAATGACGCTGAGGAAGCGGCGCGCGCGCAAATCCGCCCGGAACCACGCCAGCAGGCGCTCAATCAGGTCATCACGCCCACGAAAATCATCGGCGTCAGCTTCCTGAAATGCCCGCAAACCTTTATAAGGATTGACCGGCTCAAGACCATCAATCTGCGAGGCGGCCATCTCATCGGTGATGCCCAGCCGCGCTAATTCTTCCGCTGTCAGCGGCGCGTAACTGATAGACGGTTCACCCTGAAGCTGCCACGTTGAACCGGCTTCGGCAATCGCCACCGCCTTGCGGAAATCCACATTGAAGGCCAGTACGCTGGGATAACGCGCGACAGGATCTTTGTGAGTGGCGATTTCGATAACACGGTTGAGGGCTTCCGGCAGGTCGGGGTGATACTCGTGCAAATGCGGCAGCGGTTCTTGCAAATGTTTGGTGATCAGCGTGGAAAGCGGCAGCCCGTGAAAGGGATTCTTGCCGATCAAAATCTCGTACAGCATGATGCCGAGGCTGTAAATGTCGCTCTGCGGGCTGACCGGATCACCTTTGATTTGCTCCGGCGAAAGATAGTAAGGCGAACCGAGAAGCATCCCCTGCTTTTCTTCCGTCATATACAGGCTGTTGCCGAGGTTCTGGAGGTCTTTGGCGATGCCGAAATCGGCCAGATAAACATTCCGCTCATCATCCAGCAGGATATTATCCGGCTTGATGTCGCGGTGGATGACTCCCTGCTTGTGCGCGGCATGGAGCGCGGCGGTGATCTGGTCGAACAGTCGCGGCAGATCATCCAGCGGCCACGCATGCTTTTCGAGGACACTGCGCAAGCTGCCCCCGCGCAGCCAGCGCATCACCAAAAACGCGCCGCTCGCATCCCGCCAGTAATCATACAGCGGGACGATATGGATATGCTCAAGGTGAGCGACGAGCTGGGCTTCGGCCTCGAAGCGGCGGATAAATTCGGGGTGATTGGCGAATTCCGGCAAGATAGCCTTGATGGCAACCTCGCGGCGTACCGACGGCTGGTAGGCGCGGTAGACCGCCCCGAACCCGCCCTCCCCGATCAATTCCTGAAGTTCATAACCCTTGATGGTTTGGCCGCCCAGATTATTGGGCAAGAGGGTTTTCACACTCATGGTTTCGCTTCCGGGCAGTGATTATCCACAGGATAGAGACATCCCTAATCTTACGACCGACGGACGAAATGAACAACTTCAGCCGCCGCTATACACGAACAAAAAGGGCGGAATGGTACTCCGCCCTCAAGTCATTTATACCGCACCTGAGCGCTTAGCAGCCTTCCCACGAGCAGGCTGTCGGTTCGGCCTGTGGGCCGCCCCCGCTGCCGCCGCTGACAAACTGTGCGAAGGCATCGCGCACCACGCTAACACGCCCCGAACTGCACGCGAGCTGACCGTTCACCAGCGCATCAATGCTCCACGAGAAGCTGCCACCGCCCCCAAAGGCATTGGTATCCACTTGGAAAGTTGTCGAAGTCGCGCCCATCTCAATCGAGCTGACGAGGCTGCCATCCGCAAACAGGTTGATACGATAAGCAGTCGCGCCGGGAGCCGCGTCCCAGTAGAAGGGCGTCACACCCAGCGGCATCCCGCTCAGCGGCGAGGTGGGACGGAAACGGCTGCAATCTGCCTGATTGGAAGCCGGCCCCGATACAACCTGCGCGCCCGCTGCCCCGTTGATTTGCGCCAGTACTGCATTCACTTCGGATTGCGAAGGCACATCAAGCGCGGTGTAAAGCAGTTCCGGATTAACGCCCTCAGCAATCGGCGTGAGAGCAGCCCGTTCTTCTTCATTGATCGGGCGCAAACCCGTGGCGTTGCCGGGGCTGCCACCCTGCGGATCAAAGGGGATGTTCAGGCTGAAGCCTGCCGGAACAGAAACCCCGCCGACACTGCCCCCGCCCGCGAGGACGATAAACTGCAAAACATTGTCCGGCGTAGTACGCAGCGCAATCGTCCCCTCAAAACGGATGTCCACGCCGTTGACGGTGATGCTGGCGTTAACACCGGCGGGTGATTGCGCCAGCAGGCTGGAAGCGGGCGCGCCGCTGCACGCCGGTACATTTGCACCGGTGGACAGCCGCAGTGACTGCATCAGGGTGCGGGTATTCGAGGTAATGGTCGGCAGCGATTCAATATCGCCTTCTTTTTCGGCGACAATCTGCCGGCTGATCCACGCCAGTTGCCCGCCACTCAGCACACGCAGCCAGCCGCCATCGCTGCTCACACCGTCAGCCGTGAGTTCGGTGCCAACCGGCGCATTCGCCAGCACACGCGCATCAGTGCTAGGTGCGCTCCGCAAATTCGCGGCGACCAGCGGCGTCACAATAATTGAAGGCACAGGGGTGAAGGCTGTGGCGGGATCAACCGCGTTTTCAACCTGAACATCCCCGACCAGAATGAACTTGAGTCCCTGCTCGGAAAGTTCGAGCGGAACATTAGCATGAACATTGAGCAGCGCCAGCCCCCACGCCTCGTCTTGAGGCAGGGTCTGCACCCCCAAAATTTCCGACAGCGGCAGTTGGTCACCCGGCTGGCTGAAACCATCGCCTGCATCACCTTCACCGGTGACGCTCGCGCCGCTGCCAAAACAGGCAGCGCTCCCCGGCAGCGCGGCACAGTTCGCGTTAAGCTGCTCAAAAGCGGTTTGCAGCAGCGGTTCACAGGTTTCTTCCTGCGCCAAACCGGATGAAATGAAGGCCATCAATAGAAATAGGATCGACAAACTTGTCCATAAGGTGAAACGGGTTCGCATCGCATTCACTCCTCTGCACATTTGGTTTCTATTATAGTGATGAATGCGCACAGCGACACTCATTTCACAGAATCGCCCTATTTGTGCGACTCCAATGAGCCTGCTCACATCTGCTGATAGCGGAAACAATCAGTCGTATGGTCGTTCACCATACCCGTGGCCTGCATGAAGGCGTAGCAAATGGTCGGGCCAACAAATTTGAAACCCCGCTTCAGCAAATCCTTGCTCATCGCGCGTGACTCGGTGGTTTCCGCCGGGATCTCCCGAATCGAGTGCCAGTGATTGACCAACGGTTTCCCGCCCACAAACTGCCAGATGTACGCGTCGAAGCTGCCAAATTCCGCCTGCAACTGCAAAAAGGCACGGGCGTTCAAAATGGCGGCGTTAACCTTGAGCCGGTTGCGGATTATGCCGGGGTTCGCCAGCAGTTCGGCGATCTTGGTGTCATCATATGCTGCGATTTTGTGCGCGTCGAAGTGGTCGAAGGCTTCACGATACGAGTCGCGTTTCCGGAGGATGGTGATCCAATTCAGACCGGCCTGAGCGCCTTCCAGAATCAGCATCTCAAACAACTGACGGTCGTCGTGGACAGGGACACCCCATTCATGGTCGTGGTAATCCACATACAGCGGCTCATTAAGATTAACCCAGTCACAGCGCTTCATAAAACCTCCGGTGGTTTTGTCGGGTCACACCTCCAAGATAGCACATTTGGTCTAACTCAACCAGTGTGCGATTGTTCACCGGAACGGCAGAATCGCCCTCATTTGATCAGCAAATCAATCGAGGAACATTCAAAATAACGGGTCTGGCTCAATCGCCTCAAACCGTTGGTACAACCATTGTGAACCCGGCCCTGCTTGTATGAATGAGCGAGTCGGCGTCAATAAATCCCAGTAAATGAGCCTGCTTCCTTCCTGATCATCGAAAGGAGTCAGCTTCAAAGATTGGTTGTTGTCAAAGCGCAGCATCACACCCAGACCGGGATAGTCCACCTCGAACGCAACCACCTTGGCGCTCACCAATGTTTCCAACCGGGTTAACGCCATCTTTTGGCATTCGTTAGAAGTGGCTAGGGTAAAAAGGCCTTCCTCATCAAGCAGTTGCCACCCCATCCCGCATATACCCAGACTCCACTCACCCCGTCTCGGTGCTGTCGTATCCTTACTTATATAAGGGATCAATTGCCCTATATCTACAATCAGCTCGCCGCCACAAATAAACCTCACCCGCGAACAAGTTTCGCCTAGCATGGGTTTGGTCAGCTCCGAGATCTGCGCGATGTCCTCAGGTTTTTCGACTTTGACATTGAAGGTATACATAACCATTTTAGGGCGTTTATTCTTCATCGTTCTGATTTTCTCCGTTCACCATAACCTACTGGATAGAACTCATCAAGAAATCGTTGAACTGTTCACAAACCCTTTACCACTACAATCCCCATGCTCACCCGTCTGTGCCTCATAATCATGCGCTGCTCATCTCAGTACCGTTTGAAGTGGGGTATTCCTCTCTAATTACCATTCGCTCCATCCAAATTCATCAACCATGAATCCCGCCGGGAGACACCCGGTTTCATTGATAAATAATGCCCATCCGCTTTCGGATTGGAACGCAGTCCATTGTCCTCGTAACCAACAACAGATTTCGGGTATTAAATAATTTACACTGGATTATAATATCTTATTTTTATTTTTCAAATCGACAATATGTTATTTATATTAGTTAAATAGTTTCAAGTAGGGGTTCTCATTGACTTCAGTTCACGAATACGCCCAAGAACAGCCCCACGCTGAACACAACCATCTGCCGCGCCCCGAAGATCCAATTCATAGCTGTGGGCTAACAGAAGATCGAACCTTCGTATCCGATCAAGCAATTGAACGAACAGCATCGTGACAATGCTCACGAGCGATTTGTTGTCCATGACTCAGTCGAGTAAAATCAGCAACCTTCGGCATGGACTTATCGTTATACATCGGGAAAAGTTCTTTCAAGTAGTGTCTGCGAGAGGGTACGATGGTAAAGGTTGACCGCACTGCCCCAACAGAACTGAGCAAAGCACATCTGCGCCCACGTGGAAAAGTCTTCCCCAGTCCTAGCGAATGGCGCGATCAGGTACTCTATTTTCTTATGCCGGATCGTTTCAGTAATGGGCAGGAGGCTGCCCGACCCCGCTATGACCGGCTGCGCCCCGCACAATTTCTGACACCGGATAAAGCCGGTTGGATGGCGGCAGGGAAGGTCTTTCAGGGCGGGACGCTCAAAGGCATCATGAGCAAGCTCGATTACCTGAAAGCCCTCGGCGTAACAGCCTTATGGATTGGCCCGATCTGGAAGCAGCGAGCCGATTTGCAAACCTATCACGGCTACGGCATTCAGAACTTTATGGATGTTGACCCGCGCTTCGGCACACGGCAGGACTTGCGTGATCTGGTGGACGCCGCCCACAAACACAAGATGTATGTGCTGCTGGACATCATCTACAACCACACCGGCAACAACTGGTTTTACGACAACAACGGTCAACCGTGGGAATCAATGCCTTATCGTTTCAAACCACCCTACCCCATACACGGTTGGCGTTCGGCTGCCGGGCAATCCGTCCCCACCATCAACAATCTGGAGGACGGCATGTGGCCGCAGGAGTTCCAGAATCTAGAATGGTACAGCCGCAGCGGCCAGATTCAGGAATGGGACGCCGAAAGTTGGGAAGACCCGATGAATCCCAACGTACAGTTCCGGCGCGGCGACTTCTTCGACCTCAAAGACCTCGCTCTCGAACGCATGGATACGCTGAACGCCGTCATCAAGGTTTACCAGTACTGGATCGCCCTGAGTGACTGTGACGGGTTTCGCATCGATACCGTCAAACATATTCCATGGGACGCTTCACGCGAATTCTGCACCCAGATTCACGAATTCGCGGAAAGTATCGGCAAAGAGAATTTCCTCCTCCTCGGCGAAGTGACCGGCGGTGAATACATGCAGCGCAGTTATCTGGAAGTGTTCGGGCGCAATCTGGACGCCGTCTTGGACATCGGTGAAGCCCGCAGCAAACTCATCGGCATGCTCAAAGGTTTGAGCGACCCCAAAGCCTTCTTCGACCAATTCCAACCGCACGATCTGCTGGGCAGCCACCGTGAAACCGGGCGCTATCATGTCTCGGTTCTGGATGATCACGATATGGTCGGGAGCGAAAAGCGCCGCTTTGCGGCGGGCGCGAACATCCCCGCCCGTTACCAGCAGGTGGCACATGCCGTCGGGGCGCAGCTCACCACACTGGGAATCCCCTGCATCTATTATGGAACCGAGCAGGCGCTGGACGGGAATCAAGGCCGCCATGACTACAGCATCGAACCCCACTTGAATTTCGAAGACCGCTATATCCGGGAAGCGATGTTCGCCGCCACCTTCGGTGCATTTGGCACCAGTGGCTGCCATGTCTTCGACCCCGATCATCCCACCTATTTACGGATTGCGGCGATTGCGCGGCTTCGAAACCGCAAGGACGGCGTCGGCATGGCGCTGCGACGGGGGCGGCAGTACTTCCGCGAACTCTCGACGGATGGGCTGAACTTCCGCCTGCCAGATCCCGGCGAAATCGTGGCATGGTCGCGCATTATGGTCAAGCGTTCGGTGGTCATCGCCATCAACACACATGGCACGGAAACTCGGCAGGCACTCGTCAACATCGACCGTGAACTGCATCCTGCCGGCAGCGTGCTGACCATCCTCTACCGTGGCGATTGGTCGGATGACGAACTCCGTAAGCCGCCCGGTGACCAGATTATTCGGGTACAACAAGCGGGCGAACGAAGTGTCATCCGTGTTGAACTCCCCCCGGCAGGTATGATAATCGTAACCGCGCAGGCTCAAATCTGAATTTTTGGTTTCAAAATGGATAGTTTGGTTAGATTTTTCTACCTTTGTATGGGTTTACCTTCTTTCGTTAGGTATATGTTAGGCGAAAGGCTTCACATTAAGCTTGTGACAAACTAGGTTTCATTTTCATATAATTTTGCGAGCTGTTTACTCAGCCGGGAGAGCAGGGGGTATGTACCGCGTTCGAACTGCCAAGCTGCGGCGGGTCTTCTTGATCACGCTGTTAGCCATCCTCATGATTGGTATGAGCATCGGGGCGACGGGTATAACGGCTGCACAAAGCAGTACAACCGCCTGCGCCATCACCCCCACCACAGTCGGTGGGCAGGGTTTCTCACTCTCCGGGCAAGGCTTCTCCCTTTCAGGGCAGGGTTTCTCGCTCTCCGGTCAGGGCTTCTCGCTTTCAGGGCAAGGCTTCTCACTCTCCGGTCAGGGACTAGACCCCTTGGTCGTCGCTGCCGAAATCCGCGACAATCCGGTAACCCCCGGCCTGTGGATTAGCGACCGCATCGACTACTTCCTCGGCGCGCTAGGCTTCAACACCCGCCCCACCGCCCTGCTGATCATCGACGAATTTAACACCCCCGATGCGCACGGCTTCTTGGTGCAGCGCGTCGCGGATGAAACGCTGGCCGCAGCCCGCGCCCGCATCCCCGGCCTACAAATCCAGAGCTTCGCCGTCGACATCAGCAGCAGTGGCACCGAGTACAGCGCCGAAGCCATCGCCGCTGCCATCGCCAACCGCGTAGACAGCCTGCGCGGCACTTACGATCACTTCGTGCTGAACATGAGCTTCGGCCTCATCGCCTGCGAAGCCCCTGCCCAAACCATCGCCGGTGTGCCAGTCCCCGCCTTCGACTATCATGCCGCCGAAGATGTCATCAAAGCCAACAACCAGCCCAACCCCACCCTCGGCGTTCAACCCATACTGGAATGCGTGACCGAAGTGAAGGGATCTAAGAAAAGCGCATCAACCTACATCGCCTACTTCGGCTACAAGAACGAAAATGATCAGGTCGTCACCATCGCCCTGAGCGACAACAACAAGTTCCTCCCCACCCCCAAAGATCGCGGCCAGCCCGTGACCTTTGAACCGGGGCGGCAGTCCTTCGTCTTCTCCGTCTCATTCGACGGCAGCACCCTCGACTGGTACATCAAAGGGCCGGATGGGCAGTACCGCAGCGCCACCGCCAGCAAGTATTCGCCGCGCTGTGCTGAATCTATTCCACAGCCAACCCAACCCGTGACTCCCATTGTCGAATGTGTCGCCGACTTGGGCAGCGGTCACTACCGCGCGCGCTTCGGTTACAACAATCCCAACAAACTCGGTGTGAAGATCACCGTCGGGTCGAAGAACAAGTTCTACCCCACCCCCGAAAATCGTGGGCAGGTGGTCACGTTCGCCCCCGGCTTGCACCAGAACGTCTTTGAGGTGAATTTCAACGGCAGCGACCTGAAGTGGACTCTCAACGGCATCACCGTCACCGCCAACAAACATGCTCCAGCCTGCCCGCAGCAGTCCGACTTCGGCCTCAGCCAGTATCTCACGCAAAATCTCGGTGTTCCCGCCAGCGCCATCGGAGACTATTGGAAGGCGCTCTCCAACCCCGTCAGCGAAGATGAATTCCACGCGCTGCGCGTGCTGCTCCGTGGTTACTTGCAAGAAAGCGCCAATTCCGGCGGCACCTTCTCGGCGGTCGGCATCGCCTCCTCCGGCAATCTCCGCCCATGGTTGGGTGCAGCCCCCTTAGCTCCTGCCAGTTGGGCAGAAGTGATCGCCGTCGGCGCGACCCTCAACGACAGCAGTACCATCTGGTCATTCTCGCAGGATGCCGATGTACTCGCTCCCGGTGCGGGCTATCCCGTCGGTACCAACAGCTTCGTAGCCGGCACATCCTTCGCCGCGCCCATCTTCAGCACCCTCGTCGGCCTCTGCTCCACCACACCGGATGCGCTCGGCTTCGACGGCTTGAACCCGCCGCTCTTGAGTGGTGGCAATTCCAGCAACTCCATCATCGGCACCAGCAGCCTCTCGCCGCTGGACTGCGCCACCAACCGCGCCCCCGTTATCACCCCCATCAGTGATCGCAGCGATCCGGTCGGCAAGTTCGTGTCCTTCGGCGTCTCCGCCAGTGACCCGAATAACGATCCGCTCACCTTCACTGCCGTGGGTCTGCCCACCGGCATCCTCATCGGCAGCACCGGAACCATCAGCGGCACACCCACCACGGCTGGAACCTATAATGTTACCGTTCAGGTCAGCGATGGCAGCGCTTTAGGCGTGGCCGAAACCAGCTTCGTCTGGACGATCACCGCCGACACATCCAACGTCAAAATCGACATCAAGCCACTCTCGCCCCACAATCGCATCAACCTGAAGTCATGGGGTAAAGTGCCGGTTG
>JAFLCH010000150.1 GCA_017303775.1 Anaerolineae bacterium | reverse complement strand
TTTTGTAGCATAATTGTTCTACTTTTCAGCTAGATGATCGGGAAGATGATGCGGCTTACCAAACAACAGATGGCTGTCGCACAGACGGCACTGGACACGACGCATTTCGTGGAAGGGATGGCAGGGACGGGCAAGACGACGGCAGGCGCGCGGCGGCTGCGGTACTTGCTGGAGGAGAAAGTCCCCGCGAGCAGCATTCTGGTGATGGTGCCGCAGAAGGCGCTGGCACTGCCGTATCAGGCGGAGATCCGCAACAAGAAGCGGAAGGCCGGCGGGCAGCCAACGATTCACACGATTGGCAGTTTGTCGCTGCATATGGTTGACCTGTTCTGGCCGCTGGTGGCGGAACAGGTGGGATTCGCTGACCCGTACCGACGCCCGACGTTTTTGAGTCTGGAACTGGTGCAGTATTACATGGCGCGCGAGATCGGGCCGGTGATCGAGGCGAATGATTACTTCAACAGTGTGCGGATTGACCGCAACCGTTTGTACAGCCAACTGGTGGATAACTTGAATAAGGCGGCGGTGGTGGGTTTTTCGCATACGGTGATCGGCGAGAAGCTGAAGGCCGCGAGTATCGGCGATGTGGAGCAGCGCTACATTTATGAGCACGCGCAAGATGTGGTGAACCGATTCCGCGATTTTTGCCGGCAGCATAACCTGCTGGATTTTTCGTATCAGATCGAGTTATTCGTCAAGCATTTGTGGCGGATGGACGAGCCGCGCCACTACCTGATGGAACAGTTTCGGCACCTGATCGTGGACAATGTAGAGGAAGATAATCCGGCGACGCACGGGGTGCTGAGGGATTGGTTGGGGGAATGTGACTCGGCGGTGGTGATTTATGACAGCGACGCGGGTTACCGGCGGTTTTTGGGGTCGGATGCGAAAAGCGCTTACACCTTGAAGGCGGCGTGTACGCTGCACACCGAGATTGATAAGACGTATGTGATGTCGGCGGACATCAGCCAATTGGATACGGAGATTAAGGCGATTGTGGACAGCGCGCCGCCCGCTAAAAGCCGGAAGGCCAGTGCACGGGACGCGGTGGTGTTCACGGATAACCGTTATTACACGGACATGATTAATTGGACGGCGGAGAATATCGCGTCGTTGATTCATGATGGCGGGGCGTCGGCGGGGGAGATTGTGGTGCTGGCACCGCTGCTTTCGGACGCGCTGCGGTTTTCGTTGATCAGCCGGTTGGAGAGCATGAATGTTCCGGCGCGGTCACACCGGCCTTCACGGGCGCTGCGGGAAGAACCGGCGGCGCGAACCCTGCTGACGCTGGCTAAGCTGGCGCATCCGGAATGGGGGATGGCTCCGCCGTCGTTTGATGTGACGAATGCGCTGATGGTGGCTATCGCGGATTTTGATTTGATCCGGGCGCGACTGCTGACCGAGATTGTGTACCGGCAGGGTAAGCTGCTGTCGTTTGAGCCGTTGAGGGCGGATGTGCAGACGCGGATCACGTATGATCTGGGCGGGCGGTATGAGAAGCTGTACAAGTGGCTGACGGCCTACCAGAACGGCGAACATGTGCATCTGGATTTCTTCTTCAGCCGGTTGTTCGGCGAGGTTTTGTCGCAGCCACGCTTCGGGTTTCATCAGGCGTATAACGCGGCAAATGTGGCGGCGAACTTGATTGACTCGGCGCGGAACTTCCGCTGGACGGTGAGCCGGTTGGACGCGGGGCTGGATTACGGGCAGGAATATGTGCGAATGGTGGACGCGGGGGTGATCGCGGATTTGTATGTGCGGGATTGGGAACTGCACAGCGAGGACGCGGTGCTGCTGGCTCCGGCATATACGTACTTGATGAGCAACCGACCGGTGGATTACCAGTTTTGGCTGAATATTGGGAGCGGGTCGTGGGCGCAGCGGTTGTACCAGCCGCTGACGCATCCGTATGTGCTGAGCCTCGATTGGCCGGAGGGGAAGCTGTGGACGGATGATGACGAGGTGAAGGCGACACAGGACAGCCTGTACCGATTGGCGACGGGGTTGGTGCGACGCTGCCGGCAGCGGATTTACCTCGGATACTGCCAGTATGGTGAGCAGGGGTATGAGCAGCGCGGGCCGATGCTGGAGTTGATCCAGCGGATGTTGAAGCGACAGGCACAGGATGGTGCGCATGTTTAAGCCACGACCGAAACAGCAAGAGGTGCTGAAATACCGCGCGGGCATGATGGGTGTGGTGGCGGTGCCGGGGAGCGGCAAGACGCGCACGCTGTCGTATCTGGCGGCGCAGTTGGTGGCGGGCAGCGACTTGCAGGACGGGCAAGAAGTGCTGGTGGTGACGCTGGTCAATTCGGCGGTGGGACACTTCGCGCGGCAGGTGGGCGAGTTCGTGCGGGAGAAGGGGCTGCTGCCGGGGTTGGGGTATCGTGTGCGGACGCTGCACGGGCTGGCGAACGACATCGTGCGGGAAAGGCCGACGCTGGCGGGGCTGGCAGATAGTTTTACGATTGTGGATGAACGCGAGGCGGGCGAAATCCTGCATGACGCAGCGGCATCTTATGTGCGGACACACGGCGACCTGTACCAACATTATGTGACCGAAGAACAGTTGGGGAACGCGCGCATCCAGCAGCACGATTGGCTGGAGCAGGTGAAGTCGATGGCGGCGAGCTTCATCAAGCAGGCGAAGGACACCAAGGTGACGCCGGATACGCTGGCGGAGGTGCTGAAGGCGTATGGGCGTCCGCTGCCGCTGGCGGAGATGTGTCTGGCGATTTACGAGTCGTATGAACGCGGGCTGCGCTACCGGGGGGCGGTGGACTTCCAAGATTTGATCCGGCTGGCGCTGAAGGTGCTGGAGGCTGACCCGCAGTATCTGGGACGACTGCAATACCGGTGGCCGTATGTGCTGGAGGACGAGGCGCAGGACAGCAGTAAGCTGCAAGAGGAGATCATCCGGCGGCTGGTGGGCGAGGACGGGAACTGGGTGCGGGTGGGCGACCCGAACCAAGCGATTTATGAGACCTTTACGACAGCCAGCCCGGAATATCTGCGCGGGTTCTTGAAGGAGAAGGGGGTGGTTCCACGTGAGCTGCCGAACTCCGGACGGAGTACGTTGAGCATCATCCGGCTGGCGAACCGATTGATCGAGTGGTCGTTGGAGCATCCGAACGAGGACATTCGGGCACGGAAGCCTCTGGATAAACCGCTGATCGAAGCGGCTCCGGCAGATGATCCGCAAGGGAATCCGACGGATAACCCGGCAGCGGTGCAGATTTACGCGGGGAAGCTGAACGCGGAGGAGGAGCGCAATCTGGTGGTGCGGTCGGTGAAAAGCTGGCTGGAGCATCATCGTGACCAGACGGCGGCGATTCTGCTGCCGATTAACGCGAGCGGGTCGAAGATGGTGGATGCGCTGCGGGCGGCGGGGGTGGAGTATGTGGAGAATTTGCGGACGACGACTTCGACGCGGAAGGTGGTCGGTTCGGTGCAGTACATCCTGAATTATTTGAGCGAGCCGAAGAATCCGGTGGCGCTGGCGCAATTGTACCGGGTGTACCGGCGAGATGAGCGGGAGGACGCTGAGGCAGAGAAAGAGATCGACATGATCGCGCGGAAGCTGCGCACGCTGCACCGGGTGGAGGATTTCGTCGAGCCATGTTTGGAGCAGGATTGGTTGGAGGCGAACGCGCCACGCGATGATAATCCGGTGCTTTATGATCACTTGCAGGCGTTCCGCGCGCATGTGCAGCGGTGGCAGGCGGCGGTGACGCTGCCTGTTGACCAGTTGGTGCTGACGGTGGCGGGGGATTTGTTCACGCTGGAATCGGATATTGCGACGGCGTATAGCCTCGCGCTGTACCTGCGGCGGTACGCGGATGATCATCCGGAGGCGCGGCTGCCGGAGTTCGTGGGCGAGTTGGAGGCGATTGCACGCAACCAACGACCCTTCACGGGGATGGGTGATGATGAGGAAGCGTTTGATCCGCAGAAGCATGTGGGTAAGGTCGCGGTGACGACGATGCACAAGGCGAAGGGGTTGGAATGGGATCGGGTGTATTTGATGTCGGGGAGTAATTACGATTTCCCGTCGGCGGATGTGTATGACCGGTTTATGGGCGAGAAGTGGTTCATCCGCGACAGTTTGAACCTTGAGGCGGAAGCTCTGGGGCAGTTGAAGGCGGCGACACGGGGCGAGGCGTATGTGGAGGGACAGGCGACACAGGCGGCACGGTTGGAATATGCCAGCGAACGGCTGCGGCTGCTGTATGTGGGGATCACCCGCGCGCGGCGGGAGCTGACTATTACATGGAACACGGGCAAGAACGGCGACCAAGTTGAGGCGACGCCTATCGCGGCGCTGCGCGGTTGGTGGGAGGAGGCGAAACGCTCATGATGCTGCCGGATGATTTTGTATTCAGTCAGAGCAGTTTGCAGGATTATGCGGACTGCCCGCGACGGTTTGAGCTGCGGTATGGGCTGCGGCTGCGCTGGCCGGCGGTGGAGGCTGACCCTGTGCTGGAACATGAGCGTCACCTGCTGCAAGGCGCGGCGTTTCATCACGCGGTGCATCAGCACGGGTTGGGTGTGCCTGCCGAGGATGTGACGCGGCTGATGGATGACGCGGTGATCGAGGGTTGGTGGCGACAGTATTTGCAATCCGAGTGGGCTACGGCGGCGGGGCGACGTCATCCTGAGATCACGCTGTCGATGCCGTTGGGTGAGCACCGGTTGATGGCGAAGTTTGATTTGCTGCTGGTGACGGATGGCGGCGAGGTGCAGATTATCGACTGGAAGACCTCGGCGCAGGCCGCGCGGACGGATTGGCTGCTGAAGCGGCTGCAAACCCGTGTGTACCGGCTGGTGCTGGCGCGGGCGGGAGAGGAACTGACCGGCTACCGTCCGTTGAAGCCCGATCAGCTTGAGATGATCTACTGGTATGTGAATGGGCAGGCGGTGCGGCTGGCGTATGATACGGCGGAGTTGGAACGGGACGAGGCAGAGCTGCTGCGGTTGATGGATGAGATCAGCACACGGGAGGTGTTCCCGCTGACGGAAGATGTGCGGCGGTGCGCGTTTTGCACGTATCGCTCATTGTGTAACCGGGGCGAGGCGGCAGGTGTGAGCGCCGAGTGGGATGATGAGGCGATTGAAACGACGGCGGATGAGGTGGTGATTGACCTCGACCAGATCGCGGAGATTGAGTTTTGATGAAACGCTGGGTTGAACCGACGCCGGTGGATGTGCCGCCGGAGATGCAGGCGGCAGTGGGCGGGCATCCGCTGGTGGCACAGCAATTGGTGCGGCGGGGCATCACGGAGGTTGGGGATGCGCTGCGATTTCTTGATCCGGCACGTTACGAACCAACGCCGCCGGATGCGCTGCCGGATATGGATAAGGCGGTGGAACGGGTGCGGCGGGCGCTGAAGAGGGGTGAGCGTTTGCTGGTGTGGGGCGATTTTGATGTGGACGGGCAGACCTCGACGGCGCTGCTGGTGTCGGCGCTGGAGCAGATGGGCGGCCACCCGTTGTATCACATCCCGAACCGTTTCAACGAGGGGCACGGGATTCATATACCGACACTCAAACGCTACCTTGACGACGGGGTGGAAGTGGTGCTGACGTGCGATACGGGCATTGCGGCACATGAGGCGCTGGATTATGCGCGGCTGCGCGGGGTAGATGTGGTGGTGACGGATCATCACGCGCTGCCGGACACGCTGCCGGAGGCGCTGGCGCTGGTGAACCCGATGCGGCTGCCGGAGAGCCATCCGCTGTATCACCTGTCGGGGGTGGGCGTGGCTTACAAGCTGGCAGAAGCGCTGCTGGGCAAGGCGGCGAGCGAGGGTTTGCTCGATCTGGTGGCGCTGGGGCTGGTGGCGGATGTGATGGAGCAGGTGGATGACACCCGCTATTTGATCCAACGCGGGCTGGCCGTGCTGCGGCAGGCAGAGCGGCGGGGAATACGGGCGATGCTGGATCGGGCGCAGATTAATCCGGCGGATGTGAACGAGGAAACGCTGGGATTTGACCTCGCGCCGCGCTTGAACGCACTGGGACGGCTGGAGGACGCAAATCCGGCGGTTGAACTGCTGACGTCGAATGATGCTTCGGTGGTGGATGCGCTGACGACGCGGTTGGAAGGTCTGAATATCAAGCGGAAGGAATTGACGAGCCAGATTTATGCCGGGGCGCGGGCAGCGATTGAACGTGAACCGGCGCTGCTGGAGTTCGCGGCGCTGGTGATCGCGTATCCCGGTTGGCACACGGGTGTGCTGGGGATCGTGGCGAGCCGGCTGGCGGAACAGTATAACCGTCCGGTGGTGCTGCTGACGGAGGAAGACGGGATTGTCCATGGATCGGCGCGGTCGGTGGCGGGGTGTGATATTACGGCGGCGATCAAGTCACAGGCGGAACTGCTGCGGCGGTTCGGCGGGCATACGATGGCGGCGGGGTTGAGTCTGGACGAGAAAAACCTAATTCCGTTCCGGTACGGGCTGTCGAAAGTGGTGCGGGAGATGCTGAAGGTGAGCAGTGTTGAGCCGGAGCTGCCGGTGGACGCGTTTTTTGAGCTGCCGGAACTGTCATTGGAATTGGCGGCAGACCTTGGGCGACTCGCACCGTTTGGAAACGGTAACCGTCCGCTGACGCTGGCGACGCGCGAGGTGCACATCCGGAAGAAGGCGCAGTTGGGACGGCGACCGGAGCATCTGGAATTGACGATAGAGGACAGCACGGGAAACAGCCAGCGGGTGGTGTGGTGGAACGGGGCTGATGAACCGGCACCGCCGGAGTGGTTTGATCTGGCGTATACGGTGCGGGTGAGCACGTATAAAGGGCGGCGCGAGTTGATGGTGGAATGGTTGGACGCGCGACCGACGCCCGCGTATGCGCTTGAGGTGAAGGATCAGGCGGCGGGGTTGGCGGTGCAAGACGAGCACGGGGCGATTGATCCTGTGGCGCGGTTGAAAAGCCTCTTGAGCGAGTACCCGGAGGCGCTGGTCTGGCGCGAGGGCGGCGCGAAGGTCGAGGGCGTGGGGCGGCATCAACTACGGGCGGCGGAGACGTTGATTGTGTGGTCTGCGCCGGCAGGGAGCGACGAGTGGGCGACAGCGCTGGAAGTGACCTCACCCCGACGCCTGATTTCGATGGGGGTCGAGGTGGAAACGGATGGGCTGGAGGCGTTCCTGCGGCGGTTGGGCGGATTGGTGAAGTTCAGCGTTCAGTCCAAGCAGGGGACGGCGGGGCTAGCAGAATTGAGCGCAGCGATGGCGCAGCGTGAGCAGACGGTGCGGTGCGGGTTAGAATGGCTGGCGGCGGACGGACAGATTCAAATCCTCGCGACAACGGATGGGGTGTATCAACTGGCGCTCGGTGGAAGGGCTGACCGCGAGGGTAAGCAGCGGGCGACGGACAAGTTGAAGCGCTTGCTGGATGAAACGCGGGCTTACCGTGCGTTCTGGCTGAGCAAGCAGCGCTGGCCTTAGACCCCGATACACGGCACTTTGTAGACGGCGCGAGGCGATGTGCCTGCTCCTCATTTCACACTCCTTTATATTTCATGGATAAATTGCAGCAGCTTCGGCGATGGTATGCCCTTTTATAGGCATGGCATACTCCAGTTGAGCTGTTTGCGTGAAAATACTATTCTGATTGATCGATTGGATGATCAGTCATTTTGAAAGGATAGACCCAAAAGATGACCATTTTCTTTAAGCCAAGCGATGGATGGGCCGGAGACTTTATTCCGTTTTACTGGCAAGGCGAGTATCACCTGTTTTATTTGAAGGATTACCGCGACAAGGTGAATCATGGCGAAGGGACGCCGTGGTTCCATATTGGGACGCGGGATTTTGTACGTTTTGCGGATTATGGCGAGGCGATACCCCGTGGAGGCGTTGATGAACAGGATTTGTATATCTTCACGGGCTGCGCGATGGAAAAAGACGGCGTGTTCCACATTTTTTACACCGGCCACAACCCGCATCTGCGGGCAGCGGGGAAGCCTGAGCAGGCGGTGATGCACGCGACGAGTTCGGATCTGGTTCACTGGCAGAAAGACCCGGCAAACCCGATTTTGTTCGCTGACCCGAACCTGTATGAGATCCATGATTGGCGTGACCCGTTTGTGTTTTGGAACGCTGAGGTAGGGGAATATTGGATGCTGCTGGCGGCGCGGAAGAAAGAGGGTCCGGTGAACCGGCGCGGGATTACGGCGGTGGCGGCGTCGAAGGATTTGCAGGAATGGGTCATTCGCGATCCGTTCTGGGAGCCTGACCTGTATTTCACCCATGAATGCCCTGATCTCTTCCGCATCGGGGATTGGTGGTATCTGGTTTATTCGACATTCACGGAACGGAATATCACGCATTACCGGATGAGCCGTTCGTTGAATGGCCCATGGTCGGCGCCGGTGAATGATTCGTTTGATGGGCGGGCGTTTTATGCGGCTAAGACGGCATCCGACGGCAAACGACATTTTGCCTTCGGTTGGGACCCGACGCGCACCCATGAGAGCGATGTGGGCGGCTGGAATTGGGGTGGTGATCTGGTGGTTCATGAGGTGATGCAAGAGGCGGACGGAAGTTTGTCCGTGCGGATGCCAGCAGAAGTCAGAGCGTATTTTAAGCCTGCTGCGAAAACCACTGTGATGCCCCGCTTAGGCGAGTGGAATGTCAATCAAGGTGGGTATCAGGCTGCGGCAGTTGACCGCTTCGCGTGGGCGGCGGTGGATGGCGAGCCGTCCAAGACGAGTTTGTTCAGCGCCACGATTCGCGTTTCGGCGGATACGCGAGGCGTGGGGTTTGTTCTGCGGGCGGACGCGACACTGGATCATTACTATCAACTGCGGTTGGAACCGGGGCGGCAGCGGATTGTGTTCGACCGCAGCCCGCGACCGGGCGATGAAGCGCCGATCATTGAACGGCCTGTGAAGATTGAAGCTGAGGCGGCGATCAAGCTACAGGTGATTGTCGAGGGAAGCGTGATCGTGGCGTATGTGGATGATCAGGTGGCGCTTTCGACACGCGGTTATGAACACACGGGCGGGCAGTATGGGTTATTCGTGAGTGAAGGCACCGCGACTTTTAGCGATGTTGAATTGTGCGCGGCGACTGTTTAGGGCTATGGGCTGTGGACACGGTTGGGGTCGATGATGTATTCCCACCAGTTCCATGAGACGCCGAGTGTTTCGCCTTTGATGTGGGGGAAGTGGGTGAACCACCAGCGGTGATGGGCGCGAATATCACCGTGCCCCCACTCGGCACAATCGA
The DNA here is from genome assembly GCA_017303775.1 of Anaerolineae bacterium. Taxonomy (GTDB): domain Bacteria; phylum Chloroflexota; class Anaerolineae; order Aggregatilineales; family Phototrophicaceae; genus CFX2. Next base: position 793 of record JAFLCH010000150.1, on the reverse strand, counting down.
CGAAACGTGGTTCGCCGCTTAAATCCGGAAAGTTGTACCATGTGTCGCAGCGGCTGAGGACGGGGTTGGTGTTGCCCCAATCGTAATCTCGCAGGCTGTTGGGGGCGAAGTGTACGTTGCCGACTTCGGCCTGTGCCGGATTCTTTTTGTCGTAGCGGGTGAAGCGGTCAAAGAGATTGGATTCGCCATGGATTCCATCAAACACTTTGTAGAGGATGGATTCGGCGCGATGCCCCAAGTCTTCCAACATTTCGCCGACACCCCGCTCGAAGTTGAAGCCCATGATGACAAAGCGGCGGTTGGCGTGGTCGGTACGATCTAGGGGCGGGGCGTTGCACCAGAAAGCGCCGGGGCCGCACATGATCGATTCCCAGTAGCCACCGTAGGGATGACCGAATAACCAGACCTCATCAATCTCGCCATTGTTGACGCGTTCGATCATGCGGAATTGGCGCACCAACTCGTGATAGTCGACGCCATCGGGTTGGTGAAATTGATGGCGGTTCCATGCGTCGAGATAACTTTGTTCGGTGTAGCGGAAACCGTCACGTTTGATGGGATACTCATCGACGATGACATGTTCGACGATCTGGTAATTCGCATAGCCAAAACTACATTCACGCACATCATGGATGTACCCCTGCGCGAGGGCAAGGGGGTCGTTCCAGTTGAAATACTGCTTGAGGGTTTTGCCGCCCTGTGTGCGGAGAACCGGATTGTGGGTGATCATGAGCACTTTGGGGTAGACCGGCTCAGGGAGGGTTGCGGGATCAGGCCGGGGTACGGGAAACGG
>JAFLCH010000015.1:20864-33289 GCA_017303775.1 Anaerolineae bacterium | reverse complement strand
AACGGGCGTTTTTGCCGGTGGCTTTTAACTGCAAGCCCCAGCGCGTACCGCGCAGGGCGAAATAGACAAATAGGAAAACGATGAGCACGATGATGAGCGCCAAGAGGCTGACCTGAAAATCCGGCGAAAACGGCGGTAGGATGGCTTCTGGCCTGAAGGGCGGTGTGCCGTGCGCGCTGCCACCTTCCGGGGGCTGCCACGGGCCGGAGATGAGGAAGATGGAGAGCACATTGGCGAGGGCGTTGAGCGCGACACCGCCGAAAATTTCGTGCACACCGAGCCGCACCTTGAGCACCCCGACGATGAGCGCCCAAAGGGCACCTCCCGTCATGGCGGCGAGCAGTTCAGCGGGGATGAGCAGCCACAGGGGAAGATCCCAGTTGAGGGCGACGGCAGCGGCAAACACTGCGCCCATCATCATCTGCCCTTCGATGCCGATGTTCCAGAGGCCGGCGGTGAAGGTGATGATTAGAGCGAGGCTGGTGAGGACGAAGGGTATCCAGAAATTGACGACGCCGCTGAAGGAGCGCGAGTCGCGGAACGCACCTTCCCACACCTTCTCGAAAACCGCCACTGGATCAGCGCCAACGAGGTTGATGAGAAAGGCGGTGATGAGCAGCGAGATGATGATGGGAACGACGGCGATGCCAAAACGAACGAGCGGGGATCGGGTATTCATACCGGTAAATCCTCAAAATGACCGCCAATCAAACGTCCCAGTTCGTCGATGGTGGTGCGGGTGACATCCGGGACTTCGTACATCTGACCCGCGTAAAAGACCAGAATGCGATCACTGTAGGCGACCAGTTCATCCAAGTCGGGAGAGCTGAAGACGATGGCCGCGCCACGATTGCGGCGCGCCATGAGCTGCTCCCAAATCCAGCGAGACGAGTCGACATCAAGGCCGCGAGTGGGTTGTTCGAGCGCCATGAGCACGGGCATTTCCGGCATGAGCGCCATCAAGACACGCTGCTGATTTCCGCCGGAGAGGGTTTCGATGAAACTTTCGGGGCGGCCACGGACGTTATAGAACTTGATCTGATTTTCGCAGTGTAGGCGGGCACGATCCCAATCGATGAGCATACCGGTTTCGGTGATGAGGGCGGTGTGCTCGGTGAGGGTGAGACCGGCGACCAAACCTTCTTCCAGACGACCCGCCGCGCTGAAAGCAACGCCTTTGCTGATGTAACGGCGGTAGGATTGGCCGGTGATGTCTTCATCGCGCAGGATGATGCGCCCGTGCGCGGGACGATGCAGCCCGACGATGGCACGGAGAAGCATCTCCTGACCGCTGCCATCCAAGCCCGCCAGACCAATGATTTCTCCCATACTGACGGTGAGATTGAGGTCGTTGATGGTGACGCGTCCGCCGCGCAGTTGTAGATTTTCCAGCTTGAGGGCGACCATGGGATTAGCGGGGTCGAGGGGCTGGCGGGTCTGTGGGGCGAGTTCCTGCCCGAACATGAGGGTGACGAGTTCGGCGGTGGTGGCGGGCATGGCACGAGTCCCGACCACACGCCCCGCGCGCAAAACGGCAACCTCATCACAGAGGGCGATCACATCTTCGAGCTTGTGCGACACCAGCAGGACGGTGAGACCGTCGCGGGTGGTGAGTTCGCGGAGAGCATCGAAGAGGATTTGTTTTTGCTCGGCGGAGATGCCGGTGGTGGGTTCGTCCAGAATGAGCGTTTTGACACCGAGCGAGAGCAGGCGGACGATCTCCATCTGCTGGCGCTGACCGATGCTGAGGTTGGCGATGGGGGTGTCGGGGTCGAGTTCAAAACCGAAGCGCGCCGTGATTTCTTTCAAGCGGCGGGCGGCTGTCCGGCGAGGGAGCGAGAAACCGTCCCCACCCCCATAGATGAAGTTTTCGAGCACGGTGAAGGCGGGGACATCGAGCGGGTCTTGCTGGAGCATACCGATGCCGCAGCGGATGGCGGCCTGCGGGCCGGTGTAATCCACATGGCGGTCATCAATCCAGATTTCACCGGAGTCGAGCGGCTGAAAACCGGAAAGGATTTTCATGAGGGTGGATTTGCCCGCGCCGTTTTCCCCCAACACGCCGATCACACACCCGCCCTTAAAGGTCAGGCTAATGTCGTTGTTGGCATGTACCGGCCCAAAGCGCTTGTGAACATGGCGTAGTTCAATTTTCATAATCAGGACGTCCCAAAGGTCAAACCGAGTTCATTCAACCATTTGCGGTAGGCAATGGAGGCGCGATCCGAGCGGAGGTGCAGCTCGGCCTGCAAGTCGAGCGGAAGGAATTCCGGACGCTGCGATTCGACGATGGGAATATCCTGCGCGGTGACTTCATCTTGAAAGGCACGCAGTTGTTCTTCGGGGATTTCATGACCATAGTTCATCGCCATGCACATCCAGCCTTCGCAGCGCAGTTCATCGATGGGGGTGACGACAAAGAAGATGGAGAACTGCTGACTGGTGAGCTTGACGAAATAGACGTTGAGGGGGCGGTAGATGCGATAGGTATAGGTGACTTCTCGCCCTACCCCGGTGCCATCCGGATCGGGCTGCCAGACTTTGATGGGGCTGGCGGTAATGCCGTCAGCGGTGGTGACCACATCATAGTCGGCAATTTCGGTGTGAGCGCGATCTCCCAAGTAGCCTTCGTGGACGAAGGGGAAATGGGCGACATCCAAAAAATTTTCGACTGCACGCGGCGCGCCAGCGTTATAGGCATAGGGGCCGCAGAATATTTTACGGAATGAGGGGTCATCCCACTCGGCAAAAACCGGAATATCGTGCTGAGGAGTGCCGAGAGAAACCCAGACCCAGCCATAGCGTTCGGTGACACGGTAGGCTTTAACACGGGCTTTGGCGGGCGGTACCTGATCGGGATGGGCGGGAATCTGAACGCACATGCCATCAGCGTTATAAGTCCAGCCATGATAAGGGCACATGAGCAAATCGTTTTCGATGCTCCCCAAGGAGAGGCGCGTACCGCGATGGATGCACAAATCTTGCCAAGCCATAAGGCGGTCACGGGTACGCCAGATGACCAAGTCTTCCCCCAGCAAGCGGGCACGAAGCGGCTTGCCTTCTACCACATCGGGAGAACGCGCAATGACATGCCAGTCATTCACCAACACGGGATCGTTCAACACGTTCAGATTACTCCTCGAAACAAAAACAAAGGCTAATTGTAACCAGAAAAAGGGTGGGTGTCATAAAACGAAATAAAGCGGGCAAGGCTTTCACCTTGCCCGTTGATGCGACAGAGAGATGATGAATTACTCGCTGGTGCTCGCTCCGGTCATGCCTTCGAGCAGGAGGGGCAGATACCAGATGCTGGGGGTTTCGCCCAGAGGCGCAACCGGTACAACCTTTTCACCTTCAGCGGCCAGAACCGTACCATCCTGGAAGTTCAGCGGGCCTTCAAAGAGGAAGAAGCTTTCCGCATTCGCAGGGTCTTTGGCATAAGCCGTGAGTTCAGCGATGAAGGCTTCGAGGTCGGCCTGCTGTTCGTCAGTGAGACCATCGCCAATCGAATAACCAGCGGGCGAGGTATCCATGTTGTTGAGATCATCCCAATTCAGGGGAATCCACGTCCAAGAAGGAGTCCATGTGCCATCGATCACCGAGTTTGCGATGTCCAGATAGATGGGGAACCAGTTGTAATAGGGCGCACCGAGGCAAATATCCGGCGCTTCATCACAACTCGCGATGTTGTCGTGCCCGACGGCGAACACTTTCTGACCGGCCTGCGCGAGCTGCGAGGCGACTACGATGTTCTCAGTGGTGTCGATGCCGGAGATGACGACATCCGCACCATTATCGAAGAAGGCCTGTGTTTCAGCGGTCGGGTCGAGGGTGACGCCGGGGATGCCAAACCAGAAGCCGATCCATGTAATGGAGAAGGTGAGATCAGCGGCATCGCCTTCACGATAGGTTTCCCAGCAGTGCTTGGCACCGAGGTAGGTGGCGGCGGCGTGACGACGGGTTTCGAAGTTGATCAGCGGCCCGACGTAGCCAATGCTGCCGGTTTCGGTGGCGAGCGCAGAAGCACAACCGGCAATTTCGGCCACCCATTCAAACTGCGAGTTGACGTTGCCGACATTGGGCGGCGCACTGCCTTCCAGAACGGTGCTGCCGGTGGTGTTCACGAAAATGGTATCCGGGAACTGAGCGGCGACCACGCTGGTATCTTCCTCAAAGGAGTCGGATGTGGTGATAATCAGCTTCGCCCCCTGATCGATCATTTCGGCAGCAACATCCGTCAGCGTCGTCTGGGGATTGTCAGCGGGGTTCAAGCTTTCGAACAGTACCATACGACCACCGAGTTCTTCGGCAAGGCGTTCGCCCGCTTCAAAATGTGCCTGACTCCAGCCGCGGTCATTCTTGGGGCCGACCAGCACGAGACCGAAGACGAACTCATCTTGAGCCATTACCGAGAGACCGTTGACCAACAGCAGGGATAAAACAAGGGCAACAAGCAACAAACGTTTACGAGTCATGCAGTTATCTCCTATTAGCGAAGTGACAGGATGACTCTACCGTGCCGCATGGGGGTGTCTATAGAAAATGTTACAAAAATGGAGGGGGGCAAATTGTTAAAATTGTTGGAACTCAACAAGAACGAGGATGTTTTTGTCTATCGATCACAACCTTAAGGCAAAGGTCACAACTCACCGGCAGCCCAACGGGCGAGAATGCGACGAGTGGGCAAAAAAGCGAGTTCGGGGAGGTTATCACGGGTGAACCATGCCACCGATTGCGCATCGTCCGCCGCCTGTAATTCCCCGCCGGTGATGGTGGCCGCGTAGGCGATGACAATATCCGCCAATCCGCCATCATCGGGGGTATGAAAGACATCCAACAGGCGATCAATGGTGACGATGAGGCCGGTTTCTTCCAAAACTTCGCGGCGGGCGGCCTGTGCAGGGTCTTCGTCCCATTCCATAAAACCCGCCGGAGTCACCCACAGCCCCTGTTTCGGCTCATTGGCACGCTGTACCAGCAGCACGCGATCTTCGTGCAGGATGAGGGCGAGGACGGCGACATTGGGCGTGAAGAAGACGACATGCCCACAGGCCGGACACACCGGACGCAGTACATTGAAGCGCAAAAGCGGTTCGGTCGGTGTGCCGCACAGGGGGCAAAAGTTAGCGATACGCTGGCGGCTCATCGCCCTGCCCGCCGCCGTACCAACGTTGTGCCAAGCGCCAGCAGCAGCAGTACACCCGCCAGCCCGATGAGGATCAGTGGCAGTAAATCCGACGGGGCAGATGCCGGGGCGGACGATGGCAGTACCGGAGCAGTAGCAGTGGGCGGCGGTGTACCTGTCGGTGTCATCGTGGGTGTTGCTATGACTACCTGCGCGACTTCGGTGGCACTGCTGCGATCCAACCCGGCGGAGTCGAGCGGCGCGGGCGGCGGTTGTTGGGTGCTGGAGGGCAAAAGGGTGGCCGCCGGCGTCGGCGTTCCAACAGGCATCATCATGCTGGCGGCTGACCCTGCGTTATCCCCGGCTTCCTGTGAAGTGACGGCCTCCGTCAGCGGTGATTGGGCGACAGCGGCACTATCAGCAGCGTCAGCTTCGGAAGGCGCGTTAGCCAGCGCGGGCGCTGATTCGAAGGCTAAGTCCGAGAGGGTGGACTGCGGCAGCATGGTAGCTCCAACCGGCGCGGAGAACATGAACACTTCCGTGTTTTCGGTGGATGCAGCGTCCGCGTTCAAGCCATCCCCCGTCCCACTACCGCCGGACGGCATGACATCAACGACTCCCGGCTGTGATTCGGTTGGCATAACAGCCGCCGTCGCGGGCAGCTTGGAAGCCGTCTGCTGGTCGACGACAGCCGTGAATTGAACCGCTACTTGATTGGACTGTAGAGACATGGCATTGGGCGGCGTACTGCTGTTGGAGATCAACAAAACCGCGCTGACGGCGATCAGGATCACGGCAGCGGCGGCAGACAAGGCGCTGAAGGCAGCAGACGCCGGGAAGATCAACCAACGGGGCGCGGTGGGGCGTACCATCGCTGTAGTCAGGGTAAAGTCACGCGGGGCTTTGCGCAGCGGAAGCTGATTGACCAACTGCACCGTTGCCTGCAGCGCGTCCAATTCCTGCCGCAGTTCGCGGTCATCACGCAGGCGCGATTCAAGAGCAGTGCGTTCGCTTTCGGTCAGCGCACCGTCGAGGTAAGCAGAGAGCAGTTCGTAGTCAAGATCCGTCAGCATGATTTACCCGGCAATCGATTTCAGCATACACCGTACAAATAGCAGCGACATGATCCCACCAATGTGGAATCCGCCGATCATTACTCATTCAGACGAAATTCGGAGGGCAATAGTTCCCGCACCGCTTCTAAACAGTGACGGACACCCGCGCGCGCCCGACTCAAGCGCGATTTGACCGTGCCCAGATTGGCACCGGTCATATCAGCGATTTCTTGATAGTTCAGCCCTTCGACATCACTGAGCACCAAGACCGAACGCTGGTCTTGGTGGAGCGCGGCGATACAGTCTTCAATCGCCTGCGCCAGTTCGGACTGGAGGGCGGCTTGTTCCGGCGAGATGGTGTCGGCGGGCAGCGGCGGGCCATCGTCAGCCTCAGCGCCGGGCAGATCATCAAAACCGGTCACCGGACGACGTTTGCGGCGGCGGAGTTCGTCGTAACAGGCATTGGTGACAATGCGCAGCAGCCACGCGCGGAAGCTCCCCCCGCGATAGGTTTCGAGGCGGCGATAGGCGGCGATGAATGCTTCTTGAGCCGCGTCCGCCGCGCTGCTGGATTCGCCCAAAATGCGGTAAGCAAGCGAATAGACACGATCCTGATAGTGCAAAACCAATGTGTTGAAGGCTGTCAGGTTGCCACGCTGTGCTGCGCTGATCAACGCCAGTTCATTTTCTAGTTCGCTCGCCATTGACAATGCCGCCGAAAAATTTTATGATGACCGCACGATAACAAAGCGCCCAAATGGGACTTTGTTATCACCAATAAATTGGCCGATGTGGTGAAATTGGCAGACACGATCGACTCAAAATCGATTGGGCTTAAAACCCTTGTGGGTTCGACTCCCACCATCGGCACACCAAGACAGTCCCTAAGGGACTGTTTTGTTTTCAAGAGCATCTTAGCTGGGCTGCACCCGAAAATCAACCATCGTCATGCCACCGGCTGACAGACGCGCACCAACCCTCATTGAACTGCCGTCATCGCTTGCGGCGAGAGTTCCGTATTCAGCGACCAATTCCCGCCCAGATCAATTGCCCATGCCGAAAACTCGTAGGTGCTCCCCGCTTGACCGGTAAACTGCCCCTGCGTCGAAGCCGTTTCCAGCCATGGCTGCCAATCCCCGCCGTCCACCCGCACCCAGATCAAATAACGGTCGATGCCGCTGTCGTCCTGCCCTGACCATGTGACGGTGAACGTCGGGGGGCTGATAACCGGCAGCGCGATGACGGCGGCGGTAGGCGGGGTGGTGTCCAGTGCGGGGTCAACCGTCGGACGAGGGGGTTGGGTCGCGGTGATCGAGCCGGGAGTCAGCACAAGCGGCGCGGCTGGCGTCGCCACAATGGGATCAACCTTTTCAATGAGGATGAACGGCGCGCCCGCGATTCCTGAAACCTCACCGGCGGGCAAGAATGGATAATCATCACGGGTGGCAGCCTCTAAGCCGATGGTGTAGAGGCCATCGGTGGGGTTAAGTGACCAGTCCTGATTGCCCGCATCATACAACTGCGCCGCGCTCCCCAGCGCTGGAATTGCCAAGTTGATGCGTTCCAGCGTGCGGTTCCACAGGACGAGGACGCGCTGACCGGTCGAGGGACGGTCGAACGAGACAATAGTCGCGCCGTCGCGGTACTCCACATTCGGGTTATTGAACGGAAACGCGCCAAAAATCTGGGCGAGGCGGTAGAAAGCACCGGCAGCAGGACGCGGTGAACCGGGCAGCGCATGCTGGCTGAAGCAGGCTTCGCCGCGTTCATTCCGATACAAACCGTAAGCATCTCCCGCACAGTTGCTGTTCACAGCGCACAATTCGCCATTGTGAGGCGGGAAATTGGTGCCGCCGGCTTGGTTGCCACAGTCGTCATAAAGCTGGTGGATGAACACCACTTCCGCGCCCGCTGCCCACGCTAGCACCGTACTTTCGACAACAAAATTGGCCTGCTGCTGCATCGTGGCCCGAAAACGCCGCGAGGCCGGATCCCGCCCTGCCCACACCGGGCCGGGGTAATCGTCCCACACGGGGACGCCGCTTTCGTTCAACCAGATCGGGCGGTTGAGGTTGTAACGCGCCAAATTTTCCTTCACGCGCTGGACGATGAGGCCGGTGCGGCGGGCATAGCTGTAGTTATGCACCCCTACCATATCCATATACCAGTTATACATCTGGCGCAGCGGGTCGGTGCTGATCACATCCAGCACTTTGGACAGCCAATCATCCTCATCAGGGTTGCCATAAGCCAGCCCACCAAACATCACGCTGGCAGACGGATCGGCCTGATGCGCGACAAGATACGTCACTTTCAACAAACGGGCATAGTTTTCCACCCCGCCCGTCCAAAACATCGACAAATCCGGTTCGTTCCATGCCTCCCAAACGGTCACCCCCGTTCCGGCAGGCCAGCGTTCGCTGGTCGCCAGATAGCCGCCGGGCTTATAGCGCATCACCGCGTTATAGACAAACACCGCCCACGGATTAGCCGGATTAGGCATTTTGCCCGCACCGGGAGTATCAGTTCCATCAGCAAAGGCGGGTGAGCGCAGCCCGCTGATGCTGCCACCATCGGCATGAAAGCCGGGGCGTCCGAGCAAAATGACGTTGACGGAAAGCCCGTGTTGAATATCCTCCGACACCAGCCGGTCATACCCTGCCCAATTGAAGGTATTCGGCATCGTCTCCACACGATCCCAATACAGCGGCCAGCGGTTCCACCCTGCCCCCAATAAGAGCGCCCGCTGATAACGCAGGTCATTAGCTGGATGGTCGAGCGAACTGATGAAGGTGATACCAAGGCGTTGGGCGCGGATGTAACGTGTTTGCGCGGATGAGTCCGACGGCCAGATGAGGAGCGGCAGCAGGAATAAGAGTATGCCGACCCGCCTTGAAAACACAACCCACGCACGAAGGTACAAGGGGTTACTCGGTAATAGGAGCAATTGCTGCGGCGGGCAAATAGATGCGAAAACGTGTGCCAACCCCTATTTCGCTCTTCACCTCGATGGCAGCATTGTGTATATCGACGATTTTCTTGACGATTGCCAACCCCAGCCCGGTTCCGCCGCTGTGCGTGGAACGCGCAGGATCGGCACGATAGAAACGGTCAAAAATGTACGGCAAATCGTTATCGCTGATACCGATGCCGGTATCACTGAACTCGACCAGCACCTGTTCATTTTCCAGCGCGGTTCGTAAACGGACAGTCCCCTGAGCAGGCGTATAATTCAAGGCGTTTTCTAGTAAGTTGGTAAACGCGCGTTCCAATTCGCTCACGCTGCCGTTCACCATCGGTATCGCCTCGTCCAAATCATAATGCACGTTAATTTGCTTCTTTTCGATGACCACCTCGAACTCGGTCGTCAAATCCTGCAAGAGCGTGTTGATGTCTACTGGATGCCGCTTCAATTCGGGCAGCCGGTCGAGGCGCGAAATGGTAATGATATCCTGAATCGAACGTTCCAGACGAGCCGTTTGATGCTTAATGAGGGCGTACTTTTCCTGTTGACGCTGTGGGTCAGTCAGGCGTTCGAGCAAGTAAATGGTGTTGTTGATCACCGATAGAGGGGTTTTCAGGTCGTGTGAAATGTTGCTGATAAATTCTGTCAGCATATCCACCCGTTCACGCTCTAAAACCAATTCAATCTTCTGCTGTTCGGCGCGCTTACGACCCGTAATATCCTGCAGCATCGTAATGATGTGCAGCACCCCATCCAGTTCGATCAATTCAGCGGAACAGAGCGCGTCCAGAATGTCACCACTTAGATGGCGAATTTGAGTCTCAATGCCTCGAATGCTGCCGGTTTCCATCAGTGCATTCACGATTGTCTTGCGATTCTCCGGAAACGCATAGAGATTTAATTCCAAACTGGTACGCCCGATATGTTGTTCACGCGGTATCCCGAACATTTCGGCCCAACTCTCGTTCACATCAATAAAACGACCTTCGCTCAGTGTGCTGATGGCAATAGCGGATGGGTTTGAATGAAAGGCTTTGAGGAATCGTTCTTCAGCCTGCCAGCGTTGTGTGATGTCTTCGGTCACTCCAATCACACCCTGAGAGGCCCCCTCTGCATTGCGGTAAACTTCCCCCAAGGTATATTCCTGATACCACTCCCCGGAACGCCCTTTGTAGCGATACTCGCAGAGATAACTCACGCCTTCCGCAAGGCTCTGGCGCAGCGCCTCATAGATGCGGGTTTGATCTTCAGGATGAACCGAAGCCATAAACGTATCGAACGGTGTGACTTCTGTGTGCCAATTCCCATTCCGGTTCACTTGATATTTGATTTGTCGCGTGTTGGCATCAAAATCCCACACCACCATACGCGCCGTTTTCAGAGCCAACCGCAGTCGTTCATCGTTGAGCCGCAGCTTATGTAGAGTTTGTTTCTGTAGGATGTGATAACCGAGCATTGAGGAGTATAAGCTGAGAAGTTCGAGCTGAAAGTCATCAAGGGGCTGTCCGGAAATCAAATTATCGGTAGCAATCCAACCGATGATTCGCTCCCCTTCCCACAGTGTCGCCATTGCGTTCCAACCACGCCCAACGATCTGTCCGTCATCAAACAGTTCAACATCACTGCGGACGAGAATGCGCTGCCTTTCGATCAGAGCCTTCTTCACCCATGAGTCTTCGTTGGCAAAAACCTGAGAAAACCCTCGCTCATCGCGTAGCTCTCCGTGCATATTAATGCCAAAGGTGCCATTCACCCTGCTACCGTCTTCATCGATCAACAGCAGACCGATACGCTCGAAGCCGAGGCGCTGATGTCCCAAACGGATGGCGTTCTGAAACAGGTCATCGAGGCTGGACGAACGGAATAGTTCCAAACCAACCTCGTGCAGCGCCTTCAGGCGCACTTGAAAACGCGCTGACCGCTGTTCGTTCAGCCGAAGTGCATCCTCGACTTGCCGCCGCTCGGCAATTTCGCGCTGCATTTCACGATTGCGCTCCGATAGTATTTTCTCGCCGTTTTGAGCACGGGTTAGCGCTAGATTCAAGCTGCGTCCGACCAGTGCCAGAATGAGCGAAACCAGCACAAAGAGCAGCCCGCCTGCGATCCAGTGCATCACTGCGGACGAAGCGGTATAGGTCATATCGATCTCGCCCCGGCTCAATGCGATGAGCAGCAGCAGAGATCCCATCCCCATACTCACAATCGCCACCCATGCGCCCGCTCGCCCCGACAGCAAAACCCCTGCTAACATCACCGGAAGGATGTAGATGGTATAAGAAAGATCGTAGATACCACGGCTGCTAGGCAGCGCGAAGGGTAGAGTCACCAATATCCAGACGGTGACGACCAGAAGCGCATTCGCAGCCCAAACTTTTCCACGCCGCGCGAGTCCATTTAGCAGAATGTAGAATGGAACACCTAAAAAGGGTAAAGGAACAGCGGACCACTGCTGCCGGATTATCAATAGTGCGGTAAAGATCAAGGCAGCGATGAGGAGTATGACGAGGATGATATATAAAAGACGTGCCTTGCGCGTCTTTTCTTCATCCTCAAAGCTCGGTGGCGACAACCAAAAACGGATGGGTTTCAGCACGACAATATTATCCGGATGATGATGTTACTTTATTGACGAAAGACTATATTGCTAGAAGCATGCGAAACTGCCATAGCTTCTGCAAAATCAAACTCTATTATAGTCTGATTCGGAAGCTGTCGAAAAAAGATATTCTGAAGAAATAGGTAAATAATTCCCCGCCAATTCACGCTCCCGCAGCAGTTCGCAGGTTGACATTTACGAATTCTTGTTCTATCATAAACTTGTCGAAATTTCTCTATCATGAAAGTTCTCATGTCACAGACCATCAAACATCCCCCTTTCCTTCCACGCACTGTATGGCGGATATGGCGGCGTTTGTCTGCGGCAGTTCCCCTTCTTCCCGCATCCGCCCTTTCATTGTCGGCGGCAATCTCGCGTCTTCCCGCTGCCATTGCCGCATGGCGGCAGCCAACACCGTATTTCCCGCAGCCAAAAGCGCCAAACAGGCGGCTTCCCGCCGTTCACCGCCAATGCCCGGCGCCCCCCACACCTCTTCCCGCCGCCAATAACGGCGGCTAATCGCCCTACTTTCCTCGCTCTGTAACGACTGCGTTATGCAGTACGAAATTCCTTACATCCGAGCGCCGTTCTTATGGCTCCAACTGGGTTGACCACCTCTATGATGAAATCAGGAGAACTCATCCTCTATTGCAGAAGGAGCAATCAATGAAACGGTGTAATACA
>JAFLCH010000015.1:0-20764 GCA_017303775.1 Anaerolineae bacterium | reverse complement strand
CAGTACGAAATTCCTTACATCCGAGCGCCGTTCTTATGGCTCCAACTGGGTTGACCACCTCTATGATGAAATCAGGAGAACTCATCCTCTATTGCAGAAGGAGCAATCAATGAAACGGTGTAATACAGCGTTGTTGGCGCTGGCTGTCGCAATATTGGCGTTATGGCTTACCCCCATCCAAGCCGCCGGATCTCCGTGGACGGCATGGTTGTACGAGGACACCATTGGACGGATGACGCTGGTGAACGACGAAGGAGCCACACTGCAACAATTCCAACTACCGCCCGGCCTCAGCGCAACTTTTTCGCGTCAGGCAGCCGTCTCATCCGATGGCGCGCTGGTCGCTTATAGCACGATTGACAGCAGCGGAACCTACCTGAACATTTACGATCTGGTGATGCACACCCCTGTTTACACCGTTGCAATGCCGCTGAATGCGACGACCAGCCTTGAATTCACAGGAACCCGCTATGCTTTCAGTGATGGTAACAGCACCTTTGCCTTCGCTTATGCCCATGAGAGCGTCGGCTGGGAAATCATCGTGGTTGATATTGTGACCTTAAGTCACTTCAGCCTACAGGCCAGCAACCCGTTAGGGTCGAGCCTCCCTTCCGGGAATGGCTTCATGCTGCCGGTGGTGGAGTACAACCGCAATCTGGAAGTAAAGTTTTTCTTGATTCCCCTTGGCACCGAGGGCGCGCCCCAATATGACGCTTATACATGGAACTTGGGCAGCAGCACCATCTCCATGAACAATGCCTATGTCACTGTGGATACCGACACCTTTTTCCTGACCAATGAGGTCATCGGTACCATCTCCGACAGCGGCTTCCCCAACAATGCTGATCCCATAACCGGATTCCCGGTATCGAACACGCTGCAAGTCTTTGACCCTGCCATCAACAGTCGTTATGTCGTCACCAGCCTACCCGGCATCTATAACCCGCGCTTCATCCAAAATGGTGAACGGATAGCGGTCACTCAGTACATCACGTCGGCAGACGGCAGCACCACGACTCAATCACTGCTGATATTGGAACGGAACGGGGCGTTAAGCGGCAGTGTGGCGGGTGCGCCCACCAACAACATCACCAGCGCCGCCGGCATCCTCAATGGCTTCATCTTCACAGCAGGCCGCGGCGGTGAGGCAGGTGGAACCACCCTCTACACAGTCGAAACACGCTTGAGCAGTCCGTCGTACACGGCTGTTTCTACTTGGAACAGTTCGCTGGGAGCAAATGCCCGCATCGTTTGGGTGAGCGACAACGTGACCAGTTCAGCCGGGCCTTTCGTCCCATGGGGGCAAATCAGCCCTTCCAGCAGCCCTGTTGTTCCTACTGCTGCACCGGTTTCCGGTGGCACGCTCATAGCCGGCGGACAAGCCAGCGTTCAAACCACAGATGGTGATGTGCTCAATGTGCGCAGTGGGCCGGGGCGCAGCTACAGCCGGTTGGGGACGGTCGGTAACGGAACGATTGTCACACTGTTGGAAGGCCCGCGCAGCAATGAAGGCTTGAACTGGTGGCGAGTCCGTTTACCCAATGGTACCGAGGGGTGGGTAGTGGACTTCGCAGATGGGGTTCAGACTCTGCTTCCACGCTGACGCGAAACACAGTTTTTACAGACCGTTTACAAGTTTTCATACTCTGAAAACATGTTGCAGGCAGGATAGAGGCATCGGTTCATTAAACGGTCAACACTTTGAGGAGACAAGCAACAATGAAGTTACGTAAATTGATCCTGAGCCTTATCCTGATCGGTGTGCTGGCAGCGATGGCAGTTCCGGCGCTGGCTTATGAGCGCACCGTCACCCTAACGCTCACCGAGGAAGACATCAACGCTAGTTTCGTGGTCACGAACCCGCCGCGCCGCACCGTCAGCGATGTAATCGTAGATCTACAACTGGATCAAGTCGTCATCAGCGCGATTTTCACCAGCCGTGGCAAGAATCCGATACCGGTTAGCGCTACACTGGTTCCCACGATCACCAACGGACGTTTGACTTGGTCGGTAACCGCTGCCAGCGCCAACGGGCAGCCTGCTTCGGCTGATTTACTCTCGCAAATCAATGCATCAATCGCGACCGCGTGGCGCAATTACATCAAGGGAAAAGCCAGCACAGGCAAAGTGACTTCGGTTGAAATCAGTGATGACAACATCACCATTGTGCGCACCACCCTCTAGCGCAGCCCTCTAGTCATCTCAACTCTGCAAAAAGGCGTGCCAGCATAGGCTGACCGCCTTTTTGCATTCTACAATTCGTCAGCATAAACTCCTGTTATGCAGGTAGTGTGAGGAGTGATGCTATGTGGAAGCGGCTAATCTGGCTGATCATGGCCTTAAGCATGTGGGGGACAACACAGGCTCAGTCAATCGCATGGGCAGTATGGATCTACGAGCCACAAACCGGTCAGATGACTATGGTTGATGATGGTGGCGGCATTGTTGATTATTTCTTTCTAGCGCTTCCCACAGGAGTCGACCGCTATCCAGAGCAGGTAGCGGTGAACCGTGACGGCACATTATTCGCTTATGTACCCTATAACAGCACCACCTATCAGGCTTCACTGGTCGTCAGCCAGCGCGAACGAATGATGGCACAGTACAATCTGCCGCTCACCTTCGCCGACAGCACCGAATTTATAGCCGATGAAACCCTTTTTGATGACACCACTTCGCGTGTGGCACTGGGTTACAGCCTCGATGGCGGTGGCTGGGAGATCATCGCCCTCAACATCGTGACGAACGCCATCGATTATGCACTGCGCTACGATAGTCCCAACGTGGCAATACTTGGGCTATCCGCTGATGCTGGTGTAACCCCCGTCATCCGGCAGTTCGCAGGCGGAGTCATTAGCTTTAATCTGATCCGTGCCGGTACAGAAGCGTCCGGCGAAGCAACGGGGTACGACTGGTTGGTGAACAGTGGTGATCTACGCCTCAACGCCATGTATGCCAGTCTGGATGCAGATCGTTTGAGCATCACGGGCGAAGTCGTGATGTCGCTGGCAGACAGCCGGCTAGCCAACCAGAGCGCGTCATTTCCATTCTCTCAATCAAACACCTTGCAGGTATATGTCGCGAGCAGCGGCGCGCGTTTTCCATTTTTCAACGCGGCATCAGCCACACTTCAAGCACCTCGCTTTATCCAGAACGGGGAACTCATTCTGTCGCAAAGTATCGACAGCAGCGGTCAGAGAAGTGGGATCGTAATTCGGCGGAATGGCGCGCTAGTGGGGAACCTGCCTAATGTGGTCGATATGGTGGATGCAAAAGGTCTGGCGGACGGGTTCATTTACCTGACAGACAGTTTTGCGCCGGGGTCACGAACATTGGTATATGTCAACACGAGGGATGGGCTGGACGCGGGCATTCCATTATGGGTCGGCAGCGCTGGAACTAGTGGGGTACTGGCATGGGTCGGCGATAATTCGTTCAACGCCCAAAGCGATTACGAAGGCTGGACTCAACTCGCGCCTCCGGTCTATGCTGTGGGCGGCGCCCAAACCATCGCCCCAGCCCCCAACCAACCGCTTCTGGTCAGTCCGGCACAAGCCGCTTCCGATTCGGCTACGCCCGTATTTCAGCGTGTGCTAGCGGTCGGCAGTTTGGCCGTCATCAATACTACCGGCGGTGATCAACTCAATGTCCGCAGCGGGCCGGGAACAAACTATCAAATTGTCGCCAAGCTTGGCAGCGGCGCTCAAGTCACGTTGATGGAAGGGCCGACCGGCGGGGATGGATTCACATGGTGGAAAATTCGTACCGGCAGCGGGATTAGCGGTTGGGTGGTCGAAAGTGTCGATGACAACGGCATCCGGCTACAAACATTAGTTCCGCAGTAAATTGTCCACGAAGAGGTCAATCACCGGATGTCCATTTATCTTCCGGAATGCCGGCTTGCATATTCTCCCAACGGGCCAGCGTGAACAGAAAGTCGGAGAGCCGATTGAGATAGAGTAAAACATTTTCGCCTATTGATTCGTGGTCATAAAGTGCGACCACAATACGTTCGGCGCGACGGCAAATTGTTCGCGCAATATGAATGTGAGCGGCAGCCAATGAACCGCCGGGGAGAATAAAGTTCCTGAGTTCAGGCAACTGTGCTGTCATCTCGTCAATAGACTGTTCCAGCCACAAAATCGTATCGCTGTCCATACGAACAACCCAATCCGCTCTGGCATCAAGCGGTGTTGCGAGATCAGCGCCCAGATTAAACAACTGATGTTGAATACGGGCTAAGTGCTTATCCGTTGTGGGGTGTGGGTGGTGCGCCCGTACTACCCCTAACACCGAATTGAGTTCATCTACTGTGCCATAAGCTTCGACTCGAAGGTGTGTTTTCGAAACTCGTCCGCCTGAAAAGAGGCTCGTCGTGCCATCATCGCCGGTTTTGGTGTATATTTTCATAAAGACATCACAACTTTCAGGATTGCAATCTTAGAACGCTTGTGCTATCCTATAGATCTGTTTACCTTTCCGAATCATAGCAGGAAAAAACCAAAGTGACAGAATCAGATTACAACGAACTGGGCAGCGTATTTGAAGAAGATGCTCCAAAGCCAGAAAAAAAGGGTGGTAAGAAAACTATCCTGAAAAAGAAGGATAAGGCTGAGGAGACGCAGAGCGGTTCGCTAGAAGATCATGGTCGCATGAAGGCACTGGAAGCGACACTGGCAGACCTGACCAAACGATTCGGAGACGGAACCGTGGTGCGGTTGGGAGACGCCGGTCACATGGCCGTTGAAGTGATTCCCACCGGATCGCTAACCGTTGATATTGCGACGGGTGTTGGCGGCGTGCCGCGCGGACGCATCATCGAAATCTATGGACCTGAATCCAGTGGTAAGACGACTCTGTGTTTGCACGTCATCTGTCAAGCGCAGCGGCGGGGCGGATTGTGTGCATTTGTGGATATGGAACATGCGCTCGACCCGTCTTATGCCGAACGCATCGGTGTGAATGTCGATACGCTCTACATTTCGCAGCCTGATACCGGCGAGCAAGCGCTGGAAATCACCGAGTCGCTGGTACGATCTGGCGCGCTCGATGTAGTGGTCGTGGACAGTGTGGCGGCGTTGGTGCCCCGCGCGGAAATTGAAGGCGAGATGGGTGATGCTTTCGTTGGTCTACAAGCGCGCTTGATGAGCCAAGCGCTGCGTAAACTAAGCGGAGCGATCAAGCACTCGAATGCTTCTGTGATTTTCACCAACCAACTGCGCGAAAAAGTTGGCGTCATGTTCGGCAGCCCGGAAACTACATCAGGCGGACGCGCACTGAAATTTTATGCCAGCTTGCGCATGGATATTCGCCGTATCCAGAGCATCAAAACCGGTGGCGACACGGTAGGTAATCGTACCAAAGTCCGCATCACCAAGAATAAGGTAGCGGCTCCTTTCCGTGAAGCAGAGTTCGACATCATGTTCTTCGAGGGCGGCATCAGTAAAGCAGGCGAAATCGTTGATCTCGGTGTTGAACTGGGGATCATCGAGAAGCGCGGCGCGTTCTTCCGTTACAATGATGGGCTACTGGGACAGGGGCGTGAGTCGGCCAAGCAGTTCCTTTCACAAAATCAAGCGGTCTCCGATGAAATCGAGGATGCGATTCGCGCTCACTTCGGTTTACCGCCGGTTGTAGCCCGTTAGCTAGGCCAAATAGGCCAGAGCAACATTCTATCGGTAATGCAAAAAGCACAGGATGATCGCCTGTGCTTTTTATTGGGAGCGAACATGATGGATGATTATAAGCTTCAACACAAGGCAAAGATGGATGAGATGTTACTGGTTATGCCGGGGGTGAAAGCAGGTAAAGCATTCGGCTACCCAGCATACAAGATTAATGGGAAGGTATTCGCTTTTGTAGGTGGGCGGGGTGTGGCGATTAAGCTGCCAGCTCAACGCGTCAATGAACTCATTGACGGCAAGCATATCAAACCATTTGAACCCGCCGACGGATATATTTGGAAAGAATGGATTTCGATCCAACGTGATGACCCGGCTGAATATGAGCAAGACGAAGCCTTATTTGAAGAGTCGGTCACTTATGTGCTGGAGATAACGAGTTAGCAGGCATCTGATTCTCTTTATGTGTAGAATAGGAGTGATTGCACAGCGAAGGAGACAGCAGCTTGAACAATCACGCAGAATACTACACCGATGACGATGAAGTAATCGAAGCGTACTGTGTGCGATGCAAAGAAACGATTGAAATAGAAAACCCGATTGCCGTCTGGACGCGACGGGGTATCCCTGCAACAAGAGGGGAATGCCCGATTTGTGCTGGCACTGTATTCCGTATGGGCAGGACAGCGTTGCACAGCGGCGAAGCCCGGCCAGCAGCAGTACAGGTTGCCAGTAATACCCGCACCAAATTAGCACAGGATACTGCTTATGTAAACTTCGCCGAAGGCGACAGCGCAATCGCCGAGCAATTAGCCGATGATTTGCGTAAAGCCGGTATCGCGACATGGCTGCATGAAGAAAGCAGCGATGTTCATTGGGCCGGCGGGGTTCATCCCGCGCTCACAGAATGCTCGCGAATGGTTTACGTGCTTTCAGCGGAATCGCTCAACAGCGAAAGCGTAACAGCAGCGTGGTCATTTTTTCGAAGCAAAGGCAAGCGCATTATTATCGCACAATTAATGCCCCTTGATCCACCAGATGCGATTCGAAGAAGTCCCCGCTTTGATCTGAGCCATGACTACAAATCCGCTTTCAGACAAATGGTACAGGCTTTAAGCCAATAGGTAATCGAATCAAAAGAGATAGCTTCCCGCTATCTCTTTTGATTTATTGAGCTTACACAGATTATCTATCCGCTAGCACTACCATCGGCGGACGTAGATTGCAGGCGGTCCCGCGCTTCCCGCGCTGGTGTAAAGTTAGGGTCGAGTTGAATAGCAGTGTTATAGTTCGCCAAAGCACGGCGGACATCGCCCATTCCTTCCCTCGCAACACCGGCGTAGTAGAAGGTTTCCTCAATATACTGTGAAGTCCCCTCTTCACTTAACTGCACACCCGCGAGATCAATAACATCCTGATAGCGACCAACGGCATTATAGGCTTCATAGGGGCCGAACTGATACCAGAGCATCCGCCAAGGGAGGTTTAGTTCACGGGCTTTATCAAAAGCCGCTACAGCATACTCATAGGCCTGCGGATCGTAAGCCTGTGGATTCAGTTGAGCAAGAGCGACGTAATTCGACCCCATATTAAACCAAGCGAATTTATCTTGAGGATTGGCTAAAGCGCGTTGGCGGTTGATTTCTAAGGCATTCAGAGAATTCTGAATAGGATCAGCGTCCGTCCCCAACAAATTCATCAGTTCGGGTTCACGTTCGGCACTATAGAGAATGATATAGGTATTGTTGAAATGTGCCCAGAATTCGTTTACGTGGTCGTAGCTGTACTTCTTATTCGGGCCAAGATAACTATCGTAGGTGTTAAACATACTGGCTGAGTCATCGTATCCCACTATCAGAAGATAATGCCCCATCCACCCCAAACGATCTGGCTCTGGATCGTAACCGGCTTCGATAACGACCGGAAAGTTGTTAGAAACTAGTGTTTTGAGCGTAACCGCATCCCCCCCTACACGGCTGACCGCGCGGATACCACTGCCTAATTGGGTATTCACATATTCGACCATCTGCCACGGGCTTACGTTACCATCCTCGGATGTTGGCTTGAGCCAAGAAGCGGCTGGATTCTGATCTGCCGCGAAACCGAAGTAAGTCAATCCCATCGTCAATGTGGCTGGGCCACAGTTATTCCATCCCTGCGGAATATGGGTGATCCCATTCAGTTGATACGATAGCGGCAGAGATGCTGAAACGTCCTGTGCGGCGATGCTATTCAGGGGAAATAGTACGAACAGCAAAACCAGCAAACTATTAACTACAAAACCCTTTCGAGTCATTTCTCACTTCCAATCCTAGCCTAACTTTCACAAAGGATTATAGCATCAGGAGATGGAAACATAACCGCCGATTACCTGACGCAGAAGGCACGTCTTGACGACAGAAGTGGCGCGGGGGGAGAATAGGCTAAGAAATTGTGGCGATTCCAGTTTGAATGGCCTATACTGTAACTATTCACAATACTGTTAATTTGATGCAGTTTGTTGTCCCTGTGCAAACATTGAGGAAATTGGATCAACCATGCCAGCAGACATGTTGATCGGCAAGAAATTAGGTGATTTTGTAATCGAAGAGCGACTAGGCCAAGGGGCGATGGCTGTGGTCTATAAGGCGTTCGAGTCTTCGATTAATCGCCATGTGGCATTGAAGGTCATTCGACTCGACGAAGGGCAAGGACAACAGGAAGAATTCCGACGACGATTTGCCCGTGAAGCCGAGGTTATTGCACGGTTAGAGCATATCCACATCCTTCCAATTTATGCGTACGGCATTAATGATGAGATGGCGTATCTGGCGATGCGCTGGCTTCGGGGCGGTTCACTCAGTGAACTACTGAAGCGCGAACGGATTACGATGGAGCGTAGTGCTTCAATCTTCAAGCAATTCGCGGAGGGGTTGGCGTATGCACACAGTAAGGGTGTCATCCACCGCGATCTCAAGCCCAGCAATATCATGCTGGATGATGCAGGAAATGCCTATCTCACCGATTTCGGTCTGGCAAAACTGGCAGAAGGCACTGGTGAAATCACACGGAGCGGAACAATCGTTGGTACACCGGCTTATATGTCGCCGGAACAACTGCGGGGTGAACCGCTCGACCACCGCTCAGATATTTACAGCCTTGGTGTTATTTTATACAACATGGTGGCAGGACGACTGCCATTTGATACATCGACAAGCGATCTGGTTTCGATTATTTATCAGCATCTCGAAAAACCGCCTACACCACCCAGTGAGTTTAACCCACACATCCCCCCGGCAGTCGAAGATGTTATTCTGAGAGCGCTCCAAAAAGATCGAAATGATCGGTTCAATACCGCAACAGAGATGGCTCGTGCATTAAATATTGCTCTAGGGCTGCCTCCGGGAAGTTCAGACAGCCTTGAGCCTGTATCGCCAATACATTATCAAAGCACGCGCAGTCGCATCACAATTACAAACGGACCAACCGGTTGGACGCGCGGAATTTTGCCATTCGCGATCATCGCCGTTCTCCTATTGTTGGTGATCGCAGCAGCAATATTATTCCAGACCACCCGCACGAATACTGAGCTGGCGTTACTGCAAACGATCAGCGCGGAAACCGCTATCGCACAAGCAGAAATCGTATCTATCACTGCGACAGCCAGTTCATGGACACCCACCCCGCTGCTAGGTGCAACGGTGCTCAAGGGAGAAGACGCGCCTTCTTCACGGATTGTTCCAGCAAGCGAACAAATTTCGGCCGCCAAGAACAAATTAGGTCCTACGGGATTTATCGCATTCATCGCCTGTACACAGGAAACCGAATACCATTCGGGATTGGCGCGGGAAATGAGTGAAATCGCCCGCGAATACGGCATCGGGTTCAGACTATACGACAGCCAAACCGATCCGTATCGAGAAGTCACGTTGTTTGAACGTGCGCGAGCAGAAGGCGCCGGGGCAATTATCCTCTGCCCGCTGGACATAAACTTGATGGCAACCAGCCTAGAAGCAGCCCAAGCAGCCGGATTGCCGCTGGTATTTCATGCTAACAATATGAATCCGTATGGTGGGATTCTGGTTGGGGGTGATGATTATTTGCTGGGGTTGGAACCGGGACGTTTCGCAGGGCAAATTGTACGGGATGAGATGGGCGGTAGAGCTAATGTCATCATCCTCGATTACCCTGACCGTGATGATATTGTAGAGAGAGCGAATGGCTTAGAGGATGGATTGAAAGAACTCGCACCCCGTGCAAACGTTGTGGGGCGCTATCTGGGCGCTACCCGAGAATTTGGACGCGCCTCAGTCGAAGAACTCCTGAACGACGGCATTAGTTTCAATATGATTTTGAGCATTAATGATGCAGGTTCATTCGGCGCGATTGATGCTCTGCGTGCCGCGAATGTTGATCCGAGTTCAGTGATCATCGTGAGCGTTGATGCCGAGGCACTGGCACAGGAATATATCCGGCGAGGTTTCTTTATGCGGGGTTCAGCTCAATCTTCGCGGGTGGAAATGGCTCAAGCGCTGGTAAATAGTGCAGTGCAACTTCTGGCAGGTTCAACAATCGCTGAACACATCCTCGTGCCGCCGGGACCAATCATCACCAAAGAGAATCTCGAGTTACTCCTCAGCCCGACACCCACGCCATTTAACTAACTTTTACCTTGATGAGTTCGGCGAGGTTGTGTCCCACAATGCGGTATTCACTGCCAACTTTGAGTTGAACAGGGCCGTTAAACGGCGCTTTATGGAGTACCTGAAGATGAGTCTCTGGCAATAACCCTAAAGCTGCCATGTATTCCAAGCGATCTGATTCGCGAGTACGGACACGGGTAATTTCAAGATCAACATTAAGCGGGGCATTTACGAGAAGATCATCTTGAAAATGTGGTAATTCACCTTCCGCAGTAGGAATCGGTTCACCGTGCGGACAGTGCGTCGGATAACCCGTCATTGCATTCATGCGTTCAGCCAATGTTTCGCTCAACGCCTGACTCATACGATCCGCTTCGTCATGAACTTCATGCCAACCAAATCCCATCACTTTGACGAGAAAAGCTTCGGCAATGCGGTGAAAACGAAGTTGTTTCAGTGCCTCGCGCTGACCAAGATCAGTGAGACGTATCCCTTGATAGGGTTCGTGTTCTAGCAGACCGCTTTCTTTCAATTTCGTTACCATGCGATTTACCGCAGGCGCACTCACATCAAGCAAATCTGCCAAAGCCGAAGTGCTGATGTAGCCTGAGTCATCTTGCCCACGATCAGCAAGACGATAAATTTCCGCAAGATAATCACGCATGGTGCGACTAATGTCATTGGGAATGGGGAGCATTTACCTGTTACCAACCATGTTCAAGGCGGTTGACAAGACGATCAGGCATTCCGTAAGTGCGCATCCGTTTTTGGACAGCGGCAATATCATAAGGGATACGACGATGTTCCCAAATGTTGGTCTCGACATCAAGAATGGCGTAGGCTGCGTTGGGATTTTGATCGCGTGGCTGGCCTACGCTGCCGGGGTTAATTATTTGCCGCCGACCATTTAACTGCCGCTGGAGGCCATATGATGGCGGAATGGCAGCGGTATCACCATCTTCATTCATCAATTCGTAGATAATGGGTTGATGTGTATGCCCGACCAAGCAATATGGTGTTTCGAAATGCGGGAAGTTGAGGGTGGCAATGAGCGGCTCAAGGATGTATTCCCAAACTGGTTCGCGAGGGCTACCATGAGCCAGTGTATAATTACCGATTACAAAGGTTGTCGGCAGCGCGTCCAGATACTCAATATTGTCTTTGGTGAGGGTTTCGCGAGTCCAATTGACAGCAACACGGGCATCCGGGTTAAAGGTACGAATATCTAACCGCCCCAAGGCCGCCCAATCATGATTGCCGGCCAAACAGAGATGAGGAAGGGTACGCAGCAGGTCGACACATTCGTTGGGGTCAGGCCCGTAGCCTACAACATCCCCTAAGCACCAAACGTATTCCCACTGACCTTTGGCATCGTTCAAGACGGTTTCAAAGGCAGTCAGGTTAGCATGAATATCGGAGATAATGAGGATTCGCATAGATTAACCTGCTAGGCAGATGAAAAGTTCACCTATTGCATCTTACCATGCTTTAAAACCTGATGCGAGTTCCTTTATCTTAATTGTCTTTAGGATTCATGAAAATTCAAAATTCAATTCTTCGACAATTCTACAGGTGGTGGATTCTGAGCTTCGTGGCGTTGAGTGGATGTATTCAACCCAACGATTTCGAGCTTCATAATACACCTGCCTCAACGGGAACACCTCTTGCTGTGTTTACCCCTACTCCATTGATCGTACAGACTTATCCTTGGCTCGACGCGAATCCGGTGATGTACGGCATTTGCTTCGAGGCTGCTCATGATGCAGCGGGGCGATTATTCATTCTGCAAAACGCTCAGGCGCTTGAAAATTTTTATAACCAAGCTGATCAAAGTCAACTTTGCAGACAGTTAATAACACGATCAACATTTGACTTCGGCAATGATCGAGTGCTCGCAGGTTTATGGAGCAGCGGTAGAGGCTGCACAGCACGACATGAAATAAATGGGTTCAACCGAGACGACACAACCAAGCGTATTGTGATCATGACCACATTCCAAACAGAGGGCGACTGTGATTATGAACTCGTTCGACCATTCTGGGTGGGAATAGAACGTGCAACGGATTACAACATTCAGATTCTGGTGGGGAGTGATTAAATTTTGAACCTATTTTTGGGCGTGCGAAAGTTCCGTTCAATAGTATAGAATGACAATATTAAACTAGCGGGGTTAAAAATTATGGATCAGCGGGAAGAAAATATCCTCGTCGCGCTGGCACAGCAGTATGCACCGCAGCTACTACCGATGTGGGATCAACGCGGCACGCATGACGAGCGACTGCCCCGATTGGCCCGCGGGCTTGCCAGCTATAATATTCTGGTGATTATGGCTGACCAACCCTACAGCCTACAAACAATCAATCAGGATATCAGCGGTTTGCTCAATGATTGGGTAAATGGTTATGTCAGTCTTTACCGCCGGTTATGCCAAGATTTATTCCCGTCGTATGCACAGGTGAGCGCGCATTATACCGATGAGCGTTGGCCGGTCGTTATTTATATACGCGGTGAAGCAACCCCCGTCATTCAGCGGTTAGCGGGTTTTGTGGCTCCATACATTGTGGAACGGCAATTTAGTTCCGTTGTGTCTGATGCTGAACTCATTGGCCTGATGGACATGATTCTAGATGAACTGGAAGCAGCTAGCCTCACACGCGATAAGTATAAGAAGCTCCGAGATGACGCCGTTATCATTCTGAAGACAATGCTGAATTCAGCTATCCAACAAATCCCGGTTACCGAATTTGACCGACCCATTTTCAGCGATAGCCAGCGGATTGTGCCGATCAAAGCAAGTGCAATTCCACCATCAATACCAGAAGCGAATGTTGTCATCCAGCCGCCGGGGATTCACTTAGCGCGGCAAGCGGATACGCAACAGTTAATGCCGACTGATGTGATCCAGATGCCAAAGGATTTACCAGAATCGCTCCCTCCAGCTGAAACAAAGAACAGCCGGTTTTCTCTGACAGCCAGTTTATTCGGATCACGAAAAGACAAAGAAAATGACCGGAAACCAAGACCGCCGGTTATGCCACTGCCTGATAAGCCAGACAAGCCCAAATAACGAAGGGCAAGGCTTACGCGCGCTGAAAAGCAGGCAGTTGTATAATGCAAGAAGCAACCCGCGTTGATGCAAGGAGATCGAATTGTGCGCCGAGCGATAAGTGCTATTCTACTTGTTTTTTTACTGCTTCCGGTATTTGTGAGCGCACAGGATATGCCTGTTAGCACACCTGATCCGCTAGCAGTCCCTCCTGAAGAAGTGGTTGATCCGAATGCACCCGCAGAAGAATCAGCCTCAACGCCAGATGTGCCTATCTCGCCGATTGAACCGGAAGCACTTCAACTTCTCATTAATGCCCGCACTGATCTCGATATATTGGCAACACAGAATTTGGGTGCTAGCCGACCCGGGGGTTGGAGCGGAAGCGCAAATGTGATGGACCGTCAACTCCCACTCCTAATACGACTTGATCTGGAGATTCTGGCCGGAACACTCATGGGGCCTGACCAACGCCCTCCCGGATGGTTCGGGGCTGTACCCAGTACACCATATGCGATTGCGCGCGACATCCGGCATGATCTGGAATTGCTGGCAAATGTGGTGAACCCGCCGACTGTACGCCCACCGGGATGGATTGGTTCCGACCCCATCATGCGCTGTGACCGCGCAACGCAAACCCTGGTGCTGGTGATGGAGCGTACCGCCGGTTTCCGGTTGAATGTTGACGTTTTCAGCCCCGATTTTTGTAATCTGGCGGGGTTACAGGCGACTGCTTATGCAGAAGCGAATATCATGCCGAATCAACGGGCAACTGGCACAAGCGGTGGTGGCGGAGTGACAAACGGTGCGGTACAAGTGAGCAGTCCTTTTGCGGTAGCATTTCTAGACCGCTTCGGACGACGGCCTACAGGCACTATTCCGGTAGGAGAACCGCTAACCCCAATCGCCCGAAGCTACACCCAATTTTCAAGGATGATGCTGGTGCGGGGAAACGGGTTTGAGGTATTCATTGACTACAGCGCATCAACTCTGGGCGAGAACCAATTCGCAGGACTGCCCGATGTGAACAGTATCAGCACGAACACCGGTTGCAACGCACCGTGGTGCAACGGCGTCGGTTAAACCTAATCAGGTGGGATGCTTGTCTGCCACGCGTCCCACTTTGAAACTTGAGGTGATGTGCATAACGAGCGGGGGTATGAATGCCACGATTGTTCGTTGCCATCGAACTGCCAGAAGCAGTCAAACACCAGCTAGAAGTTCTTCGTACAGGTATCGCAGGCGTCAGGTGGCTTCAACCGGAGCAACTTCACCTGACGCTGAAATTCATTGGCGATACGGATAACGACAAACGTGACGCCATCCATCGTACCCTAAGCACAATTCGAGCAGTCACCTTCTCCACCCAAGTACGCGGCGTTGGTCAATTCCCCGCGCGGGGTACGGCGAAGGTTTTATGGGCAGGGATGGACGCGCCAGAGCAGCTCATCAATCTGCAAAAATTGATTGAGGCGGGGTTTCAGCAGATTGGAATCCCACGCGAGAACCGTCCATTCGCTCCCCACATCACACTCACGCGACTCAAGAAACCTATCTCCGAACATGCGATTCAAACTTATATCGCCCAACATGATGGCTTCAAAACCAAGCCGTTTCAGGTTGAACAGTTTGTGCTTTACAGCAGCACGCTCACGCCACAGGGATCGGTTTATGAACGAGAGGCAGTTTACCTGCTCTCGCAAGATTTAAGACTCCTCTAAGCGCGTACAAACTTCATTCCCCACTTATACTAAGAATTGCACACCGTCCACTTACGGAGCCACAAACAGGGCATGACACAACATTCGAGCTATATCAACGGGCATCAAACGCAGATCGCGAACGCACCTGAACAGATCAAGAAGTTGATGAATAGTCTGCGGCAAGGGGTTGTTATCGAAGAGAACAAGCTGATCTTGATGCTGGCTGCACTACTCGGCAAAGGGCATGTGCTGTTGGAGGATGTACCGGGAATCGGGAAAACGTTGGTGGCGAAGGCGCTGGCAAGAAGCATACATGCAACCTTCAAACGCATCCAATGTACGCCTGATTTGCTGCCGGGGGATATAACAGGGGGCGCGATTTACAACCAGCGGGAACAACGGTTTGAGTTCGTACAGGGGCCGATCTTCGGCAACATTGTGCTGGTGGACGAGATTAACCGGGCATCCCCGCGCACACAATCCAGTTTGCTGGAAAGTATGGCGGAGGGGCAAGTTACTAGCGACGGCTTTACCCATACGTTACCACAACCCTTTTTCATCATCGCGACACAGAATCCGGTTGAAATGGCGGGAACTTTCCCCCTGCCTGAAGCCCAACTCGACCGTTTTCTGGTGGCGATGAACCTCGGTTATCCTTCGTATGAGGATGAGGTAAGCATTCTGGAACGAGAAGAACACGCTGACCCACTGGAAACGATTGAGGCGGTGATTGAACTGGGCGACATTGCAGCCTTGCAACAAGCGGCGCGGGCGGTGGACGTGGTACGTCCATTGAAGGAATACATTGTACAGATTGCCAGCGCGACGCGTACACATGGGGATGTGGTGGTGGGGGTTAGCCCACGCGGCGGCGCTGCGCTGCAACGCTGTGTGCAGGCGCTGGCGCTCATTCGAGGGCGAACTTTCGTCACTCCGGATGATATTAAGCTGGCGGCACCGGCTGTGCTGACACACCGGCTGCTGACCCGCGACCGGCGACCAGAAACGGCTGAAGCGGTGATCGAGAACATCTTGACCGAAACGCGCGTTCCGGTGGAATAGCAGAGATATATGCCAACCAGCCGCGCCTACAGCTTCATGGCCGCCTCGATGGTGATTTACCTGTTCGGCAACCAGACACAGGTCGGATGGCTGTATGTTGTGGCGGCTTTACTGCTGGGTATCGTGCTGGCGGGCTGGTGGATGAACCGGGGAGTGTTGAGCCATCTGGAAGGGAATCGACAGATTGGTGATGGGCAGGATAGGGAGTTCTATGAAGCTGAGGCGGTTGATATAACGCTGACACTGCGAAAACGAGCGGGCGGCACAACTCACCATCTTCGGGTACGAGAGGAATGCCCGCTGGCAGCACCGGACAGCCCTACTCAATCGATGCAACTGTTCATCCCCAGTTTATCCAAACAGCAAGCCGTTCAATTCACGTATCCGGTCACGCTTGACCGGCGAGGTGTCCACCTATTCCCGGATAATAGAAGCGACTCACGCGCGCCTTTCGGGTTCTTCCGGCGAGAGGGCAAGCTGCACATCAAGACTAGCGTACTCGTTTATCCGGAGGTGCGCCCGCTGCAACGGTTCGCATTTTTGGAACGCACATTGAACGCACAGATTGCACGCCCGCGCGCGGGGGTCGGGTATGAAGTGATGGGGGTGCGCCCTTACCGCGCAGGCGATTCACCGAGGCATATTCACTGGCGATCTGTGGCGCGCACCGGTGTACTCATCAGTAAGGAATTCGCAGACGAAGCGCAACCGGGACTCACGCTGGTGATTGATTTGTTTGAGCACCCTTACCCGCCAGAACGGAGCAAGCACACCCCATTTGAATGGGCGGTCAAGGCGGCGGCCAGCATCGGCGACTATGCCCAGCACAAGGGATACCGTTTACATTTGCTGAGTGATGATGAAGCAACCCCGGCACCCAGAGGTGTTGTTGACCGGAGGGCTTTACTTGAGTATCTGGCGCGAGTCCAACCTCAGGGCAAGCGACCACTGGAGCAGGTGATCGGCGCACAGGCTGTCCAAGCGTTCGTCGTGGTTATCTTGCCGTGGCCGGAACCAACGTTGATCCAACCTTTGATCACACTACGGCAGCAAGGGGCGAACGTGATGGCCGTGGTGATGGCCGCGCACAGTTTCCCTAAGGCGGGAACCGACAGCAGCGCCCTTTGTGAGCCGCTCCGGAACGCGGATATTGAGGTGCGAGAGGTGGTGTTCGGGGATGATTGGGTGGAGCAGTTGATGTGAAAACTCAGGCGGTCAATCTACGCTCTATGTACAAACGATTCACACAAGTGTTGAAGCTGATGCTGTACGGGGCGGCGGCTGTTGGCGTGGTCGTGTTCATGATCCGCACAGAGCTGTGGATTTTCGGCGTGGCGATGATCGGGCTGCTGTATGTGATCGCGCGGCTGCGAAAACGCGATAAACGCCTGTTTGAAGCGGAAGGTTCGGTGAGGCTGCGGCAGATCGCATTCGCGGCACAGACGGTGAGTATCATCGCACTCGCGTGGCCAACCCGTTTGTGGGTGGTGGCGGTGATCAGCATCGGCGTGCTGGCGTGGGGGCACCGAACGGCTTACCGCTTTCATCAGAAGCCGCCGCGATGGTTACGGGTGGGAACCTTCATCGGTTTGCATGTGGCGTTCGGCTGGATGTTTGTGGGGATGTTCAGCGGGCAACCTTACCCACAGGCGCAGATCGCCATGCTCGCGATGGCGGTGGTGAGTTTTGAATTGTATCAACGGCTGAACCTGTATTCGGGGATGGGAATCGGGTTAATCAATTTATATGTCGCGGCTACCTTGAGCCGGGATTTGACGTTCGCAGCGTTCTTGCTGGTTTACTTCGGGCTGGTGTTAGCGTTTTTGTGGCGAGCGGACAGCGAAGACGGGGTGAAGGATAACCCGGTGGTGCTGAAGGTGTCCACGGAGACAGATCAGGGGGGGAGAGGCTGGCGTTCTTATCAGCGGTGGGGGCGATTCGGGGTACTGGCTACATTGTGCGTGGTGGGGGTGTTCGTGATTACGCCACGATTCGCAGGGTATCCGATTGTGCCGCCCTTCTCGTTCCAGATCCCGATCAATAAAGCGCCTTCGGCACAGGTGATCAATCCGGCGATTCCACTGTTCCGGGCGGAAGGGGTTTACAGCCCTGACCAGACGAGCGATTACTACTACGGATTCGAGAACCAGCTTGACTTGAGCTACCGGGGGCGGTTGAGCGATACGATCATGATGTACGTGCAGAGTCCGGCATGGAGCTACTGGCGAGGATACGCGTTTGACCAGTACGACGGACGCAATTGGAGCGCGAGCGACACGAACCTGCGCCCGTATTACGCGGGACGCAGCGGGCGTTTTGTTCTGGATTATTATGTTCCTGAGCCAACTTTTGTGCAGACGTTTTATGTTGCCCAGAATATGCCAAACGTGCTGTGGGCGGGCGGGACTCCGGTGACGATTTTCTTCCCTTCAAGAGAACTGGCTCTGGACGTGACGGGGGGAATCAAGATTGGCGAGCCGCTGCAAGCGGGGATGGTTTATTCGATTGAGTCGACCAGCCAGACGTATGAACCGGAGCAACTGCGGGCGGCGGCGGGGGATTACCCGGAGCGGATTCAATCGCGATATTTTCAACTGCCGGACACGACACCGGAGCGGGTTTATGAACTGGCGCGGACTATCACAGCGGGCAAGGAAAGTGTTTATGATCAGGTGATCGCAGTGCGTGATTATCTGCTGGAGACTTACCCGTATGATTATTTCCCGCCCCCACAAGCCGCAGACAGCGACGCGGTTGACCAGTTTTTGTTCGTCGACCGGCGCGGGGTTTGCGAGCATTACGCCAGCGCGATGGTGGTGATGCTGCGGGCGCTGGGGATTCCGGCGCGGTTTGTGGTGGGGTATGCGAGCGGGAGTTATAACGCGATTACCGGCTATTATGAGGTGAGAGCGAGCGACGCGCACGCATGGGTGGAGGTGTTCTTCCCCGGCGTTGAGTGGGTTCCGTTTGACCCAACCCCGGGGTGGACGGGCGATCCGCAGACGGGGCCGGTGCAACGCTGGATTTTCAGCGATATGCTGGCGGGGGTTGAACTGCCTCAAATCCCGCTGGGCGACATTTTGCGAGGCGGGATGAGCGCGCTAGGGGCGATCATCCAACCCCTGCTCGTGATCGTGGGAATAGGGGCAGCGGGCGTCCTGATGTGGTTGGGCTGGCGGCGATGGAAAGGACTGCGGTACAGCGGTTATTCACGCGGATTGATTCATCAAGACCCGACCCGACGAGAAATCTTCGCGATTTACCGACGCGCACAACGCCGACTGCGGTCGTACCGTGAACCGACACAGACGGTACAGGAACACGCCGCAGCAACGCGGGAGCTGGAAGCGCTGGCAGAATTGGTGGAGATCGCGGCATACCGACCCGAAGCACCGGATAAAGCACTGGTGGAGCAGGCGAAACGCGCGCGACCCGAATAAGCAGAGAGGTTAGCCAATGCCTGAGCGAATCGTGATCGTGGGGAACAGCGCCACCGGTAAAACGACGCTGGCGCGTGAACTCGCGGCACAATTGGGCTACCCGCATATTGAGCGGGACGCGCTGCAATGGGACGAGGGCTGGAAGGCGGTCACGGATGCGGATTTTCGTAAGCAGGTCGAGCAGGCGACGGCAGGCGAACGATGGATCGCTGATGGGAACTTCAGCCGGGTGCGGGAGATGGTTTGGGGGCGGGCTGATACGCTGGTCTGGCTGGATTATCCGCTGTGGTTGATCCTGTGGCGGTTGGTGAGGCGGAGTTGGAAGCGGCTGTGGGGCGGTGAAACGCTGTGGAACGGCAACCGCGAAAGTTTGGGGCATCTGATGGGGCGCGACTCGGTGTTCGTGTGGACGTGGAAGGCACACTGGCGACACCGACGCGAATACCCTGCCCTGCTGGGAGAGGCCGCGTTTGATCACCTGAGGGTGGTACGGTTGAGAAGGCCGGCTGAGACTGAGCGGTGGCGGGCACAGATCCTTTCAGCGAAAGAGATAGATGAGCAGCGAGAGGGTGAAGGGAGATAGGAGTGTGCTGACCATGATGAGGTTGAGCGCGAGATCCCGTTCCAAGTCAAATTGCGTGGTGAAGATGATGGTGAGGACGGCGGTGGGCATGCTGGCCTGAATGACGAAGGCGGTGAGGGCGGGGCCGGTCATGCCGAGGAGCGCGGCTAACCCTAAGGCGAGAAAAGGCGATACGAGCAGGCGGATGACCACACCGGTGGTGACCAAGCGGAACTGACCAAAACGCCCAAACTGCCCTAATTCCAGACCGAGCAGAATGAGCATGAGGGGGAGCGCGGCGTTACCGAGCGATTCGATGGAGCGGGTGACGACGAGGGGGATGGAGAGGTCGAAGCCGCGTATGGCGAGGGCGGCGACCAGCGCCCAAACAGCGGGGGTGCGGAAAACGCTGAGGAGGCTGCGGGAGATGGGGAGATGCCCGTGCGAGGCCACGAATGTACCGAGTGAATAGTTGGTGGCGATGTTAGCGATGAAGACGACGATGGCGCGGCTGAAGACTTCCTGATTGAAGGCGAACCCGACCAAAGAGAGGCCGAAATTGCCGGCGTTGAGGCAGAAGCTGGCGATCATGAGATTGGCGCGTTCGCCGGGGGTGGTGCGTTGGAGGGTGGCGGCGACGAGGGCGATGAGGGCGATGGCGACTTGGAAGATGATCGTCCCCAAGAAGATGCGGATAAATTCATCCCC
>JAFLCH010000149.1:6613-10047 GCA_017303775.1 Anaerolineae bacterium | reverse complement strand
CAGAGCAATTCCACAAGCGGAGCAGTCGTCACATTTACGGATATTACCGAACTGCGTGCTGTACAGGAAAAACTCCAACGAGAGAGAAATCTCCTGCGGATTTTGATCGACCATACACCGGACTTAATTTACTTAAAAGATGATCTAAGTCGGTATCTCTTAGTGAATAAATCGTTAGCTCATTTTGTGAACCGTAATCCGCAAGAGTTGATTGGGAGAACAGTCTTCGATTTATATGAAACTGAATTTGCAAAGCAATTCCAACAAGATGATGAAGCTGTTCTGAAGACAGGGCAAGCGCTCATTGATATTGAACGCAGCGGACATAATCTTCAAGGTGAAGCGATTATCTTCAAGACCACCAAAGTGCCATGGAAAGCTGAAGATGGCAGCGTAATTGGGATTGTGGGCATTTCACGCGACATCACTCAACTCAAAATTCTAGAAGCACAATCACTGGCGCTCGAAGCTGAACAACAACGTGTATACGCTATGCAAGCCTTCATTAACGACTTTTCACACGATTTCCGAACTCCTCTCAGCATCATCAACAGCAGCACGTATCTTTTGCACAAAGTGACAGATGCTCAGAAGCGCGAAGTGCATCTTGAAAGAATTGAAGAGCAGAGTAAGCGTTTGTTAGGCTTCTTAAATGATTTTATGGAAATGGCGCAGTTGGATAATGAGGATATTGTCCTCGAAGACGTGCGGTTCGAATTCAACTCACTTATTACGCAGGTCGTGCAAGACTTCAGTGCATCAGCAACACTGAAGCAAATAGATCTTGAGTGGATACCAGCAGATCAACCAATATATATTCGCGGCAATTCTGCGTATCTCAGCCGTGCCGTCCTTAACCTCGTCCAGAATGCCATCAATTACACCCCGTCCGGCGGCAGCATCAGCATCCAAACGGCCCGCGTGGACGAGCAGATGATGCTCACCATCACCGACACCGGCGTCGGCATCTCCGAAAGCGATTTACCGCACGTGTTTGAACGCTTCTACCGCGCCGATAAAGCCCGCTCGACGAGTACTGGCGGCACCGGACTGGGGCTGTCAATCGCCCGCAAAATCATCGAGGGGCATCAGGGGACAATCCACCTCGAAAGCCAAGTCGGGGTGGGTACAACAGCGCGGGTCACACTCCCGCTGGCGCACACTGCCGCAACATGAGCATCCCCTGAAAAAGACTGGAAAAGCGCACGGGCGGTGCTATGCTGAAACCCTGCTCGATAACCAGCCTGATCCAACGTTTGCTTTACAACAACGCCCAAAATTCACAAAATTAAAGGTTTTTCTCCCGGAATCACGTCAATTTATTCGCGAAGCTGCTCCAACTCCGTCGTACAATAAAGGTAGATAGGAATGGAGCACGGGCTTGCGCTCGAAGGCCGTTTGGCCGCCCGAATACAAGCGCAGGCGATGGAGTAAACAACCTACATGACTATACAAGAAATGGTCTGGCAAGATTATCGTTCATGGAACGGCGGCGCGTATCACACCGTCACCGGCGAACTGCTCATCCTGCCGGATTTCCACAGCCCCCAATTAAACAACCAGCGCCATCTACAGGTATGGCTGCCGCCGTCTTATCATCACACCCGCCAACATTACCCCGTCCTGTATATGCACGACGGACAGAATCTGTTTGACCGCGCCGTGGGATTCGCGGGGCAGGAATGGGAAGTGGATGAAACGATGCAGAAATTGGCCGCCGAAGGGCTGGAGGCCATCGTGGTCGGGCTGCCCAACACGGAACGGCGCGTGCAGGAATACAACCCGTTCCCGCATGTGTGGGGCGGCGACGGTGACCGCTACCTGACGTTTCTGGTGGACACGGTGAAGGCGCGCATCGACCGCGACTTCCGCACCTTGAAGAAGCGGGAGCACACCGGCATTATGGGGTCGTCGATGGGCGGGTTGATCAGCCTGTACGGGTTCTTCCAGCGGGCGGATGTGTTCGGCTTCGCCGGTGTGATGAGTCCTTCGCTGTGGATTGGCGGCGGGGCGATCTATAACTTCATCCGCGAACACCGCTTCGTCCCCGGCAAAATTTACCTCGACAACGGCACCCGCGAACAGAGCGCCCGTAAGATGAAGGCGCTGCTGATGGAAAAGGGCTACCGCCCGGAAGTCGATCTGCGTTATGTGGCCGAAGTGGACGGCGAACACACCGAATCGGCGTGGGCGCGGCGGCTGCCGGACGCGCTGCGCTTCCTGCTGGGCTAGGCCGGGAATCAAAAAGGGATGGCGCTGTGAGTCCGGCCATCCCTAGCACAACCTCGATTTGACTACAGGCTTTCCATCAAACGGCGGAAGCGCTTGGCGAGTTCCTTGAGCATGATGATGGGAATATCCGCGTCTTCATGCAGCACCGACATGAAATCCAACTGAGTCAGCACCAGACACTTGGTTTCCTCAGTCGCCACGACTGACGCGGTGCGCGGCGCGTCATCCAGCAAGGACAGTTCGCCGAAGAATTCAGTCGACCCCAACGAGTTGACCACGGTGCTGCTGCCATCAGGATTCAGGCGCACCGCATTCACCTTCCCGCTTTCAATGACGAACAGGCCGATCCCCAGTGTGCCCTGCGTGACGATGGTTTCGCCGGCTGCGAACGTGCGCTCGGTGAACCGCCGGGCGAGTCGCTGAAGCTGGCGATCCTGTAACCCTTGAAACATCGGAACTGTGTGCAGGAAGCGAGAAGTCTTTTCAAGATCCGACATGGCGGTTTCCCCCTATGGTTTATAATGACGTTTCGGCACATTATAACCGCGCAGCGCGTGCGCTACCAATATGCGGATTCATGCACAGCAGCGGCAAGGACAGAACGATATGAGCGAAACAATCATCGAAGTGCAGTTGGAGACGATGGCCAACGGGGGCAGCGCCTTGGGGCGAAGTGGTGAACAGGTGGTCTTCATCCCCTACACCATCCCCGGCGAACGGGTGCAGGCGCGGGTGCTACGGCAGAAAGGGCGGACGCTGTTCGCCGAAGGGGTGACGCTGCTGGAGTCATCGGCGGATCGGGTGTTCCCGGCCTGCGAGCACTTCGGGCCGGCGCGCTGCGGGGGCTGTCAGTGGCAGCACATCCAATATGAAGCGCAGCTCCTGCTCAAGCAAGATGTGCTGAGCGACCAACTGGAACGCATCGCGGGCATCAGTGACCCGCCCGTGCAGCCTTTCATCCCCAGCCCGGAAGTCTGGGGCTATAACCAGCAGATGACCTTTTACCCCGCCGCTGACGGCCAGTTGGGGCTGCCCGCCGCCAAGGACGACAGCGTGTTCGCGGTGCAGGAATGTCTGGTGCTGCACCCGGACTTGCTGGCCTTGAAGGACGCGCTCGATCTGGAACAGTTCGCCGGCTTGGAAGCGATCACACTGGTGCGCGGCAGCGACGGCGGGTTGATGTGCGTCCTGCGGATGCAGGG
>JAFLCH010000149.1:0-6513 GCA_017303775.1 Anaerolineae bacterium | reverse complement strand
CCTAGCCCAGCAACACATTCAATGACGTGTTTAGGGATCTGCAACTGTGTAAGGGGCTGATTAAACTGTTGTCAGTCATTCAGGAGTTTTTTGTAAATGTCTCAACGGATTCAGGGTTTCGTCAAATGGTTCAGCAACGAAAAAGGTTATGGATTTATCACACCGGAAAACGGCAGCAGTGATGTGTTCGTCCATTACACCGCCATCCAAGGGAACGGCTACCGTTCTCTCCAAGAGAAAACCAAGGTCGAATTTGAAGTAGTGGAAGGCCCTAAAGGAAAACAAGCCAGCACGGTGATCGTGTTGGAAGCACCTGCACAGTAACCTTTATCACAGTTTTTTTGTATACTCAAAGCCTATCTGGTCGCAGATAGGCTTTTTTAATTGGTCGTCGTCCGCATGGAGCACTCATCATGGATTTGCAAGCCACCCGCCGCACTGTTTCGGAAATCGCCCGCGCCGCCGGTGCGGTCTTGATGCAGCACTACAACCAGCCGCACCAGCAAAATACCAAGCGTACCGTCACCGACATCGTGACCGAAGGCGATGTGGCTTCCGAAGCCGTCATCATCCCCGCGCTGGCGCAGCACTTCCCGACGCATCACATCATCAGCGAAGAAGGGGGCGGCAAGGGCATCGGCGCGCCCGCCGAAAGCGCCGAGTATTTCTGGTACATCGACCCGCTAGATGGCACCAGCAACTACGCCAACAACATCCCGCTGTTCACCGTGAGCATCGGCCTCGCCGACCGGAACATGCACCCGCTGGTGGGTGTGGTGTATGACCCGTTCTCCGACGAGCTGTTCAGCGCGGCGCGGGGGTATGGCGCGACCTTGAATGACCGGCCTATTCAGGTGTCCGCGCGCCAATCGCTGCAAGAGTCGATGTTGTGTTCCGGCTTCCCCTACGACTCGCTCACCAATCCCGATAATAATGTACGCGAGTGGATGGCCTTCACCGCCCGCACGCGCGGTCTGCGCCGCTTCGGTTCCATCGCGCTGGAGTTGAGCTATATTGCCTGTGGCCGTCTGGAAGGGTTGTGGGAGCAATCCGTCAACGGCTGGGACGTCATGGCCGGGATCATGCTCGTACAGGAAGCCGCCGGACAAACCAGCGACTACAGCGGCGAGGATTCGCAGTTGGTCTACAGCGGACGCCAGATTGTTGCCAGCAACCGTCACATTCATCAGGAGATGTTGGATGTGCTGCACACGGTACGGGCGGCTCAAGAAAACTAGTCCTTGACCCGCTTAATCTCAACAGTAATTTGCCAGCGATTAAGCGTAGAATAAGAACACATCGATATAATTCATAATAGGGGCAGATATGTCGCCCGCTGCGTCAGATCAGGACAAAAATCCACTCAATTCGGCTCTGGCATCCGGGTCACAGACGCTGCTTGAGCAAATCGCGCTGGCGATTCCTGATCTGGTCTATATCTTCGATCTGACCACCTTTCAAATCGTCTACGTGAATCAGCATCTTTCGCGGGTGATGGGGCATGACCCTGAGATTCTGCGGGAGCATGAAGACAATCTGTTTCAACTGCTCATGCATCCGGACGATCTGCCCAACCTCGCCAAACAGCTCACCGATTTACAAAACTTCGGTTCGAATACCGACCGCGACATCACTTACCGGCTGCGCCACGCGGACGGCAGCTACCGCTGGCTGCAAGACCGGCAGGTGTCGTTCAAACAGGATGCCGCAGGCCAGACCACCCAGATTCTGGGCATCGCCCATGACATCACCAACCAGAAGGAAGCTGAAGAAAATCTACGTCTGACGCAGGAGCGCTACCGCATCCTCGCGCGCAGCCTGCCGGATATGGGCGTGCTCATGTTCGACCATGACCTGCGCTACAATCTGGTCGAAGGCAGCCTGTTCGGCAAATTGGGTTACATCAACAAACAAACGGAAGGCCGGACGCTGTTCGAAGTCGCGCCGCTGCAGGTGGTTGAATTTCTCGAACCGTTCTACCGGGCCGCGCTGCGCGGCGAGGATGTTCGGGGTGAGGGTGGGCGTGAAGGCGTGGAGTATCGCTTCCGCGCGTTTCCGCTGCGCGATTCTGCCGGCCAGATTACGGGCGGCATGTTGGTGGCGCAGGACATCACCGAGGAAAAGCAAACCGCTCAAGCGCTGCGCGAAAGCCAGAACTTCCGCGAACGCATCACCACTTCGTTCCCGGATGTCATCTACATCTTTGATCTGGTGGAGCACGTCAATGTATACGCCAACCGCCAAATTGTCTCGGACAGCGATTTCAGCGCCGAAGAGATTCAGGCCATGGGGCCGCATCTGCTGCAATCCTTGATACATCCCGAAGACCTCGCTCACTATCACCTGCACATGGAACGCCTGCTGGACGCCGATGATGGCGAGGTAGCGCGCTTCGAGTACCGCGTCAAAACGCCGGATGATGTGTGGCACTGGTATTCGGCGCGCGAGGTGGTCTTCACCCGTGATGAAAAGGGCGTGCCGCGTCAGATTATGGGCGTGGTGGCGGATATTACGTTGCAGCGGCAGGCCGAAGACATGCTCATTCACAACCACGAGATTTACCGTGAACTGCTGGACGGCATCAACGACGCCATCATTGTGCATGACCAAGAGGCCAACATCCTCGCCGTCAACGAAGCCGCCAGCCAGATGCTGGGCTACAGCCGCGACGAACTGCTTCAGATGAAGATCACCAACATCGACGAGCCGCAGTACGCGGCAGGCTTCCCGGAACGCTTGGCGCACCAGCTCGAATACGGTCAGCTCAACAACATCACCGGTTACCACATCGCCAAGGACGGGCGGCACATCCCCATTGATGTGAATTCGGCGGTCATCAACTATCGTGGGGAAAAGGCCATCATGTCGGTGGTGCGCGATATGACGATGGTGCGCGAATCTGAACAGGCGCTGCGCGAAAGTGAAGAACGCTTCCGCCAATTCGCGGAAAATATCCGCAGCATCTTCTGGATGTTTGATGTTGTCCAGCAGAAGATGATTTACCTCAGCCCTGCCTTTGAAGAAATCTACCAGATGCCGCGTGAAGTGGTTTATAAGAACCCCGAACGCTGGGTGGAAGCGGCGCATCCCGACGATCAACTGCTGGTGGCGACCTCCTTGGATGCCACGCTCCAGACCGGCTTTCAGGACATTCAGTATCGCATCGTTTTGCCGGATGGCAGCATCCGTTCGCTTACTTCGCGCGCCTTCCCCATCCATGACCGTCAGGGGCGCATGTACCGCCTCGCCGGAATCGCCGAAGACATCACCCATCGCCGCGCGTTGGAAACGGCAGCTTTCGAGCTGGCGCTGGAACGCGAGAACATGCGGTTGCTTTCGACCTTCATGAGTTCGACATCGCACGAACTGCGCACACCGCTTTCCGTCATCAGCACGACGCTCTTCCTGCTGCGCAAAACCACCGACCCCATCAAACAAATCGAACGCATCGACACGCTTGACCGGCAGGTGGATCGGCTGGTGCATCTCATCGGCGAAATGCAAACGCTGCTCAAGCTGGACAGCCTGCGCAAATTGGAATCGCACAAACCGGTTGCGCTCAATCGGGTCATCCTCGCGCTGCGCCAGCGCTTACAACCGCGCATCGAACAAAAACAGCTCAACTTCGAACTCAACCTTGAATCCGCCATGCCGATCATCGAAGGCGATGAAGGCATGATCTCGACGGCTGTTTTACACATTCTGGAAAACGCGGTTCACTTCACGCCGGAGGGTGGGCATATCAACATCACCACCTCCGAATCGCGTGATGAAGTGACGCTGGAAATCAGCGACTCAGGCGTCGGCATCGCCCCCAACGACTTCCCGCATATCTTTGAACGTTTCTATAAAGCGGATAAAGCGCGCACCGCCGGAGAAAGCGGCGCAGGATTGGGCTTGGCGACGACACGGCGTATTCTGGATCTGCACGGGGGGCGTATCGAGGCTTCGTCTACACTGGGCGAAGGCACAACCTTCCGGCTGCACTGGCCGA
Organism: Anaerolineae bacterium; assembly: GCA_017303775.1. GTDB lineage: Bacteria > Chloroflexota > Anaerolineae > Aggregatilineales > Phototrophicaceae > CFX2. The sequence goes on along the minus strand of JAFLCH010000149.1, from coordinate 2,519 downwards.
TTCACCTACCCTGAACGGGGCTAGCCCGCGCGGAAGAGGACGTGGGTTTTGCCGAAGATGATCATATCGCCGTCCCGCAGCACACGCCCCTTTTCATTCACCACCACATCATTCACCATCGTCCCGTTGGAACTGCCGAGGTCAAAGACCACCCAGTTGTCGTTGATGCGTTCAAGGCGGGCATGAGGGCGGGAAACTGACGGGTCTTGCAGCCCGATCTCCCAATCGGCCTTATTGGTGGCGCGGCCAATGGTGACTTTCTTCAGCAGGAGCGGGATGGCCTGACCTTCCTGCGGGCCGCTGGTGATGATGAGCCGTCCTTGTCCTGTGTTGATGGTGGCGGTGATGAGGGTGCCGCTGCGGGCAGCGTTGGCCTCGTCTTCTTGCGAAACGGCAGCGGAAAAGCGCAGTTCCGGCACATATAAACGGATGACATCCCCCGACGCCAGCGGAAAGGCCTGTTCCAGCTTGACATCGTTCACGAATGTGCCGTTGGCGCTCCCCGAATCGGCAATCATAAAGATGCCATCACGGTAGCTGATGACCGCGTGCTGGCGCGAGACATGCTGTTCGGGGATACAAATATCGTTGCCCGCCTGCCGTCCGATGGAGGCGGTGGCCCCTTCCATCAAAACATATTCCTGCACCTCGCCGCTCTGGGGGTGCGTCCACGTAATTTTCGCCAGTGTGAGAGGACCCGTGCTCATGGTGTCGTGTTTATATCCGGAATATCAATCTTGAATCCAGTATAGCACGTCCTCATGCGGCGGAGCGTGAAAATGATGCGGAAAATGGCACGTTTTATGGCGGCAGCATCAAGGCAGCGGCGGCAGGTTGTCTCTGGCTTCGGCCACCAGTTGCAGATATTTTTGCGTCTGCCGGGTGATCCAGCCCACGCCGTGCTGCGCCACCTGCTCGGCGTCAAAGAAGTTGCGCATCCCCGACACAGCGCAAGCTCCACAGCGGATGAATTCACCCGCCGTTTGCAGGTTGATGCCGCCGGAAGGGATAAGGTTGACTTCGGGGAACACCATCTTGAGGTTGGTCATATAAGCCGGGCCGCCCAAGGCCGCCGGAAAAATCTTCACCATATCCGCGCCCAAACGCATGACGGTGAAGACTTCGGTGGCGGTGAATGCGCCGGAGTAGCAGGCTACCCGGTAGCGGTTCGCCACGTCGATGACCTCCGGCACAACCGCCGGAGACACCAGAATCCGCGCCCCCGCTTGAATCGCGTCCAGTGCGCTCGCCGCGTCCAAACACGTCCCCGCCGCCAGATACAACCGATCCCCAAAAGCGGCAGAAATCGCCCGAAAATTCTCCAGCACGCCGGGGGTGGTCATCGTGATCTCGATGACGCGCGCGCCGCCGTCGTACATGGCCTGCGCGTAAGGCAGCATATCCGTCGCCTGCTTGAGCTTCATCGCAGGCAGGATGCCGGTGGTCTTGGTCAGGTAAACCGCTTCTTCACGTCGGCTCATCAGGTTCATAGTATGTATTATCGCTTTACTCGTAAATCGATGGTCTCATTAAGCAGCGGCAGCACTTCCGCCGCACTGAACTGCGCCACATCCCCTTCAATCGTGTGCGAGAGGGCACAGGCCGCGTTCCCGAAGTCCAGCGCGAACTGCACATCCCCCTCCAAGTACCCGTACAACAAACCGGCGAAGAAAGCATCGCCTGTGCCGAAGCGATCCACCACATCAAAGGTATAGCGCCGCCCCTGCACCACCCGCCCCTCATACAACCCCTGACTGCTCCACGCCCCGCTCAGCACACCCGTGATCTCGCGCTGAGTCAGGCACACCAGCTTTTGCCCGAAGCGCGCCTGATACTGGCGCATGATGTCCTCGTCGCTGCCCGTGAAGCCGAACACCAGCTCGGAAACCGAACGGCTCGTCACCACAATATCCACCAGCGGCAGCAGCGTCTCCCAACAGTCACGCGCCCCTTCCGGCGTCCACAGATGCTCGCGGTAATTCACATCAAACGAGGTGATGCAGCCAGCCGCGCGGGCAGCGCTCAGGTAAGCCTGCGTCGCCTCGCGGCAACCGGCGCTCAACCCCGGCACGATGCCGTCGGTATGAGCGATGCGCGTCTGTGCGGCAATCGCCGCCCAATCGAAATCTGCTGCCGTGATGCTGCTGGCAGCGCTGCCCCGCCGGTCAAAAATCGTCACCCCCACACGCGGCGTGGCGGCGAACTCCAAAAAGTTGATGCCCATCCGCGCATCCGCCACCATCTGCACATAGCGCATATCCACGCCATAGGCCGCGCAGGTATCATACGCCAGCACCCCTAACTCATGATCCGGCAGCTTGGACACGAAGGCCGAACGCTTGCCCAACCGCGCCATATTCGCGGCGATATTCAACTGCGCTCCGGCCACTTCAACATTCAACTGCCGCGCCCGCCGCAGTCGCTCATACTTGGGCGGTGCCATCCGCAGCATCACCTCACCCAGACTGACGAGATCATACATGGTTTAGTGCGCTCCATCATGGTCGGCACGGGTGCCG
>JAFLCH010000148.1:7375-10120 GCA_017303775.1 Anaerolineae bacterium | reverse complement strand
ACAAAGTGGCGCAGGCCATGACTTAGCGGTTAAATTAGGGGCAGCTTATCCGATGATTCTCGACAAGGAGTCGCCGTCATGTCGCCTGCCCATGCCATCATCGATCAGATGCAAAATACACCCATCATCCCCAACAGCCTCGCCATCTGGGGGTTGGGGCAGATGGGCATTGCCATCAAAGGCCCGGACGCTGTTCTGTACATCGACCCCTGCCTGAGTGATATTGTGCGCGATGTCGCGGGTGATTGGTGGACTCGTGCCTATCCGCCGCCGCTGCTCCCGCAGGACATCACCAACGCCACCTACTACCTCGCCAGCCACGAACACATCGATCATCTGGATGTGAAAACCGCCGCGCCAGCCGCCAAAGCCTCGCCCGATGCCCTGTTCATTACCACCGGCTGGTGCGCGGATATGCTGGATGAAGCCGGAATCGCGCCAAGCCGCCGCTTGGTTCCGCCCGCCCTCCAACCCATCACCCTCCCCGGCAGCAGCATCCGCCTGACCGTTGTGCCGTCCGCCCATTACGATCTGGAACACGACGATCAAAAAGGCTACCGCTGGTTCGGCTACATCATCGAGTGGAACGGCGTCACCTTCTACCACGCTGGCGACACCATCATCTATCCCGCTTATGTCGAAACGCTCAAACGGCTGCCCGTCGCCGATCTCGCCATGCTGCCCGTCAATGGGCGCGATTGGTATCGCGAGACGGTGGTCGGCGCGACAGGCAACCTGCTGCCGGAAGAAGCCGCTCAGTTGGCGAACGAAATCGGCTGGAAGACCATCATCCCCGGCCATAACGACATGTTCCCCAACAACACCATTCCCATGAGCAGTATCGTAGACGCGCTGGCACGTTTTGCGCCGCGTCAGCAGTATAAAATATTACAACCCGGCGAACTGTACTACTTCGTTAAATGAGCATCCGCCGCATCGTTTTGATACTGCCCTGCTGCATCGGCGATGTGGTACTAGCCACCGCCACGCTGATGGCGCTGCGCCGCGCCTACCCGCAGGCGCATATCACGTGGGCGGTCGGCAGTTGGTCGCGCGCCGTCGTAGAAAGTCATGACCTGCTCGACGCCCTGCTGGATACCGGCCCGCACGCGCTGCCCGTCAAATCACTGGCGGGCTTCACGCGTTTTGTGCAGCAGCTTCGCGCCGGTCGTTATGATCTGGCGGTGTCGTTGGTGCGCTCCCCCCTCATGAGCGCCGCCGTCCTGCTTTCCGGCATCCCCAAGCGCGCCGGACTGGACAGCGCCGGACGCGGGTTCGGCTATAACATCCGCGCCCCCGTCAACCCGCGTGAACCGCGCCACGAAGCGCAGATTTATCTGGACGTAGTGCGCGCCCTCGGCAAGGATGCCGAAGGCTGTGTTGCCAATGTGCCGGTGCAGGGGGAAGATGTGGCCGTCGTCAAAGCGGCGCTGGCGCAAGCCGGTGTCCAGCGCCGCTTCATCGTCCTCAATCCGGCGGGCGGGCGCAATCCCGGCATGATCATGGATAGCAAACGCTGGCCGCCGCAAAACGTCGCCGCCTTGGGCGAACGCTTGGCCGCCCGTTATGGCGCGCAGATGGTGCTCGTGGCTGGCCCGGATGATGGCGCGCTGGTCGAAGCGGTGCAGGCGCATCTCCAGCAGCCCTGTGTGGCCTTTGTCGGGCGCTTCACCTTCGGCCAGATTGTCGCGCTGGCCGATCTGGCGTGGCTCTACATCGGCAACGACACCGGCCTGACTCATCTGGCCGCCGCCTCCGATGCCCGCACCGTCATGATTTTCGGCCCGTCCGATCCAGTGCGCTACGCCCCCTTCACCACCAACAGCCTCGCCCTGCGCAAACCCGCTCCGGTGGATGCGCGCGGTGTCGCCGGGGGGGCGCAAAAAGGGTGGGATTGGGCGCGTGATGGCATCAGCGTTGATGACGCCGAAAATCAGATTGCCGCCTTTGTCGAAGATTTGATGAGTGGGTGATGCGCTGCGGTCTTAGCAGCTTGCCAGCGTTCGGTTCAATCGTGCCCGTCGCTCGGCGTACTGTTGGGCGAAGTCCAGTATCTCTTTAATTTCCAGCATGTACTGCTGAATATCCGCCGCCACCGCGCCCGCCATGCGCCCGTTGGAACCGGGCATCGGCGTATAGCGCAGCAGTTCATCCCGCTGGATTTCCGCCACCGTCTGCATAATTTCCTGCACGCTGCTGCGGATTTCGCCCACGCTGTAGAGGATGAAGCCTTCCGAGGTATAGCTGGAGAGGGGCACAGTCGGGGTATCGCCGTGCAGGATGTCGTTCGCGCTCGTCATACACGCCCGCACATACTTCATCAACTGCCGCAGCCGCCCCAGCGCCACGGTCGCCTCCGGGCCGAGCGGACGGGTGCGTGGCAGCCCGTGGATGATCTGCGTATACACCGAAACAAACGTATAGGCCAACTTGACGCGCTCCGCCAGCGTACCGTAAATCACCGTGTTGATGAATTTCTCCGGTTCGAGGCTTGACCAGCGGTTGCGTGTGTCGTCAAGTAACTGTGCCATATAACAATTATCTCAAACAGATAATCGATACATTTGTTGTATCGCGCGCGCCTAACAAACTCCCAACAACCCGCCTAACGAAAGTAAAGAGAATGCCACATGTCAGTAATATCTGGACTAAGGTACTACCGCTGCCGTTCCTTTTCCTGCATCAGTTCGTCCAGTGACATCATCTCACCGTCGTTGTTCTCCGCCAGCCGCGCCCGCAGCTCTG
>JAFLCH010000148.1:0-7275 GCA_017303775.1 Anaerolineae bacterium | reverse complement strand
AGTGCTTCCGAGTCTTTCGCAAGCTGCTCATCTTCAGCCGACGGATTCCACGCTCGAATACGTTGGATTCCCTTGAGCGTCTTAGCCAGCGCCTCAGCCGGTTCAATATGATTGGCGAACAATGGCTTTTGAGCTGCATCATCAAGCTCGATATGGCGCAGAATCGAGTGCATCTTCCCCAATAGCGGCAGGCCAGTTTTCAAACGTGCCCACGAGTCCATGCTGCTGTCATGCTCAACATAGGCTTCAACCTCGATCAATCGGTCATCGAGCCGGATGCACGACTGCCCGTCCGCTGTGCTGATCACGGTTGAGCAGGGGATACCATGCAAAGCGAGTTGGCTGCGAACGTGGTGAATAGCCCTCAGTCGTGCTTCAGTGACATAAGGGCGGTGGACGCGAACGACATACTGCTGATGCCCGTCATTCACGTGTAGGTTGAGGCTGGACGACCCGCCCAGATCGGTCATCGCATTGTGGGCGTCAATCCGGTAATGTCTGTACAGCGCTTCGAGCAGCGCTGCCGATGGCTCTGCCCGCAGTCCCCGCCTCCCGCCTCCCGCATTATCGAGCATCATTCTGCCTCCATCATGACGCGGGCGTTCAGGCACGACTGCTTTAGGAACTGACGCCTGCCTGCGTGCTGGAAACGCGCGGATCGCTCGGCGCGACCTCCACCACCGCCGCCCACGGTAGATAATGTGTGTAGATCGTGTCGGTGCGGATTTCTTCGCCCTGCATATCCAGAATCCGCCGCGTGAAGGTGACGTCCGCCCCTTCCTTCGCCCAATCCACATACAATTCCTGCCCCGGCTGAAGCTGTGAGTTGGCCTGATAAATCGTCCCCAACGCCGGAACCACATCGCGGATGACCGGCCCTTCTAGCACCACCTGCCGCCCCGGATTGGTGCTGTACAGCCGGAACTGAATCGACTGATCCGCCGGGAACACCGACGTTTCGATCAGCAGATGATACGGTGTGTCGTTCAAGAAGCGGAAGTCCGCCGTCGGCTGGAAGATCGCCGCGTCCAACCCCGGCGGCGTGTTGTTCAGCTCATAAAAACCCACGCGGTAGCCGTGCGAATGCCGCTCCACAATCGGGAAGCCTGCCTTCAGCGCCGCGCGGTAAATCGTCGTGCTCACTTGGCACACACCGCCGCCCACCCCGTCAATCGTCCGCCCGCCGAAGATCACCTTCCCCTGCACGAAGCCATCTTCCGGGTTGATGTCCCCCAGATACGTGTTAAACGAGAAGGTTTCTTCCGGTGCGATGATCAGGCCGTTCAGCCGCTTCGCCCCTTCGATAATATTCTGCACCCGGCTTTGAGTCGAACCGGTGTAATAGGTCGTCGCCTCCGCCACCAACTGCGTGATGCCCAACTCCGCCGCGGTGATATTGCTGCTGTACGTCGGCAGGTCATAAGCGAACGCCAGCGGCACGATCCGGTTGCCCGTGTTGAACACCGTCTCGCCGATCCGTACCAGCGTCGCGTCCACATCCAACCCGCGCCCGTTGATGCTCTCGCGGATCATCTCAAGCTGCCGCGTCGCTTCGTTGAAGTGGAATCGTCCGTCCTGCGGTTGGCTGATCAACCCCGGTGCCAGTGTTTCAAGGAAGCCGCGCAGCGGTTCCGTGTTCACCCGCACCTCATACCGCTGCGTCCCGTCCTCGTTCGCCGTCAGCCCCAGCACCAGCAGCGACTTAATCTGGTCAATCGAAGCCGTCCACGGCCCCATCGTCCCGCCCTTCTGGTCATCCGTCACCAGTGTCAGCGGGGCGGAAAGCGCCGCGTTCAATTGGGCGGCAGCCGTTTCGGCGTCCCTGATATACGGCTGCGACTCGTTCACCACCAGCGGAATCTCCGCGCCCGTATCCAACCGCAGCAGCGCCGCCTCCAGCCGGTCAAGCGTCCCGCTGATGTCCAGCGCCCGTCCCGTCTGCGAAGGTGTTGCCACCACCACCGTCCCGCTGATGCTCAACGTCGCGTCCACCGGCGCGCGGTTCAACTCATTCGCGATTCCCGCCAGCCGTTGCAGCGTCACTGCCTGATCGTAGCGCACAATCGGCGCGACGCTCCGCCCGTTCAACCATGTGCTGGCCTGCGTGCCCAGATCGCTCAACAGGCTGCCGCTGTGCCCCGCTTTGAAGGCTTCCTCAACCGTCGCCTCCACATCAAACCGGATTCCCAGCTCGCCCGCCGTCGCCTGCCAGAAGCGGTCATCATGCCGGAACGTGAACACCGCCGTCCTGTCATACGTGAACGACCCCGAAAGCGCGCTCACCGCCTGCGCCCGCGTCATCCCGCCGAGGTTCACCCCGTTCGACCACACCCCCGGCACAATCTTGTCGCCGAATTGAATCTGAAAACCCGCCACCAGCGCCGCCAGCGCCGCCACCAGCAGCACACACCCGCTGATGAACAGGATCGGCAGCCGCACCAGCCATGGATTCAGTTGCGTTTCACGGGGGTAAGGGGAGGGAACATAATAATCGCCAGACATGGGCCTCTTTCACCGCATCCTAATCGCCAATGCCATCATTGTACCATTGTTGCCGCCTTCACGGCGCGCTTGCCGTCGCCTCCACGACCGTCGGGAAGGGCAGTGGATCGGGTAAATCGTGCATCGCCACCACATCCATCACTTCATTGTTGATTGTCAGCCCGTCCAGCAGTTCCGGCAGCACATCGCGCAGCAGATCCGCCCGTTGCAGCGGGCAGCTAATGTTGAAGGCCACCAGCCGCTTCGGCGTATCCGTCACCACCGCCATCAGCAGCGTCACATTGTTGTACCCGTCGTTCAGCAAGTAATACGCCGCGTCGTACCCGTTCCATGTGAAGCCCTGCGGTTCACTGGCGATGGCGTTGCCAATATATTCCTGCTTCTTGACGATAAACTTCAATATCGCCCACGCATCGTTCTCCCCCTCGGTCATCGAGATGCCGAAGTCGTTGGTCTCATGCGTGAAGATGTGCATCTGCATCCCCATCAAGCGCGAATTGCTCTGCATCGACCCCGGACGTTCCGCCATCAAAATGCCGTCGCTCGTGGACTGCGCCTGCCAGTCCGGCGGTACATTCACAGTGATCTCAACACCATTGATGTCAGTTTCAATTTTACGGGGTTGGGGGGTATAAGCCGCACCTGCCGTTGCCGTGGGCAGTGCGGTAGGGGTGCTTTGGGTCATTGGTTGACAGCTCGCTGCCATCAATCCTGCACAAATGGCGATCAAGAGCTGAAAGAAACGCGAAACGTAAGAGTACAACACGGCACGACCTGCTCGGAACCTCAGTATCGATGAAACAACTATCGTGCCTTAGTATACATGTAACAAACAGGTTAGACCTGAAGAAAAGTTAAATGGTTGCTCAGAAACCCTAGTGAACGGATCGCCGCAGCCCCAGCCGCCGCGCCAGCAAATCGCTCACCCAGCGCAGTTCCTCCAGCCGCAGCCACATCGCCATCCCCACGAACACCGCCGTGCTCACACCGCCCGCCAGCGTCACCAGCAGCGCCTCACGAATCAGCGTATTCGTCCCGATCCACGCCGTCAACGGTGGCAAAATGATCGCCGCCACCAGCCCCATCGCGCCCGCCGCCAGCGCCGTCTTGCCCAGTGTCAGCATCAACCGCTGCTCGCCCATCCCTTGCAACCGCCGCCGCAGCAGCAGCGCCGAAACCAGCGCATGAACGATATGCTTGCAGCTGTCCGCGATCATCAAACTGAACAACCCGAATCGCGGGAACAACATCACCGCCACCAGCATATACAGCGCCAGACTGAACACCCCGATCAGCGCCGGAGTCAGCGTATCCTGCCGCGCATAAAACGCGTACACCAGCAGCAGATCCAGTGCCGCGAACGGCAGCCCCACCAGATACAGCCGCATCGCCAGCGTCGTCATCTGGGTCGCCGTCGCGTCGAATGCCCCGTGTTGGAACAGCAGCATCACAATCGGCGTCCCCAGCACAAACAATCCCACCGCCGCTGGTAAAATCAGCGTCATCGTCAGCCGCAGCCCTAACCCCAGCGTATCCTTGAACGCCTTGTCACCCTCCGCCGCGATCAATGCCGCCTGCCGCGACAGCGTCGGCAGAATCGCGATGCTGATCGCCGTCGCCACCAACCCCTGCGGGAATTGAATCAGCGTCGTCGCCCACGTCATATAACCGATGCTGCCTTCACCCGTCTGGCTCGCCAGATTGTAACTAAACGTGCGGATTACCAGCGTATCCATCACCAGCGAGAACATCACCGGTGCGTACAGCAGCACGATCTGTCGCAGCGCGGGGTGCCGCCAGTTGAGCGTGAAGTGCAGCCGCGCCCCCCGCATCCCCGGCAGTTGCAGCGCCATCTGCGCGAACGACCCCACCAGCCATCCCAGCGTCACCACGATGATTCCCGCGTCCGGGCGTGCCACTTGCAGCATCGCCTGCCCGTTCTCCATCACCGGACGCACACCAATCTGCGGCGCAAACACCAGCGACATCACCACAATCGTCCCGTTGAACACCATCACCGCGAACGCCGGCCATGTGAACTCCCGCAGCGCGTACAGCGTCCCGCTCAACACCGCGAACAACCCCAGAAAGATCAGCGCCGGAGCCGTCAGTTGCAGCAGCCCCGTCGCCAGTTCCAGCGTCTGCGCGTCGAATCCCCCGCTGACGATATTCACGATCTGCGGCGCGAACACCTCCAGCCCCAGCACGATCAGCGCCAGCGCCACCGTCAGCAAACTGCACAGCACCGATACCAACTGCCACAGTGCCTTCCGTCCGTCCCGCGTCACCACCTCGCTCAACACCGGCACCAGCGCGCTGTTCACATGCCCGCCGATCAGCAGGTCATACAGCGCCTTCGGTACGATGATCGCCACATTGAACGCGTCCACCGCCCGCGACGCGCCGAACAGGTTGGTCAGCACGATCTCTCGTGCCAACCCCAGCACGCGTCCGGCCAGATTACCCATCGCCACAATACTGCTGGCACGGGCTACACCGGCGTTCGTTTCTTCCTGTGTTGGGGGGCGGATTTCAGGTATAACTTCCGTCGTCGAGCTTTCCAGCGACATACTGCTCCCGTCGATCACTCATCGACCAAGCATAGCACATTACAAGTGCGATACCAGATGGGAGTTCAACGTGAACTCAACTATCAGCCAACGCCACTCTGTACTACAATCAGGTTGAGTCAGCGCTTGTCGGGTCGAGCTTTCGCCCTGCGCCCGTGGCCTTTCATCGGCGCTTGCCCGACGCCTGACCACCGTTGCTGGGACAATTGCTAAAGGGGCAATCAATATGCAAAATCACCTGAACAGGGTGCTTATCGGCGGCCTGCTGCTGCTCTTGGCGGCCTGTGGCGGCGCGGGCGATTCCGGCGGTGTGCCCGTCAGCCAGAACAACCCCATCGAGTGGGATCGCAGCCCGACCACCATCGTCTTTCGTGCCGACGTGACCGGCGGCAATCTCGACCCGTTCATCGCCCGCAGCGAAATCCCGCCTTGCACCATCTACGGCGACAATCACATCGTCTGGACGAACGAACTCGGCGTCAACAACATTCAGGTCCTCGAAGACCGCCTCACCGACCAGCAGGTGCGTGATTTTGTCAGCTTCCTTGCCATCAATCAGGAAATCTACAAGTACAACGCGCAGGCCGACCTGCAAATCCCCACCGATGTCAGACCCGTCGTCGAATCGCTCACCCTCTTCGTCAACGGCGTCAACCACAAAACCGACGCTTTCGGCGGCTGGACTTCCGACTACTACGAGAACATCCTGCTCAACTGCCGTGGCCTCAGCCGCGCTCCCGTCATCTACGTTCCCACCGGCGCATGGGTCTCGGCGCTAGAAGTGCCTTATAGTTCCGACTCGCTCCGTACCCCGTGGAGCGCCAGCGCCAGCGGCCTCAACCTCAGCGAACTCGCCGCCAGTGGTGAACGCCGCTGGATCACCGGCCAGAACGTGCCCATCCTCTGGAATCTCTTCCGCACCTCGCCCCTTAACATCCAGTTCTTCGAGGACGACACCCAGTACAACCTCGCGCTGGAGATTCCCAACATCACCCGCGAATCGCCCCCGCCGCCCGCCTAATCCAACCATCACGGCGGCCTGCTGATACCCTCGGCAGGCCGCCTTTTATTTACGCCTGTTCCCGCACCCCTTCGCGGAACGGACGGTACGCCTCCACCCATTCCTGATCATACTTGCGGATGTATTCCTCCGCCTTTTCCACCAGATCACGGTTGCCCACGATCAGCGGCACGCGCTGGTGCAGCGAGTACGGCTGAATATCCAGAATATCCCCGATTCCGTCCGACGCGTACGCCCCCGCTTGCTCGGCCAGAAACGCCATCGCCTGCGCCTCGAACATCAACCGCATCTTGCCGTAAGGCTTCCCCGCCTCGTGCAAATCGCCGGGGTAGAAGAACACCCCGCCCCGCAGCAAATTCCGGTGGAAATCCGCCACCAGCGAACCGATGTAGCGGTGTCCCAGCGGCTTCCGGCCTTCCCCCTCAATCCCTTGCAGCCACTTCGCGTACCGCCGCATCCCCGGCGTCCAGTACTTCTCGTTCCCTTGGTTCGCGCTGTAATACTTTGCCGTCGCCGGCACGCGGATATTCTCATGACTCAGCAAGAACTCGCCCACGCTGGGGTCAAGCGTGAATCCGTGTACCCCCTGTCCCGTCGTGTACACCATCATCGTGCTGGAGCCATACGTCACATACCCCGCCGCCGCCAGACTCCGCCCCGGTTGCAGCAAATCCGCCAGCGTCCCCCGCTCCCCGCTGGAAATCTTCCGGTGGATCGCGAAGATCGTCCCCACCGACACGTTCACATCAATATTCGACGACCCGTCCAGCGGATCGTACAGCAGCACATACTTCCCGCTGTCGAAGTGCGCCGGAATCTCGATCATATCCTCATGTTCTTCCGAGGCCATCGCGCACAACCGCCCTGTGTGGTCGTTCATCTTAAAGATCGTCTGGTCGGCGAAGATGTCCAGCTTCTGCTGCTGCTCCCCGTACACATTCTGGTCGTCCGTCTCTCCCAGAATCCCCACCAGTCCGGCGCGTGTTGTCTCCCGCGCGATGATCTTGGCCGAAAGCGCCATGTCGTACAGCACCTGTGTGAACGCCCCCGTCGCTTTCGGGAACTGCTTCTGCTGCTCCAGAATATGCCGCTCGATCGTCACAATCCTTGCCATCATCCACCTCCTGCCGCAAAAATCTATTTCCTATACCATATGCCGATTCCCTTACAAACAACAATCAT
>JAFLCH010000147.1:1865-10147 GCA_017303775.1 Anaerolineae bacterium | reverse complement strand
GGCTTGCCACAATCACCACCTCGCGCAGCCCCAACGCCACATACCGTTTCAACTGGGTCACCAGCAGCGGCTCATCCCCGAACCGGATCAGCGATTTCTCACGCAGCGGCCACATGCGTGAAGACGCTCCGCCTGCCAGTATCACGAGTAAAGGTGTTTGTGTCATCATCACGTTCCTCTCAGGTGTAAATAATCGTTGTAGCGTCCATTTTACCAGCCCTCCGCCTCACACACAGCTAAATCCCTCCCAACCGGGACTCTTTTCACCTTCTCATTTTGCCCCTCTGCCATTAAGATGGTCTTACACCACCCGTTTGAACAACCAAGAGGATAATCCCATGAGCGACACACTCTTAACCAATCTCATGAGGGTCGCTGTTCAAAACGCCAGTGCCGACCGCGGGATGGCCTGCGACAACGCCCTCGCCATCATCGCCACCGTGAATCTCGAACAGAGTGAAGCCCTCTCCGAAAAATTAACCGAACTGGTCACCCGCGCCCTCGCCTCCGGCAAGCCCTACATCGGCAACAATGCCGTCCGCGATGTGGTCGCCGCCCCCCGCACCAATACCAGCTTCGACAATCTGCGCGGCATCGTCGTCATCCCCGTCCCCGGCAAAGGCGCAATCTATCTGGATCGTCCCATTCGCAAAGGCATCATCCCCCAGAACATCGTCAACGCCCTCTTCAAAATCGCCTCTCAGGCACAGGAAGCCGGTCAGCCGGAACCTACCGAAGCCTACCTCCAGAGTCTCTATCAACAAATCATCACCTAAAAAATCAGGACACCATTCTCAGGTGTCCTGACTCATTTTCATTAAATTTTCGCTGACCGACGACTCAACGTTGCAAGTTCGGGAAGTTACGCGGTTGTGGCATCGACTTTAACACCTCGTCGATCACATTCGCCGTCCGCTTCGTATACAGCCACACCATCCCCGCCTTCACGTCCGTGCCGCAAATCACCGCTAGCGATACCGTGTACGGCGAACCAAACTCCACGATATACACGCCGTTATGCGCCCCTTCAAAGTACGTCGAATGGAACTTCGTCTCTTCCAGAATGCTCGCCAGCGAATTCTGCGCCCGGTGGTCGATATTCAACGCCCGCGTCAGCAGTTGCAAATCATATTCTTCCAGCGTTCCTGCCGCCCCAACCATATTCCCGTCAGTATCAATCAACCCGACGAAACTGGCCTTCACATGCTCCATCAAATCTTTCAACTCGTCGTTGATCCGTTTGAACTGGGGCCGCCCCAACACCAGCGCCGCCGGACGGGTACGCGGGTCAAGTCGCCGCGCGCGGTCAGTCACCGCTTCCTTCGGTTGCTGCACTTCTACGGTTGCAGGTCGGGATGCCTCTTGTCGTTTCGCCTCAAGCTGCTTCTCGATCTGCATCAGCACAAACGACATATTCAATGGCTTGTACAGGTAATCCACAGCCCCCAGCCGGTACACCGCCACCGCGCTCCGCGCCGAAAGATCATCGTCAATCACGATCACCCGTGCGCTCGGTCGCAGTCCCCCCACCACCGCCAGCAAATCCATCCCGCTTAAATCCGGCAGTTCCGCTTCAGTCACGATCAAGTCGAACTCGGTCAGCAGAATCTCGCTCAGCGCCTCCTCAAAGCTCCGCGCCTGATTAACCATATACCCGCCAACCGACTCCAATGTGTCAATCAGCGTATTCCGCAGTTGGTTATCCCGCGCCACAATCAGAATCCGGTCATGTCGCTTCGGAGCGCTGCCTGCCTGAGGGACGGCTTCTGCTGCCATATCGTTATACACTCTCTGCTGCCTCTACTCTAACTGCTCTACGTCACCGGATAGATATGCGGTCAGTAAAGGTGGCAGCGCCACCACCGCGATCATTTCATCTTTATGGCTGATCAACCCGTGAATGTATCGGCTTGTTGCCGGAGCATCGCTCATTTGCAACGCATCCACGTAATCCACCTGCCGGATTTCATCCACCACCAACCCGATCTGCCGGTCGCCCCCCTGTGCCACAATGAACACGCTTTGGCTGTTCACCACAGAAGCCGGTTGCCGGAACAATACCCGTAAATCAAGCAGTGGCAGGATCATCCCCCTCCGGTTAACCATTCCGATCAATTCCGGCCCGGCGTCCGGTATCGGTGTCGCCTCCACCATCGCCGTGACTTCCACCACATCCTCGATCAGCAGTGCATACGGTCGGTCTCCCAACCGGAAGGTCAGCACCGGCAGCCGCACCGAATCAGGAATCGCTTGCTTGAACATCTTCCGGGTCGCTCCACATCACCGTAACGATTGTCGGAATGTCCTCGCCCTCAACCAGAATCTCGTCAATCAAATCACCCAGCTTGGAACGCAGCGCGATCATCACATTGCTCACCGAAACACCCGCTAACCACGGTGTCACCACGGATAGCTGTGCGCCGGTCTTGTTCCCGTTGCTTACCCCGTTAAAATTGAGCGTATGCACCGTGCCGGTTTTTAATACCAATTCCGCCAGCGTAGCCGCAACCGTCGCCAGTTGAGCCTGCCGTGATGGTGCGAATCCCAGCAAAGACGCCGTGCGCCGCGCGGTGTTCCGCGCAATCATAATATCCATCGCAGTCTCCACCTGTACCGTCAGTACCGGTGGGAGCATCGTGTATGGCCCCTTAGGTCGCGTCATGCTCCTACAGTAGCCCCATTTCTTGCAGTGTATTCATTAAATGTTCGGTGGCGAAAATGTCTTTCGGGATGTAGTCATCTGCGCCCGCCTGCAATCCGGACATCGTTGCCTGCGCTTCATCCCGCTCCGTCAGCATAATAATCGGTATATCTGCCGTATCCTGTGACCGTTTCAACCGGCGGCAGACCTGAAACCCGTCCATTCCCGGCAGCTTAACATCCAGCACGATCAATCCCGGTCGCTTCTCCATCACCTCACGAATGCCGTCCAGCCCATCATAGGCCACCCGTACATCCATGCCCATACCTTCCAGCGTCGCCTTGATCTGTGCCGCTTGCGTCTTGCTGTCTTCGATTAAGAGTACATCCAGTGCCATAATTGCCCTGTGAGGTTTCGTCTAAACGACATTAGGACGCGCCTCACACTCCTTCTTATTCATTATATGTCAATCGTAACACGCACACTTATAAAGAAAAATAAACCTTGTCGCAATTTTTAGTGAATTATGTCCCAACACACCTACCGGCCTATCCCGTGCCGCTAACCATCGGCGAATCGTGTGCCGGTAAAGCGCGTAGCCGCTGTAACATCATAGCCATTTCCGCCGGTGAAAGAATTTGCTGCACAGCCCCGCGTGCGATAGCCGCCCCCGGCATCCCGAACACCGTACAGCTTGCCTCAGATTGTGCCACGGTTCTACCGCCCGCTTCCCGCAGTCGCTTCAATCCCACTGCCCCGTCCTCTCCCATCCCCGTCAGCACAATCCCCACTCCTGTTGTACCACAAACTTCCGCAACGGAGGTCAAAAGCACATCAATCGAGGGGCAGTAACGCTGATGAATCGGGTCTTCGCTCAATGTCGTAATCAATCGATTACCCAATCGCGCGATTTTCAAATGCCCCCCACCCGGCGCAACATACACCGTCCCGGCCTGCAAAACTTGCCGGTCACTCGCCACACATACGGGCAGCAGCGTTACAGTAGCCAACCATCGTGCCAACCCGTCAATGAACTCATCTGGCAAGTGCTGCACGATCACAATCGGAGCCGGATAATCAGGCAGCAAATGGCGCAGCAGTTCACTTAATGCCGTCGGCCCTCCTGCACTTGCCCCGATCGCCACCACTTCTGGTCGCGCCCCCTTCACATCAATCGCTGCATCCGCTTTGTAGGGCTTAAGTGGGCGTTCAACCGGCGCAGTGCTCACCTCAAACGCCGAATGGTTCTCCCACCGCCGCACCACACTCACCTGTGCCATCGCGCTCAATGCGTTGATATACTGTCGTTGCCACTGTGCGAAGGATGCGTCTTGTCGTGCCGGTGGCTTGGGCAGCACAGCCAGCGCCCCCGCTTCCAATGCTTGGAACGACAGGTCAACCTCGCTCTCCACCAAACTGCTCACCACCACCGTCGGCGTCGGTCGCCGCGCCATAATCTGCCGGATCGCGGCTAACCCATCCAGTGTCGGCATCCGAATATCCATCGAAATCACGTCCGGCAGCAGCGCCTCCGTCATTGTAATGGCTTCCGCGCCGTCTCGCGCCTCCCCGGCAACCTCCAACCCCGGTGCAGCAGCGATCATCTGGCCCAAATAACTCCGCATCGTGAGGCTGTCATCCGCCACAAGTACGCGAATCGGTCTGCGCTCACTCATGCGCCGCCTGCTTTCTCGCCTGCTGGGTTGAATATTCCGGTTGCATCACACCACACTCCGTATTACGCGCAGCAGTTCGCTCTGCTCAAACCGTGACTTCACCAGATACGCGTCCGCCCCCGCCTTCAACCCGGCCTCACGTTGTTCCGGCTTGCCCAGCGAAGTCAGCAGAACCACCGGAATACTCGCGGTCTTAGGATTTCCCTTGACATATCGGGTCAGTTCTAGGCCGGTCATGCGTGGCATCTCAACATCGCTGATGATCACATCCGGTTGTATCTCGTTCAACCGGTCGCGTGCTTCAGCCCCATCTACCGCCACCCTAACCTCGAATCCTGCCGTTTCCAGAATATGTTTCTCCAGCGTCCGCGTAGTGATCGAGTCATCCACAATCAGCACCCGAATGGGTCTTTCAGTCACGGGTAAGCTGTTCTCAATCATCCGTCGTGTCGGTAGTCGTGGCTGCCCGCCCGCGCCCCGAATCAAGTCATTCGGATCAAGCACAATCACCACATCGCCCGTTCCCAACAGCGCCCCGCCGGAAACATAACGCGCGTTCGCGATCTCAACCCCCAGCGGTTTCAAAACCAGTTCTTCTTCGCTGTACAAATCATCAACTTGGAAGGCAATCGCCTTATCACCGGAGGAAAGCACCATCAACGTCACATCATCTTGTTCCGGCGTGCCGCTCCCTCCCAACATTGGTCCGAGGCCGATAACCGGGACAGGTCGCCCTTCGATCAAAACCATCGGTCGCCCCTCAGCCGTAAACAGGCTGCTTCGATCCATATGCAGCATCCGCCACACACTCACCGAAGGCACCGCGTAATCCTGCCCGCCCGCTCGCAGCAAAATGCAGCTAATCCGCGTCAATGAAACCGGGATGCGTATAACAAAGGTAGTGCCGCGTCCCACAATACTCTGAACGCTCACCCGCCCTCGTAGGCTTTCCACTCTGATTCGCACAATATCCATGCCCATCCCGCGTCCGCTGATTGCCGTCACAGTGTCTGCTGTGCTCAATCCGGGGTGGAAAATCAGATGATATACGTCATCCAAACTAATACTTGCCAGATCCTGTGCCTCCAACAATCCGGCCTCAACCGCTTTCTGGCTAATGCGTTCCGCGTTCAATCCCTTTCCATCATCGCTGACTTGGATCAGGATTTCCTTCCCGCGTTGCTCTACAGTGATAGTCACCGTGCCCAACGCCGGTTTACCAGCCGCAGTCCGCTCATCAGGATACTCAATGCCATGATCAACCGAGTTGCGCAGCAGATGCATAATTGGCTCTTTCAAAGCGTCAAGGGCTGTCTTATCCATCTCAACCATCGCCCCTTCCACCTGCATCTGCACATCCTTGCCCATATCCCGTCCGAGATCGCGGATCAGACGTTGGAAGCTGTTCACCAGCGTGTCAAAAGGCACAAGCCGCATCCCACCAATATCGTCCTGAAGCTGTTCGGTCAGCATCGTCAATTGGGCGTTGTACTGTGCGATATTACGGCTCAGGTTCACCAATTGGCGGTGAGTCTCCTGCAAATATCGTTGGTTCTCCTCCAAAAATCGGAACAGAATCACCATCTCATCAGAAATCGCTTCCGGTTGATGTTGCAGACGTCGTGCCAACCGGATGTAGGCTGTTCGCACACTGCGCCACTCACGTTGCCACCGCCGGTTTAACTTCTGCAATTTTTGGAAGTCGCGCGCCCGCTCCTCGCTGTGCATCCGCGCCACCAAAAGCTCGCTCACTTCACCCATCAACCGGTCCATCCGCGAAACAGGCACGCGAATGCTTTCTTCCGCTACCGGCATCTGTATCGTCGCCGAC
The DNA here is from genome assembly GCA_017303775.1 of Anaerolineae bacterium. Taxonomy (GTDB): domain Bacteria; phylum Chloroflexota; class Anaerolineae; order Aggregatilineales; family Phototrophicaceae; genus CFX2. The sequence continues at coordinate 3,999 of JAFLCH010000147.1, read as the reverse complement.
TCATCAGTGCTCTGTGGGTTAATACTCAGCGTAGCGCTAGTCACCCGAATCACGGGCGGTGGGGGTGCTAGCGGAGGAATGGGTTCTTCCAGTGTGACAGCAGGCACTTCAACAGACACATCGGAAACACCAACGGTCTGCTCCAATCGTGCGATAGTAGCACTCAGCACATCCGCAGGATTCTCCGTTCCGCTGACCACATTCTGAATCAAATCAAGCGAATCATACAGAAGGTCACAAACGGTTGGCGTCAATTCCAACCCGCCCTTCAACGCCAGCCCAAAAATATCCTCCATGTAATGAGCCAGCTTCTCGATCACCCCGATTCCCACAGCACGCGCCGCCCCTTTCATGCTGTGAGCAAAACGGTTCATCTCCCGTACCGCTTCAGGGTTGGCTTGCGCCGCTGCTTCCGTCTGAAGCAGCAGATTATTCAGCTTCTGGAGGTAATCACCGACCTCAATCCAGAAGATGTTTAACAATTCCGAGTCGTGTGAATCAGACATATCTCGCTGCGCTCATGCTCACTACAGCTTTAATCCCGAAAGTACCATATTGATCCGGTTGGAGGCGTCCCGCAAATTCTGAACGCTCGCCTTAACCTGCATCGTCGTATTGAGTGTCTCAGTCGTCGCCTTCTTGATCGTCCGCATCGCCTGCGTCAGTTGATCCATGCCGATCGTCTGTTGCCGGGTGCTCGCTGCGATCTGCATAGCAGCCAACGCCGCCTCCTCAATCGCGTGGCTCAACTCACGGATCGAATCGCCCGCTCGGTTCACCAACTGCTGACCTGTGTCCACACCCTTACTGCCTTCTTCCGTCACCATCACCGCAGCATTTGTTGCTCGCTGAATTTCCCCCAGAATCTCGCGCACCTGCACCGTCGCTTCTCGGTTCTGGTCAGCAAGGTTGCGCACTTCCAACGCCACCACAGCAAAACCTTTGCCTTCTTCGCCTGCCCGCGCTGCCTCCACCGAAGCGTTCAGCGCCAGCATTCGCGACTGATCCGCCAGATTGTTTACCGTCGCAATAATCTCACCAATCTGCTGTGTGTTCTCCGAAAGCACCAGAATGTTATCCGCGATATCCTCAACTCGGTGACGAATCACTTCCATACCCAATACCGTCTGGGTCACCGCTTCAGTACCATTCCGCGAAATATCAACCGAAACCTGCGCTGTCTCTGCCACGCTTTGCGCGCGTTCAGCCGTCTCCGTCACCGTTGCCCGCACTTCGTTCACAGTCGCCGTCGTTTCCGTCACCACGGCATCCTGTTCATTAGTCATCGAAATCTGCCGCGCGGTTCCTTCCAGAATCTCGTGTGTATCAGCCTCAACGCGTGCTACAGCATCACTAATCTCGGCAACAATCCCTTGCAATCGATCCAACATCCGGTTGACCGCTTCTCCCAACCGCCGCAGCATCCGCTCTTCGTCAGATCGAGCCTTCAAGTTCTTCACATCCAACCGCTGTCTCAAATCCCCCAACACAACCATGTCCAGCGATTGAACATAATGATCGAGGATTCGGTCAAAAGCAGGGCGGGTCAGGTAATGCAGCAAACTTCCAAACAGCCATCCGCCGATAAACGCCCCCAGCACCCACACAATAAGTCCGGATGCACCAAGCTCCAAACTTAATCCCAGCAGCAGCACAGGAACACTCGCAGCCACGCCCATCGCAATCGGCATCAAACTGGTTGCCGAGATTGCCATGCGGCTCCACATCATGCTCCGTTTGTTGTCTCTATTATCCAATATCATGCTTCACTCGCTCCCACAATCAATCGCGGATCTTCCATCAACCGCGCAAGGTTGAGCACGATCAACCGTTCACTCGTCACGCCAATTGTATATGGCAAATGCTCAACCGTCTTAATCAATCCCCTCGCTAGACTTTCGACACCATGAACTCGGTGTGCCAGCAGCGCCAACGTCAGCTCACCCGATTGCACCACCACTACCTCGTCCGCTGCTGTATATTCCGCCTCGACACTAACATCAAGGAACGCCCGTAAATCAAAGAGCGTCACAATCCGCCCTCGCACATTTATCACACCCGGATAAAAAAGTGGCGTTCCCGGCACAGGTACAATCTTTACATGCTCCCGCACCCCTCGCACCACCATCACGTC
>JAFLCH010000147.1:0-1765 GCA_017303775.1 Anaerolineae bacterium | reverse complement strand
ATTCGGGGTAAAGAAGTCGCCGGCATCATCATCAACGCTCCCACCGTTCAAGATGGCCTCAGCCTCCATCGCTACGCCGCTGAAGGCTTTCCCATCGTCACCTTGGATAACGTTCATAGTGACATATACTCTGTCATCGTCGATAAGCTGCATGGCGTTCGCAAAGCAGTTAAGCACCTCATCAATCTAGGTCATCAATCCATCGGTTGCATCTCCTACGCTCCCGTCCCAATCAATAAACACGCTGCTGACCGCCTGCATATTTTCCGCGCCGCGCTCGAATCCGCTCATCTCTCTTATGATGAACGGTTTGTCCGGGAAGGGAATTTCGATCCCGAAACCGGGTACGAAGCCATGAAATCGATCCTCGCCGAACCCGTTCATCCTACGGCAATCTTTGCGATGAACGATATGATGGCTTTCGGTGCCATCACAGCCATTCGCGAGCATGGTCTCCGTGTCCCTGAAGATATTGCTATCGTCGGCTTTGATGATGTCCGTCTCGCTCGCTACACCACACCAGCACTCACAACCATCCACGAACCCGATGTTGAACATGGTCGCCGTGCTGCACAAACCTTATTAGATTTAATCAACGGGCGTACACCGTCCGATAAGCATACTCGCCTAACGACCGAACTCGTGATCCGTCAGTCATGCGGCAGCCACCTCCGTGCATCGCATACTCAATCGGGTCTACAAACATAGAAATTAGAGGTCTTCTCAACAAGACCTTGCCTTTGAATAAATTATTTTTGGGAGGACATATGGCTGCTGTTTCGAAAAGTAGTGCTTATTCCGCACAAGCCGAAGTAGGTCTGCTAAGCCGGATTGCCAACAACGAAAAGCTTCTCGGTTATCTTTTCATCCTTCCTAGTCTCATCGGGTTCGTGGCCTTCTTTGCCGTACCGGCTATTCGTAGCGTCTTCATCAGCTTCCAGGAATGGAACTTGCTCACGGCGCCGAAGTATGTTGGCCTCGCTAACTATCAAGAGATTTTCGCAGACGCCCGCTTCTGGCGTTCCATGCAAATCACCGTGACCTATGTCCTCTGGAATATTCCCATCCAAACCGTATTGGCAGTTTTCATCGCCGTCATGCTCGACAAGGTCAGCAATTCGGCCTTCCTGCGTGGCATCATGATCCTTCCGTGGCTCATGCCCAATGTCATCGTCGGTCTGCTCTTCCTTTGGCTCCTCGACCCCACCCTCGGCATCATCAACGAAGCCCTTGTTCGTCTCGGAATCGGGCGTCAAGGTTTCTTTGGTTCGCCAGATCAATCCATTGCCACTATCGCCGGTGTCAACATCTGGCGGCACATGGGCTACAACGCCATCCTCATCTACGCCGGCCTCAAAACCATTCCCAAATCCCTCTACGAAGCCGCCACAGTAGATGGTGCCAACAACTGGGTGCAGTTCTGGCGCATCACCTTGCCTCTCCTCCGTCCAGTTCTGGTGTTCGTCATCGTCACCTCTGTCATCGGCTCATTCCAGATCTTCGACACCATCGCCGTAACCACCGGAGGCGGCCCTGCCGGTTCAACCCGCACCATCATCTATTACATCTACGATCAGGTCTTTGAACGTCGTATCAACATGGGCGTCGCCACAGCCGCCTCTGTCGTTCTCTTCATGATTTTGGTGACGGTCACCATCATCCAAACCCGTTTCCTGAATGCCAATCGTTCTGATCTGGCCGAATATAGCTAGGGAGGTGTACTATGGCTGCAATTTCAACAACACCGTCAGGTAATCCGCAACCA
>JAFLCH010000146.1 GCA_017303775.1 Anaerolineae bacterium | reverse complement strand
AGCGCAAATGGCCGGTTGGGATACGCTGGATCATCTGATTCGTGAGGAAATTATACAGCGGGGCGAAGAAGGCTGTGATGTGAGCGGCTTCGCGGAACGGGCTGCCCGGAGCGGGCAGGATACAACCACGTTGACGCAGATTTACGATGACTTGATGACGCTGCCCATCCGCCCTGATTTCTCATACGATGAACCTGATACGTTGGAAGCGATCCGTGCGGCACGTCCTGCCGCACCGGCACCGCTGACGCTCCACAACGACATCGTCCACTTACAGGATCAATTTCAAGGGGCATGGTTCGGACGCTGCGCCGGCTGCACTCTGGGCAAACCACTGGAATACGAACCATTCATGAGCGGGAACACAGACGCGCCCGGATGGCAGCACATCCAACGGTGGTTTGAAGGAGCAGATGCGTGGCCGATACACGGTTATGTGCCGCAACATTCGCGGGCTGAGGCGCAGGGTATCGGGCTGGCAGCATGGGGCGGGCCAACCACCCGCGAACATCTGACATGCATGGTATCCGACGACGACATTCGCTATACCGTGTTAGGGCTGCTGTTGATGGAAACGCAGGGGCTGAAGTGGGACTCGTGGGATGTGGGCAAGCTGTGGCACCGCTACCTGACCTACCAGCAAGTTTGCACCGCCGAAACGCAGGCCTACCTGAACTTCGCGCAGGTTACTTCACACCTACACGGCGAAAAACCGGCGAATTGGCCGGAACGACAGGTGTGGGTACGAACCTATCTCAACCCGTACCGGGAATGGATCGGCGCACAGATTCGTGTCGATGGATTGGCTTATGCGGCGGCAGGTAATCCAGAACTGGCGGCGGAACTGGCTTACCGTGACGCATCACTATCACACAGCAAAAATGGCGTATACGGGGCGATGTTTGTGGCGGCGATGATCGCGGCGGCATTCGCCAAAGTGGATGAACGGCAGTTGGTTGAAATTGGACTCAGTCAAATTCCAGCGAACTCACGGCTCAGTGAAGCGATACGCAAGGCGGTGACGATTGCCGAGTCGGCTTCGGATGCAGTTGAATTGGTCAGCCGGATCTGGGACAGCTTCCAACAATACAACGCGGTACATACCATCAACAACGCAGCGCTGGTAGCGGCTGCGCTGGTATTCTCGAAGGGGGATTTCGAGACTGCTATCACAACGGCTGTACTCGGCGGCTGGGACACCGATTGCAATGGGGCGACGGTGGGGTCGATCATGGGTGCAAAGCTGGGAGCGGCGCGGCTGCCTGAGCAGTGGTTAAAACCCCTCAACGACACACTTTATGCAGAGGTGAACGGCTTCCACCCCATTTCGATCACCGAATGTGCCTACCGTAGTTATGTGACCTTCCAGCGTACACAGAAAACGTTGATCAGCGGTGCAGAGCAAGGATAATGAGCATGAGCGAGTCCAGTAGTCCCGGCTGTCTTTCGACCATTATGATGCTGCTGATGGCTATTTTGTCATCTTTTGGGAGCTTCGGCAGCAGCGCGCCGGCGGTTTCGGCAAGCACACGAGTCACTTTTTCCCCGTCGGTTGTCTTTACACCAGAAGAACTCAACACAGCAGCAGCCATCATGGAACGGCGTTTAGCGGCACTGGGCTTGACAGATACCCCTGTCACGCTTCAATTCGGAGCAGAAATCATAGTTGACCTGCCCTACGTGGATGATATGAACGCGGTGATGGATGTGCTGCGGGCGCGAGGCTTGCTGGAATTGGTCGATTTCAGTGGTGTGGATACAGCGGGTGGTGTTTGGGACGAACGGATCATACAAACCACAGCGAATATGAACCCGGACGGAGAACTCCATCCGGTCACCGGCTTACCGTTCGAAACCATCCTCGATGGTGATGACGTGCGCAGTGCCGAAGCGGCGCGTTCCAGTTTTAATGACACTTGGGAAATTGGCATTCGTTTTAGCGATGAGGCCGGAGCTGTGCTGGGAGACTTCACCCGTAATCACCTTGACGAACCGCTAGCCATCGTGCTGGACAGCCGGGTGTTGAGCACCCCGATTATCCAGTCGGAAGTGAGGACAGAAGCGGTCATTCAGTCTCTTTACTTCACCGAACTATCAGCGCAATATATGGCGGTTCAAATTGGCAGTGGTTCGCTGCCTTTTGCGCTCGATATTATCAGCATCAATACGATCACACCTTAGTCTCGAGCAAGGATATTGACTATGCTTTCACGCGTGGCAGATAACCTGTACTGGATGAGCCGTTACCTTGAACGGGCGGAACACACCGCGCGGCTGGTTGATGTGCATCTGAATATGGGGTTGGATCAATCGCGCAAGGCACTGCCGGGAGCGCGCTGGGAACGGATGCTGACGGCGCTGCACGTCACGCTGCCGGAAGGAACGCCGCGTGATGAATACCACATGACCCAGCGCCTGACCTTTGACACCAAAAATGTCAACTCGATTGTGGTATGCATCTCGCAAGCCCGCGAGAACGCCCGTCAAGTGCGTGAAAAGATCAGTTCGGAGATGTGGCTGCAACTGAACACGGTTTACCTCGATGTGCGCAGTTCATCGCTTGATGCCATCTGGAACGAACAGCCGCACGAATATTTCATGTCGGTGAAGAACGGGGCGCACCTCTTCCAAGGCATCACCGACTCGACAATGGCGCATGATGATGGCTGGCAGTTCATTCAGTTGGGGCGGCTGATCGAGCGGATCATGGGCATCATCAACCTGCTGAACGAGCATCTGCACGCCTTCCCGCTGACGCAAGACGCGAGCGCCGGTGACGATTACTTTGAGTGGTTGGGGTTGTTGAAGTGCTTCACGGCGTTTGAAGCCTACTGCAAGGTTTATAACGCCGATCTGCGTCCGTATCGGATTGTCGAGTATTTGATGTTCAGCCCGGAATTCCCGCATTCGGTACGCTTCTGCGTCGAACAAATGCAAGCCTCGCTGCAAATCGTCGCTGACTCGGCGGCAGCGACCAAAAACAGCCGTGTTCAACGTCTGATGGGGCGTATGCGCTCGGCCTTCAGCTTCGACAGCGTTGACGATATGGTGGCGCGGGGGCCACATGCTTATCTGAAGGATGTGGCCGAGCAATGCAGCCACATCCATGAAGCCATCTACGAAGCCTATATCAGCTACGCGGTTGAAACAGCACTGGCCTGAGCGACTATTCGATCACCGACAGGAAATGTGAATGTACTATACCATCCGTCATATCACCCGGTTTCACTACAGTGCGCCCATCTCGCAAAGCGTGATGGAGGTGCGGATGCAGCCGCGCACCGAAGGGCCGCAGCGCTGTCTGAACTTCACACTAGCGATCACCCCGCACGCGCGCACCCTGAACTACCGTGATTATCTGGGGAATGTGGTGTATCACTTCGATATTCCCGGTGAACATCGCCTGCTGAGCATCATCGCCCAGTCGCAAGTGGAAGTGCGAAACGTACCGGCGCTGCCGGATAGCCTGCCGCCTGAAGCATGGAATCAACTCAGCCGTACCGAATATGACAGCCTCGTCCCCAGCCACTTCACACACCCTTCCCCACTGCTGGATCAACTGGCGGGAGAACTGGATGTGCGGCGGCGTGACGATCCACTCACGCTGCTGCGCCAGCTCACCACACAAATCTACGACACGTTCGAGTATGCGCCGGACAGCACCAAAGTGGATTCGCCGATTGATGACGCGCTGAGCGCGCGGCGCGGGGTTTGCCAAGACTTCACGCACATCATGCTGGCACTGATTCGCCCGCTGGGAATTCCCGCCCGTTACGTGAGCGGATACCTGTTCTCGCGCAACGGCAGCATCCGGTCATCACCCGGAGCCAGCCATGCCTGGATTGAGGCTTTGCTGCCGGAAGTGGGATGGGTGGGCTTCGACCCAACGAACAACCTCGTCGTCAGTGACCGGCACATCCGGGTTGCAATCGGGCGCGATTATGCCGATGTGCCGCCGACACGGGGAGTCTTCAAAGGCAAGGTGGAAACGGAACTTAGCGTGAGCGTCCGTGTGGCGCTGGTGGATGATCCGCCGGCGGACGACCCACCGCTGCCGGATGGTTGGGCATTCCAGAACGCCAACGCCGAAACGCAAGAAAGCATCTTTGAGCAGCAGCAGCAACAGCAGCAATGACCGGTGATCGGGCTGAAGGTGGCATCAAGCAGGCCAGCCCTACCCAAAAGCACATTTCATCGTTAATCTTGCAGGCATGATGCCAATAATCGTCCTGCCCATTTTATTCATCTCGTTTGTGACCTTCGGCCTGACCGGTTTCGGCAGCGGATTGGTCGCCATGTCGCTGCTGGTGCCCATCATTGGCGTGGAGGTGGCTGCGCCGATGTTCGCCCTGTTAGCCATCGCCGCCGAGTTGTTGATGCTGCTGCGCTACCGGCACAGCGCCAATTTCCGCTCTGTGTGGCGGCTGGCATTGGGGTCGCTGATGGCCATCCCGCTGGGTTTGACGGTTATCCACAACCTTGATGACTCGCTGGTGCTGGTGCTGCTGGGGGTGGTAGTAGCGGGTTACGGCCTATACAGCCTCACCAGCCCGCATCTGCCCTACATTCATAACCCCAACTGGGCATTCCCTTTCGGATTTATCAGCGGTGTACTGACGGGCGCGTATAACACGGGTGGGCCGCCGGTTGTCATTTACGGCAATCTGGCACGCTGGGAGCGCGAAGAATACAAAAGCAACCTGCCGGGCATGTTCATCCTGAACAGCATCGTGGTCATCAGTTCACATGCTCTGAGCGGGCATTACAATCCATCTGTGCTTCAAACCGCGCTGATGGGTTTGCCGGTCATGCTGGTCGGGTTGGTGGTCGGCTGGAGTCTGGATCGTTACATCAATCCGGAAACCTTCCGCAAGCTGGTGCTGGTGCTGCTGGTGCTCATCGGTTTGCGCTTGATTCTGGTCAATATTCAGGGGTGAGGTCTATGTCCGATTTACTGACCGCCGGCAATGCTGCCAAGCTTTACTGTCTCGAGTGGATCGCCGCTTACGCCGCCAACCGGAGCGAGGTGAGCATCCTCGACTTGGGCTGCGGGCAAGCGCGAAACTTCGTCAGCTTGCTGCGGCAGTATCCACAGGTGCGCTATGTGGGCATCGAACCCTCCCCATCCGAATGTGAACAGGCGCGGCGCAATACCGGGGGACTGAACGCCACCATCATCAACGGGTATGCCTACGACGTGTACGGGAAGCTGGTACACGAACCGTTTGACCTGATCGTCTCGTTCAGCGTGTTCGAGCATGTCTACCGCCGCCTCGCTTACTTGCAGGCGGTCAAAGCCTGCTTGAAGCCGGAGGGGCGGGTATTGATCAATTATGATGCCGGACATTTTGTGGGGCAGCGGGATCTGCGGGAACGGCTCAAAAACCTGATCGCCCCCTTCGCTGCCCGAATGGGTAAGGAGCGCTACTTTCAGGCTTTTGTGCATGAAGCCGAATTTCAGTCACTGCTGGGGAAGGTCGGGCTGAAGGTAGAGGAAGCGCGGCGCTTCAACACCCATCTGAAAGGTCTCTACAAGCAGGTCGCGCCCGCCGAGCAGCCTGAATTCATGCGACGCTGGTTGGAGATGGAGTTATGGCTGGACGCGCACGCCCAACCCTATGACGACTCGAAAGCGCGCCTGTGGTTCACACGGAACTTCATCCTGTCGCACGACAGTTAAGTTACTTACCCAACTCGAAGAAGTAATAGTCGAGGATGTCGCGCACAATCGGCGCGCCGACACCTGAACCTTCGCCGCCGTTTTCGACCATCGCGACGATGGCAATTTGCGGGTTATCACGCGGGGCATAGGCCGCGAACCACGCATGGGAGGGGCGCGGGTTATCCTGCGCAGTACCGGTCTTGCCACACACGCCCAAGGTTTGCAGCGGAATATCATTGCGGAATTGATACTCCGCCGTACCGGCGGCAGTCGTGGTCACATTACACATTCCCTCACGCACCATCTCCAACACTTCAGGCCGGATGTCTATATCACCGATGGCGTTCGGGGTCATGGTATAGCTGGGAGACTCGCCCAGAATGCCGGCTTTCATGACCAACTGCGGGCGCAGCAGCGTCCCACCATTGGCGATGGAGGCGACCATCCGCGCCACCTGAAGCGGCGTCACCTGCACTTCACCCTGCCCGATGGCAATATTTACAGCGTCAGAAAATGTCCAGTCGTAGCCGGTCGCGCGGCGCTTCCATTCCGGGTCGGGGATAAAACCAACCGACTCCGCCACATCGGTGAGGCCGGTAGAAACCCCGAAGAAGCGCTGCATATAGGCTGGCAGCAGGTTGGGGCCAACCAGATCCATTTGATACCCCACCTCGTAGTAATAGGGGTTGCAACTGCGGGTGATGGCCTGCGGCAGAGTCACACGGCCATGCCCTCCGGCTAACCAATCATAGCGGGTGATGTCACGCGTCCAGATGCCGGTACAGACATAGGGTTGATCCAGTCTATAAACCCCTGAATCGGCCACCGCCATTGATGTCACCAGCTTCATGACGGAACCGAGAGTATAAACACCCTGCGTGGGACGGTTCAAAATCGGACGGCGTTCATCGGATTGCAGTGCCGCGACCTGCGCCTGAGCAGCGGCGCGCCCCAGCGATGAGAAGGGCGCGAAAACATTGGCGTCATATGTCGGATAGCTGACCATCGCCAGCACAGCGCCAGTATGCACATCCAGAATGACCGCGGACGCCCCTTTAGAGCGATCATTCAACGCCATCGAGTCGTAGTACTGGGCGAATATACGTTGAATCGCCAATTGAAGATCAATGTCAATGGTCAGCCACACACTTTCCGGCGGATGCGACGAGGCGCGAACCACTTCCCGCAGCACGCTGCCGGAGGGGCTGACGATCAGCAAACGCCCACCGGGGCTGCCGCGCAGTGTCGCATCCCAACTGGCCTCAATACCGCTCTTACCGAGGATCGAATCGCTGTTGAATCCCTGCGATTCCAATGATTCCAGTTGTGTTCCATCGGGATAACCCACACTGCCGATAATACTGGGGGCAGCCGTTCCGCTGCTGTATTGGCGGGTGGGGCGGCTGCTGAACTGCGCCGAGCAGATGGTTTCGAGCTGTGAAGCCTGCTGCTCGTACACCGCCGGTTCAATCGTCCCGAATTCCACCAACCAATCAGGCGAGGAGCGGTCATAAATCCGCTGGATTGACTCGGCATCTTTGCCGGTGGTGGATACCAACAAACTCAGGCAGGTCGCCCAATCCGGGATCGACTGCTTAACCGCATTCACGGTCACAATGCGGCCACTCTGGTCGGCCAGCACGCGCCCTTTCACATCATAAATATTGGCACGGCTGGGAACGCTCATCTCCAAGCGTAACTGGCCGCCATTCGCCATCTGGGCGAAGATGTCCCCCGGTGTCCATGCCACGCGCCAATCGCCAGCATTTGGATCATAGACGAGGCGCATGTTGCGGGCATTATCGCTAAATTCGCCGAGCAGGCGGGTCTTGAAGCTGACGTTGTAGTTAAACATCACCAGATCGCTGCGGGTCGTATCACGGTAAAGCGATGCGCCCGGCGTATAAGACAGCGATTCCAGCGTCATCTGCGCGGCGGCATTGGTGTAATAGGTGACAAAAGCATCTTGAGGAGTCGCTTCACGGCTGCTGAAGGCAACCGCGTCATACATCGCCGTGTAATCACCCACTTTCCAACTTTCGAGGAAGTTGATGGCAACACCGGCGGCGGAATCAAGGGGCGGGGGCTGCTCCAGAGAGGCCAACGTGGGCAGCGGCTGGACAACCGCTTGCTGTACCTGTGCAGGGGCGCAGGCCGTCAGCAGCAGGAAAAAGACGATCATCACAATTGAGGAGCGATGAGCCAAGCGTTTCAAAGCAGCAATCTCACACACAATATTCGCTTCATTGTAATGCCAACTTCGTCATTCACACAACCCATCCGGACGGCCTGAAATTGGCGCATGCTTTACCATAACATCAATCATCGGTGTATAGTGTGATTCACATCGACAACTTAACGGATACTCATTCAGTTTTTGACAAGTTTTTGTTTACAAAATGTCCGGCAATCGTTAGAATCTCATCCGCTTTGATTATCTAAATTGGGAGAATATCTCATGTTGCTGGCAACACCCGACCAGATCCAGCAGTACACGGCTCGTGGTTGGTGGGATAGCGAAACTATCACCGACCTCTTCTTGCGCAACGTCCATCAAAATCCGGATGCAACAGCGCTGGTTGACCCGGCGAACCGTACTGAATTCACCAACGGTCACTTCACCCGCCTCACCTACAACGATTTGCTCACCACGGTTGACCGGCTGGCGGCAGGTCTGGTGCGGTTGGGCGTGGGCAAAGATGATATTGTCATGGTTCAGCTCCCCAACATTGTCGAACTGGTGGAGGTCTATCTGGCCGTCGCGCGCATCGGTGCCATCATCAGTCCGCTGCCGGTGCAGTATCGCACGCATGAACTACGACAGGTGTTAGGCATCACCCAGCCCAAAGCGTTCATCACCACCACCCTTTTCATGGGTACGAACTATGTGGAGATGCTGCAAGGGGTGCTGCCGGAATTCCCGTCGGTACAGGCCATCATCGCCATTGGTGAAGCCTTACCGGCGGGTGTCACATCCTTCGCCGAAATCATCGCCGCGCCACATGACGCTGCCGCCTTGAAGGCACACATTGAAGCCAATCCGGTAGACGCGAATGAGTGCTACACCATCTGTTGGACGAGCGGAACAGAAGCCGAACCCAAAGGTGTTCCCCGCAGTCACAATCACTGGATCACCATCGCTTATGCCACCGTGGATGGCGCGGAATTAGCGCCCGGCTGCAACCTGCTGAACCCCTTCCCGATGGTCAACATGTCGGCTATCGGCGGCATGCTCGTCCCGTGGCTGCTCACGGGCGGCAAGATGGTGATGCACCAACCGCTCAATTTGCCAGTGTTCCTCCAGCAAATCGGGCAGGAACAGATCAACTATACCGTCGCGCCGCCGGTGCTGATGAACTTGCTGCTGCTCAAACCGGCGCTGCTGGCGAACGCTGATCTCAGTTCGATGAAGAATATTGGCTCCGGCTCATCGCCGCTGTCGCCATGGATGGTCTCGCAGTGGAAAGAAGTCTACGGCAAGAATGTGCTGAACTTCTTCGGCTCGAATGAGGGAACCAGTTTCGTCAGCACGCCTACCGATATTCCCGATGCGTCTGAACGGGCGCGCTTCTTCCCCCGTTACGGTGTGCCGGGGTTCACATGGTCGCTGCGCTACGCTGATGGCATCTCGACCAAGCTGGTTGACCCGCAGACCAAAGCGGTCATCACCGAGCCAAACATCCCCGGCGAAATGGCGATCAAGAGTCCGGCGGTTTTCAACGGCTACTATAACCGGCCTGACCTGACGGCGAAGGCCTTTGATGAAGAGGGGTATTTTTACACGGGCGACTTGTTCGCGATTGATGGTGAAGGGGAACAGCTTAACCGCTATCGTTTCGTGGGGCGGCTCAAGGACATCATCATCCGCGCAGGCATGAAGATCGCCCCCGAAGAGCTGGAAAATCTGCTGGCCGAGTTCCCCAAACTGGCGGAAACAGCGGTGCTGGGTGTGCCGGATCGGCGCATCGGCGAAGAACAGGTCTTCGTGGTCGGCGTCCCCAAACCGGACGAACAACCGACGCTATCGGAAATCGTAGACTTCCTGAAAACCAAAGACATCGCCGCCTATAAGATGCCCAAGAAGCTGGTGATTGTACAATCGCTGCCGCGTAACCCGGTCGGCAAGGTACTGAAGCGGGTGTTGAAGGAAAAAATCGAGCTGCTGCTCGCCGAACAGCAGGCCGCCGCCGCTGCCGAAGCGGATGAACTGGCGCTGCCGGTCTAATCTCTAGAGTCAGCCAGAGCAGTCATGGTATATGCTAGGGGTGACATCAACTGTCGCCCCTTTTATCTTCTCACGTCGCTGTCAGCGAGGGAGGTGTATGTATGAAACCGGTTATTGAAAATATCTACGCGGTCAGCGGCCTTATGATCGGGCGGGTGTATGTCATCAAAGGACAGGATGGGTTAACGGTCATCGACAGCAGTGTGGCCGCCAACACCGCCGACAAGCTGGAAAAGCAGTTGCAGACGATTGGCTTCAGCCTGAAAGATGTGCGCTACATCCTGATCACCCACGCTCACCCCGATCACATCGGCGGCTTGGTGCGCTTGCAGCAGTTGACGGATGCCCGTACCGCCGTACATTTCCGCGACGC
>JAFLCH010000145.1 GCA_017303775.1 Anaerolineae bacterium | reverse complement strand
GTTCTTCGAGGTCGGCAATGAGGGCACGGCCAATGCCCTGCCCTTGCAGCGAGGGGCGGACAACGATGGGGTGCAGTTCCCAGACGTTGCCTTCGTATTCAGGGAGGCCGCCGACCCAACCGAGCAATGTGCCATCCGGAGCGACGGCGGCGCGGGCGATATGGTCGGGGGCGATGACATCACGGACTTCGGCGAGGGCTTCTTCGATGTTCGGCCATGCCTCCGGCCAGTTCTCGTGGAAGCCCACGACGAGCAATTCAGCAGCCTGATGGACAAGCTGCTGGTTATCCAGAGTGAGATCGATGATACGCATTATTCCTTCACTAACTCCCGACATAACTTACCTATTTGATCACCGGACTGGTGGATGAGTTCTTCGCCAAGCAGTTTGAGGACGCGGAGATTGGTGCGGCTGGCGTCGTCCATGTCGTCCATACCCTCGTTGAGTTTGGCTTGAAAGCGATAGTAACGCTGCTTGCCGCGAGCGGTGGGGGGCAAGAGGGTGTGCATTTGATAATCGACGGTGGCGCTAACACCCTGCATGAGGACGTTGATGATGGGCAAGACCCACTCGGCAGCACCCCAATTGACGGCTTCGGTATATTTGAGGGGGCGAGTGAGTTCGCCGGTGCCGATGGATACGACGAGAATGTCTTCTGTTTTGGGCTGAAGGGTTTTGGCTTCGACAAAGGCGCAGAGGGTGGGGTTGTTGGCGAAGACACCGCCGTCGATGAGAGCGTAGTAATCAGCGGGGGACGGCACGTCGATTTTGGTGGGTTCGAAATAGGTGGGCGCGGCAGAGGTGGAACGGGCGACCTGCCACATGAGAAAGTCATATTCGGGATTCTGGCGGGCGCGATTGCTGCGGAAGAACCACGGGAAGCGGCGTTCGGTTTCATAGGCGGTGATGAGGACATCGGTGAGAGCGTGCTTGAGGCGGGTTTCGCCAAAGTACTCTTTGAGCACGGCTTCGACAGGGCCGCTGGGGTATTTTTCGTCGGTAATGCCGTTGAGGGAGGTGACGCGCTTCCACGGTGAGCGGGAGAAGATGCGACGGCCTTCCTGTTCGTAGAGGCGGACACCATCTGCCGCCGAGTAACGGGGGCGAGTGGGGTCGTCGGGGTGCGGGCAGGTGACACCGAGAGCCAGCACGCCGCCAGTGGATGTTCCGGCAACCAGATCGAATAGTTGGGCGATGGGTTTACCGGTTTGCTTTTCGATTTCGGCCATGACAAGAGCGGGGATGATGCCCCGAATGCCGCCACCATCAATAGACAGAATTCTCAGCTTCTTTGCCATCGTCCAATCCTCCTCGCTGATAGGCTTTGAGGCCAGTATAGCATGATGGGGGAAGTGACGCGGGGTTGGCGGCGGCGGCGGCGGCGGCGTGGCGGTGAAAAACGGCGGGAAAGAGGCAGAATGACGCAGCGGTGGGACGATGGATGTCATCCGGTGAGGGGAAATGGCTGGATTGGCGGCAGTGGCGGCAATGGCATTGGCATCAGGATGCCAAGTTATAAGGGACAGGGTTAAGGCGGCCACGTTCCGACCTTGCCAGATGCGTTTTGCAGCAACAGCGGCAGCAGCGCGGTGGTCAAAAAAGGCGGCAAAGCGCCGATGCTGCCGCCGAGGGGTGCGTTTGTCGTCGTCGTCGTCGTCACCGACAAAGAATGCGGCACCCCTCCTGCGCTACGCGCTTCCTCCCCCAAAGCGTTAGAGGAGGAAAAAGACAAGCCAGACTGGCGCAGACAGGGATTCCCGGTTGGCTATATGCGGTTGGTAAGATGCGCGGCGTCTGCTGATGGAACGGACGCCAAGATCATCATAGCACAAATGAGCGAGTTTAGGGTTACCAAATGGTCACTATTTGGCGACGAGTTTTCTAACGATTTGAGGGAAGCAAATTGTTAAGATGGTTGGCAGATGGTTAGAAAATGGTTTGTGGGGGTTTTTGATGACCAGACAGAAGCCGCCCGACTGGATGACAGACGGGCGGCGGGAGTGAGCATCAGGCTGTCCACGGGTAGGTGGGACGGGCGGCGGTGGCAAGTTCAACGATGTGGTCGATGGAGGAAACCTGACCGCGATTCATGATGAGGGCGCGGGCGATGTTGAGGGCAAGGCTGCCGGCGATGGCGCGTTCGTGGACATCTTGAATGCCGCGAATATCTTCAACACCGGCGAGGCCGATCACACGGCGCATCATCTTGCAGGCGGCCATTCCGGCTGTATCTTGCAAGAGGCGGAGCATGTAGCCGTCCTGATAGGCTTTGGGCATGTTGATGGGATCGACCTGATCCCAGACGGGTTGGAATTCACGCGAGAAGACCTGCCAAAGTTCGATGATGGAGGCGGTGAGGTATTGGCGGAAGTCAGCGCGTTTGTCGGGGTCGGGGGTGCGAACTTCGTGCGAGGCATAACTGAGCAGCAGGTTGGCAATGACCGCACCGATGTCGAAGGCCATAGGACCGTAGAAGGCAAATTCGGGGTCGATGGCGTAGGTTTCGGTCTGGTTGACCATGATGCTGCCGGTGTGCAGGTCACCATGAACGAGGCACTGCGCCTGAGTCATAAACTTCTCTTTCATCTGCGCGACTTCGGCACGGAGGGCTTCGTCGGCTTGAAGGGCGAGCACCTGCGGTTCGAGTTCTTTGTGAAAGAGGTTGCGTTCGACTTGACGATAGGGTTCGGTGAAGACGAGGTCTTCGGTGATTTTGCAGAGTTCGGGGTTGATGAAGCGGGCGACTTCCTCTTTCTTGGTCTTGTAGTCGAGGACAAGATCGGAAGTGTTGGCGAGGGTGCGGGCTAGAAAGAGGCCGATGTGCCGGGCGAAGAGCGGGTACTTGATGCCCTGAATGAGACCTTTGCGCATGATGAGATGTTCGTCGAGGTGCTGCATGGTGATGGCGAACATGACGGGATCGAAGTCGTAGACTTTTGGGGTGTGCTGGGGGACGAAGCGCGCGTGAATTTCCAGCGCGGCGGCTTCGATGCGGGCGCGGTCGGTGGGGAGCGGCCAGCTATCCCCTACCAGACGGACGTAAGGGAGCGCCTGTTTGATGACGACGGTTCGTTTGTGGTCGGCACGCGCCCAAACTTTGAAGACGAGATTGAGATTGCCGTCGCCTACTTCAACGGCTTCGAGGGATTCGCCGGGATGGAAGATCCCGGCGAGCTGCGGACGCTGATGGACGTAAGTGATAACCGTTTCCGGTGTGAGCGAGTAGTATTGTTGGGTGGTCATGATATTCTCTAATTCGCGATGATAATAGGCAACTATTCCAATCAACCCGTTTTGTCGCGGGCACTTTTGCCTGAGAATACCACGTTGACGATGAGCGCCGCAATCAAAACCACACCGGTTATGAACTCTTTGAGATAGATGTCGATTTGAGGGATGTTATCAAGGCCGTTGCGAAGCGTGCCATAGATGAGCAAGCCGATGACGGTTTGGGCGATGCCACCGCGCCCGCCTGTGAGGGCTGTGCCACCGAGGACGACGGCGCTGATGGTGTCGAGCAGATAGCTGGGGACGGGGTCAGGCTGGGCGCTGCCGAGGCGTCCCATGCCGACGATGCCAGCTAGGCCCGCCGTGAAGCCGCAGATGGTGAGCACGGCAACCAGAATGAGGTTGGTGTTGACACCGGCAAGACGAGCGGCGGATTTGCTAGCGCCGGTCATGTAGACGTAGCGACCGAAACGGGTATAGCGCAGGACAAGGTAGGCTATGAGCAGGCAGATGGCGGCGACGATGACGATGAAGGGGAAGCCCCCTTTGCCTTCGGCGTCGGTGAAGATGCGACCGCTGCCGAGGAAGCGAGCGTAATCCGGCAAGGTGGTGATGGTGCGGCCTTTGCTGACGTAGGTGGTGAGGCCGGAACCGATGAAGGAGGCGGCCAGCGTACCCATGAAGGTCGGGATGCGAAAGCGGGTGCAGATGACACCGCTGAGGAGGCCGAGCAACGTACCGACGGCCAAGCCGGCAAGCAGCGGAATGGGTTCGGCCAGCTTGAGGTTGGCAAAGAGGCTGGCGGCGATCATGCCGGAGATGGCGGCGGTGGAGGAGATGCCGAGATCGATTTCGCCGGTGAGAAGCACGAAGGTCATGCCTGTGCCGAAGATGGCCAGGGTGGAGATTTGCACGAGGATGTTATTAATGTTCTGAGCGCGCAGGAAAGATTGCGAGGCAAGGCCGAAGAACAGAAATAAGGCCAAGAGCGTCCAGACCGGCGCGAGGGTAGTGACCCAAGGCGGCAGGCCAGCGAGCAGTGATTTACGCGGTGGGACATTGGAGGTTGAAGAAGTCTGGGTTGTCATAAAAGCCTCAACAATACATCTTTATCAAGATTTTTATTTTCAAGTTCGGCGACTATGCGCCCGCGTGACATGACGACGACGCGATCCGAGACGGTGAGAATGGTTTCCGGCTCGCTGGAAATGACGAGCACGCCGTAGCCTTCGTTGCGGAAGTTACGCAGGATCGAAAGCACTTCACTTTTAGCACCCACGTCCATGCCACGAGTGGGTTCGGCCATCATAAACACTTTGGGCGGATAAGGCAACCAACGGGCGATGGCCACTTTTTGTTGATTGCCGCCGCTCAACTGGCCGACCGGATTATAGGGGTCGGCAGGATGGACACCGGTGAGGGTGATTTGCGGCTGGGCTAATTGTAACTCGCGGGCGGGCTGGGGGGTGAGGAGACGACCGACGCGCTGAAGGTGGGGCATCATGACGTTGCGGTAGATGGCTTCGTCCATGAAGAGGCTCTTGCGGCGCGACTCGGTGGCGTAGGCAAGGCCGTTTTCGATGGCATAGCGGGCAGAGAAGGAACGCGGGAAGGTCTTGCCATCAACGGTGATGGTGCCGGAGTCGTAGCGATACATGCCGAAGATGGCACGAGCAAGGTCGAAATGACCCGCGCCGATGGCTCCGTAGAGGCCGACGACTTCGCCCTGCTGCACTTTGAGGTTGATGCCGGTGAAGACATCGGCTGCGAGGTCACGGACTTCCAAGAGGGTGTGACCATCGGTTTGGGCGGTGACGGCGGGGAGGGCGACGTTAATTTCCCGGCCTAAGATAAGCGAGATGAGATTGTGAACATCGGTATCAGCGGCGTTGAGCGTGGAGACTTTTTGACCGTCACGTAGGACAGTGACGCGATCCGCCACGCGCATGACTTCGTCCAGAAAGTGGGAGATGTAGATGATGCTGCGGTTATTCTGGCGGAGGGTGTCGATGAGCTGAATGAGGCGTTCAATTTCCGCCGGCGAGAGGGCGGTGGTCGGTTCATCCATGATGAGGACGCGCGCACCGGAAAGGATGACACGGAGGACTTCGACAACCTGCTGAGTGCCGAGGGAGTAGTTGCCGAGGGGAGCGCGCACGTCGATATGTTCAAAGCCGAGCTTGTGGAGTTCTTCTTCGGCGATACGGTTCATCCTGCGCCAATCAACCGCGCCGAAACGGTTGGTGAGCTGACGACCGAGAAAGACGTTCTCGGCAACGGAGAGTTCGGGCATGACGCTGAGTTCTTGATGGATCATGCCGATGCCACGACTGAGGGCATCACGGGGGGATTGGAGGTGAAGGGGCTGACCGGCGAGGAGGTACTCACCTTCATATTCGGTGTAGATGCCGGCGAGAATGCGCATGAGGGTGGACTTGCCAGCGCCATTTTCGCCGACGACGGCATGAGTTTCGCCCTGACGGAGATCAAAATTAACGCCATTGAGGGCGTGAATATTTTCAAAGCGTTTATGGATATTTTTGAGTTCGAGTACCAACGGTGCTTCCATGTTCGTCCTCTACTTAAAACCACAAGCGCAGCAGGCCGAGGCCTACACTGCCTGTGCTGCTGCGCTCCGTTTGACTCCCCTGCCCGACAAGCCGCCGGACAGGGGGTGATTGGAAAGCTGATCCTGAATGGAAATTAGAAGACGAGCTGGTCTTCCGCCCAGATCAAACCGGCAGCGGGGCTGAGACCGTAGTTGTTGAGCTTCCACGGTTCGGCGGCCAGATCCGGATTGGCATCGATGTCGCCATAGATGGCAGGGCCGTCCGCGAGCACGAAGAAGGGTACTTCGGCGCGAGCCTGTTCCAGACCAACGGTGGCAGCATAAGCACCGGCGATAACCGCCCAACCGTGAATACGGGTGGCGGAGTTACGGGCGGTGGCCACGAGCTGACCATCTGCGACGGCCTGAATGGCGGGCTGCATGGCGTCCACGCCACCGACGAAGACCTGATCACCGAGGCCAGCATTTACGACGGCCTGACGAGCGGCGAGCGCCATATCGTCGTTATCGGCGAAGATGGCCTTGAGGTCGGGATGGCTGTTGAGGACGCTTTCGGTGAGGGCAGCGGCCTTGGCAACGTCCCAGTCGGCGGGTTGATCGTCGACGATCTGGACATCGGGGTAGCGGTTGACAACGTTATAGAAACCCTGTCCACGAGCCTGCGCACCGGTGTGACCGGGGGCGCCGCCAATGTGAGCGATCTTGCCCGCGCCGCCCATCTTTTCGATGAGCTTGGCAACAACGGATTCGGACATGAAAACGTTGTTGGGGGCGATGAGGGTGAGAATGCCCATGGATTGCAGTTGATCGAGCGGGGCGATGAGGGTGTCCATGTCGATGACGGGAATGCCGTTATCGATCATGGCCTGCACCGGGTCGACCAGCGTGCCGATGGCACCGGGCTGCATGGCGACAAAGTCCCATTGTTCGGTGGCCATCTGGTCGATCTTGCCACGCTGAATGGCGGCGTCGAACTCACCGTCGAACCAAGTGATGTCTACACCGAGGAGTTCACCCCAGCGAAGGGCGGCTTCCTGCCCCTGTGCATTCCACGTGCCAGCGAGACCGGCGCTGGACATGGCGGCGCGGAGGCGTTGGCCCTGTGCACGTGAGCGGCGATATTCGATGAAGGAGAAGAGATTGGCAGCAACCAAACCGGAGGCGGTAAAGAGGCTACCCTTCAAAAAATCACGGCGGCTAAAAGATTTCTTGGACATGATTACCTCACAAATGTAGTTCGGATTAAAGGTTCAATATTCGGACATTTAGGCTGATCATTACGAGGACAAGTGGTTTATAACAAACCTCCTTCTAAATTCGCGGTATCTATATGTGAACGGTCACAGAAAGAGTATACGATTTTCAGAAAGGCGTCAAGGATTTTGGGCAAGCTACCCAAAACCCTTGACAGGAAAGCGGTTATTACGAGGCGCGATGCGGCATTTCAGGATTGCCGGGATTGAAGTGCTTGAGAATGACGAGCGGCTCGGTGGCACTGAGGTTGGTGATGGTGACACCGGCGCGGGCGGTATCGTAGGTCACGAAGAACTCGTCTTCGGTCATCTGGCCGAAGCGGATGAGGGAGGGGGATGAGATGGCGTGTGCGCCGATGCGCCCGTAGCCCTGAATGCAGATGAGGCCGTAGGCGGCGGGGTCTTTGACGGTGACGGTGCGGTTGGGGAGGATGGTGAGTTCTTTGGCACTGTACCATTCACTGCCATAGGCGATCCATTTCTCGTCGTAGCCGGCGTCCTGTGCGGCATCTGCGGGGGTTGTGGGATGAGGGGCGGTGAAGTGATGGCGCGCGAATTCGGGGTCGATGTTGGCTTCCCAATCCAAGAGCGAAAAGAGGAAGTCGTAGTCGTGACGATATTCGAGGGGAACGTCTTTGACCACCATTTCCCATGGGACGACTTGATAGTCGGCAATGAGGGACTGCCACATGGAGAAGAC
The DNA here is from genome assembly GCA_017303775.1 of Anaerolineae bacterium. GTDB lineage: Bacteria > Chloroflexota > Anaerolineae > Aggregatilineales > Phototrophicaceae > CFX2. The sequence continues at coordinate 2,585 of JAFLCH010000145.1, read as the reverse complement.
ATCACTGGCGCGCTGGGGTTCATAGGTGCAGAGTGTGCCGGGGGCGTGCAGGATGCCGGTTGGGACATCCCAGCCCGTGCCGGGTGTGAGGCGATAGGCTTTGGAGAGGCTGAGGATGTGGTTGTCGCCATCGTTCCAGCGGCGGAGACAGTCGATGACCTGATCTTTGGTGGTGCCGGGTTCAAAGCCGAAGAAGGTGTAGGGGAAGGTGTTGAGGGCGAAGTTGTACTGCGCCGGATAGTAGTAGGCTTCGGGCTTGCCGAGCTTGCCCACTTTGGCGGCCATTTCGTCACTCTGGTGGAGGTGGTGCGGGAGGGCGTACATGTTGTCAAAGAACTTGCTGTACATGACCCAACCGCCGTAACGGGTGAGCGCTTCTTGACCGAGAAACACTTCACCGAGCAGGTTGATGGCATCGCGCAGGGTGGCCTGCTGATCGTTGTGCCAGATGTAACTTAGGCCTTCATCGGGGGGTGTGCCGGGGCCATTGTCGGCGGGGGTAGTCGAAGCGAACCAGCGTTCGTCGATGCCACCACGATGCGCGCCGAGGGCATAAAGATCGTTGGGATGTAAACGCAAGCGGCGTCCGGGGACGCAAAAGACACGTGGAACCCATGTGGGCATCAAACGGACGATACCCTGCCCCTGCTCTACAGCCTGTGTGATTAACTGGCGGGTCTGCTGGTCGTTCACTTAAAAATCCTTTCCCAATAATGTTCTTTCATGATCAGGAATAGATTGTACTCCCAGCCGAAAGGGCGCGCACAAAGCTGAGCGGCAGGTATGGACATAAATGGAGCGATTGGAACAGCTGTGGAGACGTTAGGAAAGCGGCAACCAGAAACCGAATTGGCTGCCGACACCGACTTCACTTTCCACCCAGACTTTGCCTTGATGGCGTTCGATGACGGTCTTGACGAGGCTGAGGCCAACACCTGTACCTTGAATGTGCTCGGTACCGGCTTGCTTGGCGCGGTAGAAGGAAGTGAAAAGGCGCGGCATATGTTCCGGCCCGATGCCGATGCCGTTGTCTTCGACAATGAAGTAAAAAGCGGTATCGCGAGCATAGGCGCGAACGACGATATGACCGCCTTCGGGGGTGTACTTGATGGCATTACTGACGAAATTTTCCATGGCTTCACGAATCATGACGGGATCTGCGACGATTTCATCGGGAAGGCTATGGAAATCGGTATCCAGAAGCTGCTGTTTCTGAAAAGCGGCAGCCTGCGTATTGTCGATCACCGTTTCGAGGAGGGCTGTTACCGGGACCGGCTGATGCAATTCGAGGGGTGAGGACTGAATGCGTTCGACACGAAGCAAGTCGATGAGCAGGCCATCCATGCGCTGGGTGGTACGGCGAATGGCATCGAGATAGCCACGAAGCGTGGGATATTCGTCAGGTAAATCCATGTCGAGAACATCGGTATAGCCACTGATGAGGGCGAGCGGGCTACGAAGGTCGTGTGAGGCCATCCGGAGCATGTCATTTTTGAACCGATCCAGTTCAAGAAGTGTAGTCACGTCGTGCATCATGACGACGAAACCGGACTGCCCCTGAAGCGGATTTTCCCAGACGGACATGAGCACTTCAAAATCACGCTCACGTAGTTCGGAGTGCGCTTTGAAGAGCCAACGGCTGGTGGTGCCGGAGGCGGAATCGATGATCTGGAGAATTCGTTCGAAGGCGGAGTCGTCTCGAACGAGATCGGCCAGATGGATGCCGGGGACAAAGGGGGCATCGGCTATTTGAAGATAACGAGTGGCGGCATCATTCATCATGAGGATTTTGCCGCGCGTGTCGAGGACAAGCATGGGGTTATCGACGGCGTGAAGGACAGCTTCAAACTGGTGCTTGCCTGAACGGACATGATTTTCCAGACGGGCATTATGGACGGCAACAGAGGCCTGATTCATGGCAATCTGGACAAGGCGGAAATGACTTTCGGCAAAATGACGCGCTTCAGGATGCAGGAGGGTAAGAACGGCCATCAAATCCTGATTGCAGATGAGGGGCATGGCAATGGCTGAACCTTTGGAAAGTTCTTCGCCGAAGACTTCGCGGCGTTCATCACGCGCAGCGTTATAGACGATTGTGCCCCTGCGCTCACGGACAACCCAACCGGCGAGACCGGTATTCAAGCCACCGACACTGGCAGAGTAGACGGTATCAACATCCAGACGGTCGGTCTGAAAGATATTACGCCAGTCCATCTCGTAGTTGGAGTGAAGGGCAAGATGAGCATGAGTTGCGCCGACAGCACCGGCTACTTTACGAATTACACGGCCCAGAACGCGCTGCATATCAAATTGAGTAAGCAACTGCGCAATTTCGGCGAGCACTTCCAATTCGCGCGAAGGATCGAGATGACGAAGCATTCCTGAGGCCATTGTGATTTCTTAAAAAGTTAACCGCTTATGAATAAACCTACTCCGAGAGCGGGCACGCCAGTAAAATCGGAATGATTATTAAATTCTAAGGTGATAACAAAAGTGACGCAAATGCAAACAACACAACCTAGCGCGCACCGAATTGCGGATACTATAACACAAACATGGAACAATTTTCAGTTCAATTATCCGCC
>JAFLCH010000144.1 GCA_017303775.1 Anaerolineae bacterium | reverse complement strand
ACCCCGAACTGGCACAGGACATGCTCCGCCTCATCATGCGCCTCACCGATCGCTTGACCGGCCAGATCACCTATTCCTTCACCGGACATGGCTATATCACCAACGGCCTGAACATCCACACCAGCCCCTCCGATCTCGATCTGTTCTTCCTGCTCGCCATGTGCGAATACCTCACTGCCACCCGCGACTTCGACTTCCTCTCGGAAGAAGTGCCCTTCTATCCACCGGGGAAGCCCACCCGCGCGCAGGGTCTGACCGTCGCTGATCATATCCGTTTCGCCCTCAAGCATTTGTTCGAAAGCGTCGGCATCGGTGATCATGACCTCATCCGCGTGCGCAGCGGCGACTGGTCGGATTCAATCGTGTTGGAAACCGCCGTCCGCGATGGCTTGCTCGGCATCGGCTATCAGAACTCCAAAGCCCATGGCGAATCCATCCCCAACACCCAGATGGCGCTTTACATTCTGCCGCTGCTCGCCAATCTGCTCGAACGGCACGTCCCCGACATCACTGCAACCATCAACGATGGACGCTTGGATCGGCTGCGTGCCGGTCTGGAACGCCAGTGGAATCCTGCCGGTTGGTACAATCGCGCGGTGCTGCGCGGCGTCAACAATGATGTCATTAAAGTGGATTCCCTCTCGCTCGAAGCGCAGGTCTGGGGGCTGATCAGTGGCGCGGCGGCTGAAGCGGGGCATGAATCGACCCTCATCGAACGGGTCGAATCCATCTTGGATCGCCCCTCCCCCATCGGCGCGACTCTCACCCCTAACGGCATGACATGGCCTGCCATCTCCCATCTGCTCACATGGGGATACGCGCGCAGTGGTCGGTCTGGTTTGGCATGGCGTTCGCTCTGCCGCAACACCTTTGCCGTTCATGCCGAACAGTATCCCGCCATCTGGTTTGGCATCTGGTCAGGGCCGGATGCCTTCAACGGGCTGGATTCGGCCTTACCGGGGGGTACATGGGAAAGCCCCATCACCCCCATGACCGACTTCCCCGCCATGAACGCCAACCCCGACTCGATGGCGCTCCTCGCCCTAATTCGGGTCTGCGGCATCGAACCCTCGCCCAGAGGGGATGGCCTCATCATCCGCCCACAGGTTCCCCGTGACCGTTTCGTGCTCGATCTTCCTCTGCTCTATCTGGAAGTGGATCGTGGCAAGATTCGCGGCGAATATCGTGCTCGTCGGCGCGGGCAAATGCACCTTTACCTGTATCCTCCCGGTGCAAAGAATCCGGTTGTGCGCGGCATCGCCTTTTATGCGGGGCAGCGTGTGTCCTTCGAGTCCTAACGAGTCGTTTCATCCAGAAAGAAGGGAACGAGATGTCTGATCATATTCCGGATGGCAAGAAACATTCACCAGCAAAGTCGTCGCTCACACAGCCTATTCCCATCCCGGCTCCCGAAGACGATCTCCAGCGCCTGAAGATGATTCAACGTGCCACCCACAACGCGCCCTCCCTCTCACCGCGTCAGGTCGCCTATCTCCAGCGCAGTCTGGGCAATCAGGCCGTCAGCCGTCTCGTCCGCGATCGTCAACCATCGGCTCCCCTGCCTGAAGTCACGCCCACCCAATCCGATTCAGATGTCATCCAGCGTAACTTTGACGACGACCCGCAAGATTTCATCGACTGGATGCCCCAGCAGAAAGTCTTTACCAGCTACACTGATAGTCCCGCTGAAAAGTGTCAGGCAGCAGCGGTCGCAATCTGGAAGTTTTTGGGTCAAAAAAACATTGCTGCTCGCTACGGAGGTCTGCTCGTCTGGGAGAATGCTAACGAAGACAGCTTCCCGACCAATCACTATGTCGTCATCGCCACCATCGCCGGTCAGGAGATTGTCGTCGATCCTACGCAGGGGCAGTTTAAGGGTGGGCAGCCAATGGTCGCGCCCATCGATCAGTGGGCCTCTCACTTCAAATCCATCATGAGCGACAAATATGTGAAGTATAAACAAGGGGAATGGGTTCCCGTCCATGACTTCACAAATGTTTTTGGTCAAACATTTGTCAGCATGGAATCGCACGAATATGGTGCGGATGCTCAAGTGTTCAACCAGCCCGAAGATGTGATGCCGGTTACGGGAGGTGGAGGCCAGAAGAAAAAGAAATGCTACCTCACCACCGCCTGCATCGAGGCGCGTGGCCTACCCGATGACTGCCTCGAATTAACCACGCTCCGCGCCTTCCGCGATCATTACATTGCCCATTTGCCCGCCGGAAACGCGTGGATTCAGACCTATTATCACCATGCGCCCGCCATCGTCGCCTCCATCAACCGCCGCCCCGATGCGCTGCGCATCTACAACGGCCTCTATCGGGTCATCCGGCGCTGCGTCCGCCTGATCCGGCACGAAGAATACGAGCGCGCCTTTGCCCTGTATGTCAACATGCTCATCCGTTTGGAAAGGCAGTTCACATCGCCGGCGCGTGCTTGATTGCGCTCACTGAGCCTTATAACCCAACAGCGGCACATACACTCGCACGCCTACCCGCTGCCCCGGTGTATAGGTCACCTGCGCGTCCGTATGTATCACCAGTTCCGTCCCATCATCCAGCCGTGCCCCCAACCGCTGATGATGCCCGTAATACTCGCTCCATAACACCTGTGCCGGAACGCCGCCCTGCGTCGGTTCAAGATGGATGCGTTCCGGGCGGATCAACACATCAACCTTGCCCTGCATCGGCGTCAGCAGCGTCACCTCGCCCAATACACACGTGGCCTTCGCCCCGTTAGCCTCTGCCGGCACGAAGTTCGCCTCGCCGATGAAACGTGCCACACTGCGGCTGGCCGGACGGTTGTAAATCTGCTGCGGCGTATCGAACTGCCGCACCTTCCCCTCGAACATCACCGCGATTTTGTCGGAAAGCGAGAGCGCCTCTTCCTGATCATGTGTCACGAAGATCGCCGTCGTCCCCGCGTTCCTCAAGATCGTTCGCACTTCAGCCCGCACCTGCGCCCGCAGCGCCGCGTCCAGATTCGAAAACGGTTCGTCCAGCAGCAGCAAATCCGGCTGTGGAGCCAGCGCCCGTGCCAGCGCCACCCGCTGCTGCTGTCCACCGGAAAGCGCGTGGGGCATCCGGTCAGCCAGATGCGGCAGCGCCACCAATTCCAGCATAGCCTCCACCCGCGCCTGTTTTTCCGCGCGGCTGCCCTTGAGTCCGAAGCCGATGTTATCCGCCACATTCAAATGCGGGAACAGCGCGTAATCTTGGAACACCATCCCGATCCGCCGCTGCTCCGGGGGTTTATATGCCCCCTGCCCCACCACCATCTGCCCGCCGATATGAATCGTTCCGCTGTCCGGTTTTTCAAACCCTGCGATCAAGCGCAGGGTCGTCGTCTTACCACACCCGCTCGGCCCCAGCAGTGTGATGAACTGTCCCCGCTGTACCGTCAATGAAACCGCGTCAACCGCCTTCACCGTGCCGAAATGCCGGTTGAGGTCTTTCAGTTCGAGCAAATTCATCAGATCACAATAATCCTTTAATCCGTCGCCCGTTCATCTCGCCACAATAAAATCACCAATCCTAAGCACGACAGCCCGATCAAGATCAGCCCCGGCAGCCCGATCAGCGCCAACTGTCCCGCCTCCGAAGCCATCCACACCCGTGTTGCCGGAGTCTGGAAGCCAATCGGAGCCAGCATCAGTGTTGTCGGCAGTTCCTTCATCGTGTTCAGGAATACCAGCCCCATCCCCGCGATGATTCCCGTGCCCATCAGCGGCAGCGTCACCCGCAGTGCCACCTGTACCGTCGTCAGTCCCAGACTGCGCCCCGCCTCTTCCAACGCCGGACTCATCCCGCTTAGCGCGCTGCGGGTTGAAGCCAGTGCATACGGTAGGAAGCGGATCGCGTACCCCAGCACCAGCAGCGGCAGCGTCTGGTAAATCGCCGGGAAAGCATTCGCCCCGAAGAATACCAGCGCCAGCCCGATCACAATCCCCGGCAGCGCATTCCCGATATACGCCAGCCCCACCAGCGTCTGCGCGAAGCGTGACGCCGAACGCCGCGCCAGCAGTCCCAGCGGTACAGCCGCGGCGGCGGTCACCAGTGCCGTTATCGCGCTGGAACTCACCGCGTTCCAACTAGCCTGTGGCATATTCATATCAATCGGACTGTTCGCCGCTGGGTTCAGCGCCCATCCCACCAGTGTTCCCACCGGCAGAATCACCCCGATGCCGATCAAAATGGTCAGAAACACCAGCGCCGGAATGTGCCATAACCCCGATTTGAGCATGGGAGCGCGCTTCGATGTCCCCTTCCCCACCCGGTAGGTGCGGATCGAATCCATCGCCCGCCGTTCCATCCAGCTCAGCAGCAGCGTACAGGCCACCAGCACCAGTGCCAGCAGCGCCGCCCGGTTGCGGTCAAACGAACTGTTGTACGCCACATAAATCGCCCGCGAAAAAGCATTGTAGCGCATCACCATCACCGCGCCGAAGTCGCTCAACGTATACATCGCCGTCAAGATCGCTCCGGCGGCAATCGACGGCCTCAGCACCGGCAGCGTCACCCGCCAGAAGATCGACCAGCGTGACGAACCGAGCGACTGCGCCGCCTCTTCCAGACTCGTGTCAAGGTTCAGCAGCGCCGCCCGTACCGGCAGCGCGAAGTACGGATACGTGAACAGCGTGATGGCGAACGCCGCCCCGAATAACCCGTAAATATCCGGCAGCCGCGTCACCCCCAGTGGTTCCAGCAGCTTTTGCAAGTACCCCACCGGCCCGAAGGCTGCCACCAGCGTCAGCGATCCGATGTACGACGGAATCGCCATCGGTAGCAAACCCAGCACCAGCAGCACCCGCCGGAACGGGGTGTTCGTCCGTGTCGTCAGCCACGCGAAGGTGATGCCGATCACCCCCGACGCCACTACTACCACCACCGTCAGCACCAGACTGTTAACGAAGATCGTCAGCGTGCGCGGGCGCAGCAGATATTCAAACCCTGCCGCCCCGCTCTCCAACGCCCGCATCACCAGATACACCAGCGGCAGCGACAGCACCGCCACGATTCCGCTGGCCGTCACAATCAAGCGCGAAGGGCGCCACCGTCGTGTCGCCCGCATCACCAGTTCAGTTGAAGCCTCAGTCGTCATCTTGCTCCGGAATCGATATGCCGTGGAAATGAAAGCGGCAGGAACACTTATAGGGCGTTCCTGCCGAAATTGAAAGGGAGAACTTAGGCGGCTTAATCCAGCGCGCCGCTGTTTTCGATCATCTCAATCGTCGTCTGCAAATCATCCAGATCGCTCAGGTCAATTTCCGGCGTCTGAATCGAGTCCAGCGGCAGCAGGCGCGGATTGGTGATGATCCCGTCGATCACCGGATATTCGTAAGTCTGGCTCGTGAAGTACTGCTGCGCCACCGGGCTGAGCAGGAACGCCACAAATTGTTCCGCCAGTTCCTTCTGGTCGGAACTCTCCAGCACACCCGCCCCCGCCACATTCACCAGCGCGCCGGGATCGCCGTTCGGGAAGATGTGCTGTGCCAGTTGCAGCTCGGAATTGCTCGCCACCAGCCCGAACAGGTAGTAGTGGTTGCTGATCCCGAAAGGAATTTCGCCGTTTCCAACCGCCAGATACAGGTTGGTGTTGCTGCTGCCGAAGCTCACCGCTTCATTCGCCACCATGCCCGCCAGCCATGCTTCCGTCGCCTCGTCGCCCAGCAGCACCCGCAGCGCCGTCACCTGTGCTTGCAGCGAAGCATTCTCCGGTGCCCATCCGACCAGCCCCTTATATTCCGGCTTGGTCAAATCGAGGATCGACTCCGGCAGCGTCAGCCCCTGCTCTTCCACCAGCGCCGGGTTATAAACCAGCACCCGTGCCCGTAGGCTCGTCCCCACCCACTGGCCGTCCGGTGATTGGAACGCATCAGCCACCAGACCGGTGATGCTTTCCGGCAGCGTAGTCAGCAGTCCGGCCTTCGCCAGCGCCCCCAGTGCGCCCGCGTCCTGCCCGTAGTACACATCAGCCGGGCTGTTCGCCCCTTCTTCAATGATCTGGTTGGCGATGGCCGCGGTATTGCCGTACAGCACCTCAACCTGAATGCCGGTGGATTCGCTAAACTGCGCGATAATCGGCCCCACCAGCGATTCGCCGCGTCCCGAATAAATGGTCAGCGTCGGCTCATCCTGCGCCACCGCCGGCAGCGCTCCCACCATCAGCATCGCCACCACGACCATCCACAATACAGACCGTAACTTCAACATGCAAAAAATCTCCTTGGTGCTTCACAAATCCCACAGGGAAATATCAATAGGTACGTTTTACCAGATACCGCTCGTTCTGATCTACGCTTTGGGGAAATTTTTGAATTCACTCTCGGTGCGCTCATCACCCGCACCCGCCTTACCCTGCCGTTAAACAGCATTGCAGACAGCTTTCCTCTCCCGCCAACATCAACTATGCACAGGGTTAAATTCTTCCCATTAGGAACAGACAGCAGTCCCCGCCTTACCCTTGGTTATCGCTGCTGCTTGTTTAGGTTTATGGACTGTGATACGATCATCTGATGAGTTATTGGCTATTTTTTGCCAATGTTTTGCAGACCTATCGGGTGAAAACAACATGAATGCCCCCAACTTTGACGCAGTCAGCGACGAACCCCTCTACAACATCGGCATGGTCTCGCGCATGACTGGCGTACCCGTTGCCACCTTGCGCGTCTGGGAACGCCGCTATGGCTTCCCCACCGCCCATCGCACCCCCGGCGGTCATCGCCTCGTCTCCGAACGTGAGGTCATCCGCCTCCGCTGGGTCAAAGCCCGCGTCGATGAAGGCATGCAGACCGGTCAGGCCATCCGCGCCCTCCATCACATGGAGCAAGAAGGTCGCTTCCCCGATATGATGCCCGCCCCCACCGCGTCGGTGCGTGCCTCCGTCCTCAATCCATCTTTTGCCACCTTCCGCGAACGCCTCACCGAACTGCTGCTCAGTAACGAATTACAACTGGCCGACCAGTTGCTTGGCGAAGTCCTCACCCTCTATTCCCTTGAGGATCTCATCCTCGAAGTGGTCTCCCCTTCCCTCAGTGACATCGGTCAGGCGTGGGAAGAAGGCCGCATCAGCGTTGCCACCGAGCACCTCGGCAGCAATTTCCTGCGCAACCACCTCCTTGTCTGGATGGGTACCGGCCCTCAAACCTTTGAAAACGTTCCCCCCATCATCCTCACCTGTGCTCCCGAAGAATGGCACGAAGGCAGCCTCATGTCCCTCGGCGTGCTCCTCCGTCGTCGTCGCTGGCCGGTGGCTTATCTCGGTCAGAACGTCCCGCTTTATGATGTCGGCGTCCTCGCCCGCCAGATGAAGTCACCCGCCGTCATCTTCGTCGCCATGCTCAATGCCAGCGCCCGTGCCCTCATCGACTGGCCGCGTCATTTCCCCGACGCCGTCACCACCGGACGCCCGCTCATCGGCTTCGGCGGTCAGGCCTTCAATCTGTCTCCCGATCTGCGCCAGCAGGTTCCCGGCGTCTTTTTGGGTGAAACCCTGCGCGAAGGGGTCGAAAAAATCGATTCCCTCCTCCACACCATGCTCATGCCCAACAATTGACCATCTATCTCAGGTCATAAGGGTTCAATTCAGGCTTCACGCGCTCCCCACGGCGTGCTAAACTCGTCGGTCCGCTCGTTTTCGTTCGCTTGTTTCTGACGAGGTACACCGACCATGCGCTTGGGGATCGACTTCGGCACGACCAATTCCGCAGCGGCTGTCTACGATGGACACGCCCTCCACTCCATCCGTATCATGACTCCGGCGGAGTCTCAGATTCTGCCCTCGCTCATCTACGTAGACCGCCAGCATCAAACCAAACTCGGCCTGCAAGCCGCCACCGAATACGCCCACCGTGAAACCGGTCGCGCCGTCCGCTGGCGCACCCGTCGCATGGGGCAGCTTCAATACTGGGTCGCCAGTGATGGTGGCAGTCCCATCCTCGTCACCGAAGACATCGTCCTCCCCTACGACGATGCCGCCGTCGGTCGCCTCCTCCAATCCGTCAAAACCGGCCTCCGCAACGAACGCTACGGCGGAACCCAGATCTTCGACCGCTACTACACCCTCGACGAACTCATCACCCTCGTCCTAGCCCACCTCAAAAACGCCGCCGAAACCCAATTGGGGCAGCCCTGCGACGAAGTAGTCATTGGCCGTCCCGTCAAGTTCTCCGAGCACGAATGGGTCTCCAATCGCGCCGAAGAGATCATCTTCAAGGCCGCCCGTGCCGCTGGCTTCCACGACATCAGCTTTCAAGCCGAACCCATCGGCGCGCTCTACATGTATCACCTGAACGCCCCCCACCGCCAGCAGGTGCTGGTCTTCGACTTCGGCGGCGGCACTTTGGATCTCACCATCGCGGAAGTCGGTGCCGGTGCAGCCCCGCGCGTCCTCGCCTCGCGCGGTGTCCTCGTCGGTGGTGACGATCTGGATCGCCGCATCATGCTCTCGCTCCTCCCCCACTTCGGTGATGACCCCGAACGGGATCGCCGCCTCCCGCCCGAATTTGTCGATCTCCTCAGCAATTGGCAGTCCATGCCCGAACTCTCCCGCCCCCATCACGAAGACACCATCCGCTCCCTGCGTCATCGCAGCCGCCGCCCCGAAGCCATCGACGCCCTCCGCACCCTCGTCTCCAAGAATCTCGGCTTCAGCCTCTTCACCGAAATCGAGCGCACCAAGCGCGAACTCTCCACCAATCTCTCCTCCACCCTCCGCTTCCACCGCGATAACATCCGCATCATCGAACGCATCACCCGCTCCCAGTTCGAGAGTATGATCAAGCCCGAAGTGCGGCAGGTGCGCGCTGGCCTCGACGATGTAATGGCGCAGGCTGGCGTCACCCCCGACCAGATCAATGTCGTCCTCCGTACCGGCGGCTCATCCCTCGTCCCTGCCTTCATCAACCTCTTGGCGGATTACTTCGGCGAAGACAAACTGCACGCCATGGACCCGCTAGTCTCAGTCGTCGGCGGCCTCGGCATCGTCGCCCATGAAGACACCGGTCTGCGCGGCGCTTACACCGCCCGCTATCTCGCTGATCCCGCGCAGGCCATCCGCAGCCCCCGCACATCCGGCAGCCTCCCCTACGCCCCTGACCGTCTGCGCGTCACCACCCGCGTCTATGTCGATCATGAAACCACCATTCGCCGCCTGCCCGTCGAACTGGCGCACCTCCCCTTCCTCCGTGCCGCCTATGCAGATCGTGAAAACACCGCTCCCGACTTCCTCCGCTTCACCCTTCCCGCTCCTGCCCGCGTCTACATCGCCTATTCCAGCCGTGTCCTCCAACGTCCCGATTGGCTCAAACCCTTCTCTCAACTTCCCGACATGACGCTCGAAATCGAAGACGAATGGTACGGCATCCGTCAGCTCCAGCTCTACAGCCGTGATTATCCCGCCGGTGAAGTCGTCCTCGGTGGCAGTGCCGCCGCCGGTATGAAAGGCACAATCGACTCCACCTATCTCGCCGCCGTCGCCCTACAGGGATAAGCGCACCCCTCGCGCCGCTTTTCGCCCCCTCCCGTCCATCGAACCGTTCAGGGACATTTGCACACATATACTTGCATAATGTTAGAATGCGAGAATGGCGCTGACCACTTTTTCCACCCTACCCCGCCGGACATCCGCCTCAAAACCGTTCTGAGGGGTATTCGCTTCAGCCATGATGTAAAATCAACTTGTTTTCGCTCATTGTCGCTTTGTAGGTTCGCATGAACGACCATCTCACCGCCGACACCTTCGAACTCGATCTCACCGGCATGTCTCACGGTGGCAGCGCCATTGGCCGCCATCAAGGTCGCGCCATCTTTGTCCCCTACGGTGTCCCCGGAGATCGTGTCCGTGTGCGCATCGTGCAGGACAAAGGTCGTTTCGCCGTAGCCGAACTCATACAGGTTATTCAGCCCGCCGCCTCGCGGATCGAGCCTCGTTGCCAGCATTTTGGCGTCGGGCGTTGCGGTGGTTGTCAATTTCAACCCATTGACTACGCGAAGCAGCTTGAACTCAAACAGCAGACCGTAGCCGATCAGCTTGCCCGCCTCGGTGGGATCACCGACGCCCTCGTACACCCCACCATCCCCGCCCCGCAGCCGTGGCATTACCGCTCCCATGTCACCTTCCACGTCACCCCGCGCGGTCAGCTCGGCTTTGTCAGCACCGATGGCCGCACCATCCTGCCCATCGAACAATGTCACATCATGTCCGAACCCCTCGCCGCCCAATTTCAATCCCTCCGTGCCCACACTTTCCCCTCTGCCGCCCGCCTCCGCCTTCAAGCCGGTTCAAGCGGCCAGCCTGTCCTCTTTGACATGGGCAGCACCCACGATGATGTCGCCGAAGCCCTGCCTTCCCGTCCGCATCATCGCCCCTCCCCTGCCCTACCCCCTGC
>JAFLCH010000143.1 GCA_017303775.1 Anaerolineae bacterium | reverse complement strand
GCCGAGGCCGCGCTGCGCCAGTCCGAAGAACGGTATCGCGCGGTGGTCGAAGACCAGACCGAGTTCATCTGTCGCTATCGACCGGACACCCGTTTGACCTTTGTCAACGACGCGATGTGCCGCTACTTCAAGCGCACCCGTGAAGAAATGATCGGCCAGAGCTTCCTGAACGACATCCCCGAAAGCTATCGCGCTTTTGTGCTCAACCAGATCGAAACAGCGGGGACGAGCAAAACCACCGTCATCTATGAACACCCCACCATCCTTCAGAATGGCGATGTGCGCTGGCATGAATGGAAAGACAGGCCGATCTTTGATGATAACGGGCGGCTGATTGAATATCAGGCGATTGGCCGCGATGTGACGGAACGGCGCGAAACCGAAAGCGAACGGGATGATTACATCAAGCGCCTCGAAATTATTCAGCGGGTCGATGTTGAACTGACGCAGAACCTGAACTTCGACTATGTTCTGAAAATCGCGCTGGATGCTGCGGTGCGCATTAGCAACGCGGATGCGGGCGCGATTCATCTGCTGGAAGGGAACGATTTGCGGGTGGCGCAGGTCATCGGCAACTTCCCCGCGACTATGATCGGCGCAGTTGTGCCGATGACGCACGGCATCGTCGGGCGGGTGGCGCGGCAGGGCGTCCCCGAATTGATTACGGACGTGACCCGTGATCCGGATTACATCAAGAACATTCTGGAAACCCGGGTGCAGATGACTTTACCGCTCATCTCGCAGGGGCAAGACCGGCTCATCGGGGTGCTGAACGTGCAGTCGCGTGAGGCGGGGCGTTTTACGGCGCCGATGTTCGAGTTCCTTAAAGTGCTGGCTGTGCGTATCGCCACCGCGCTGGATAACGCGCGGCTTCACCACACAACCGAGCAGCAGCTTGCACAGCTCACGGCTCTTTACCAGCAGGTCAGCGAACTCGAACAGCTCAAAACCCAGATGATCCGTATCGCTGCCCACGACTTGCGCAATCCGTTGGGTGTCATCACCGGTTTCGTGCAGGTGTTGGCGGACGAACTCACGCCGCACCTCAGCAACAAGAACTACGAGCAGATCGGGATCATTAAGGATTCGATCAACCGCATCGATAAAATCACCCGCGACATCCTCACGCTGGAGCGGATTTCCGCCGGACGCGAGCTGGTTGCCGATGTTATTGATCTGCACGAGATGGTCGCAACGGCTTTTGCGGATTGTCGGGCACAGGCAGTACAAAAAAACCAGACGATCACCCTCGAACTGCCCAAGAAGCCGGTGCTGACTCACGGCGACCGCTTCATGCTGCCGGAAACATTCGTCAACCTCATCACCAACGCCATCAAATACACTCCTGACGAGGGCAAAATCGTGGTGAGCCTTAAGGTGGCCGATAAAAAAGCGGTCTTCAAGGTGGTCGATAACGGCTACGGCATACCGGCTGAACAACAAGCGGGGCTGTTTCAGGCCTTTTACCGCGTCAAGCTCAAAGAAACGCGCTCGATCAAAGGAACGGGGTTAGGGCTGCACCTCGTCAAAAATATTATCGAACGGCACAAGGGGGTCATGCATTTTGCCAGCGAGCATGGCAAAGGCAGCAGCTTCGGCTTCGAACTGCCGATCATTCATCAAAGCGCTGCGCCGCGCAAACGGCGCAAGACTGCTTCCACCGGGGATGGGTCATAACCGTCTCATCCCTATTTTCCTCGCCGCTGTGATAAACAGCCAGCCGCCGCATTTATTCAGACAGGGGAAGTCATATCTCTTATGCGTCATGCGTCGTCAATCCGGCGATGTGAGCGGCGCAGTTATCAAACGAACAGAACCGGTCAGTCAATTTAGTGGTGCGCAAATCCAGATGTGGGCGTTTGCTCGTAATGAGTCTTGAATTGGACTAGCGTGGTAATATAGCATTGTGACCTTCGTGAAAATTTCACAGAAATCAATGCTACTAATACCCACATTCATACGATATTCGTATATACTTGTAAATATTCTGTTAAATTTAACCACAACTCAATCAGGCGTCCATTATGGAAACAGAGTCTGCCAGTTTTGAGCGCGAGTCTCGCCAGATATTGCGCCAAGTTCAAGATCATCTGATGGACATCCATCTCAAGATGGGGGCTGTCCAAGAATCAATCGGTATGGTGGAAGTGTTTCACCATCCTGAAAGCGCTATCCCGATACTTAACTACGTCACCCCGCGCAAAAACACCGCGTGGGTTTCGAGTAATTATGTACGGCAGGGCGTCGAAGCGCTGCAAAAACACAGCCGCATCCCGCGCATTCAGTACGTGGAGGGGTTGTATCCGCCGCAGTTTGCGGGTGTGATGCGCGAACTGGGGATGGCTGTCGAACGTGAAACCCCGATCATGGTTTATAAACCGGATGGCATCCGGGGACGCATCCCGTCACCGATTTACGAACGCCCTCTGCCGGATGGCATCTCCGTGCGGCGGGTGAATGACCAGACGGGGATCGGTCATTGGTGGTATGTGTGGAAGAACAGCCATTACGACGTGCTCACGCTGGGGGTTGAACCCTTGTTTGTGGGGCGTGATATGGAAGCCGCGTGGGTTGGGCGGCAGTTGGATTATGTGTTGTACAAGGCAGCGCTGCCGGTGGGCGTGGCGCGAGTGAGCCTGTACAAAGAGACGGCGCATTTGCTGGCGCTGGCGCTCCTCAAGGAAATCCGCGAGCCTGCCATGATTCAAATCCTCCAGACAGTCGCGGTAAAAGGGGCGTTGGAAAACGGTGCGAAGCTGGTATTCGCGCCGGGGGATAATGAAGCGGAACGGCGGATGGCGCGGGAATTGGGCTTTATGGACTTTGGTAGCATCGTGTGTTATTCTGCTGCTGAGGAAGCTGCCAGAGGTAAACATGCCCACAGTGTGGAACTGTCTGTACTTGCCTTTTAACGAGCATTCAACGGTTGCACAGGCGCTCGAACATTCTTTAACCCAGCGGGGATACACCCTCTATAATCCGTTTGGAATTCTGCCGGGCAAATCGTACCCACGATCTGCCCGGTTGTTTGTCTCGCCGGTTCGCCAGCAGTGGGTGAAGGTTTTAGGCACGCTGGATGAAGCGCTGGTGGCTGATGTGTCGCGCCTTGCGCTGGGGGTGTGGCTGTCGCTGGACGGCACGAGCGGACATATCCGCACCTACCGTGATGGGCAGGAAGTCGATCCTTTTGATTCGTTAACTCCATATCTGTGCGCGGGCTGTACGGCACAGGATCTGGCACAGGCGCTCAACGGGAATTTCACCGCTGATGGGACGAAAGCGGCTGAAGCCGGTTTGCCGTTTGATGCGCTACCGGACGACATCAAAGCCTTGAGCGGTAAGGTGAACAGCGGACAGGCTGAAAAGCTGTTCAACCGCCTCAGCGGGAATCTGATGAAAAAGGTCGCGGGCGGCTCCGGCCAAGCGGAGGCGGCGCAGAATCTGGTGCAGCAGGGCGACGGTTCGCCTGATTGGAACAGCGCGGGCGGGCAGCGGGTGAGCGCGTTGATGGCTTGCTTGAATGTGCCGGACAATTGGCGTGAACCGGCTTTTGATGCGCTGCGTGATGCTTACCAGCTTCATAGCCGGTGGCAGCGTAATCCTAATGCGCGGGCTTATCCCGGTGATGAGGCGGTGATGGCGGCGGTTCCTGATGCACTGATGTACACACCGGTTTATGGAGGGGCAGACGCATGAGTGTGGCTGACCGTTCACGCTGGGATCAGGTTTACCGCGAGATTGCTGTCGTCCCGTATCCTCCGCCTGATCCGCTGTTGTTCGATTTCACGCCGCCGGTGATGGATGGGCAGGAACACCGCGCGCTGGATCTGGCCGCCGGATTGGGGCAGAACGGCCTGTGGTTAGCCGAGCAAGGGTATACGGTGGATGTGCTGGATGTGAGCCGGGTGGCACTGCTGCGCGCTCAGGCCGAGGCGGGGCAGCGCGGGCTGCGGAACCTCAATCTGCTGCCGGTTGATCTGGACACCTACGAATTACCTGACGAGCATTATGAACTGGTGTGTGTGTTCCGCTACCTGAACCGCGAGTTGTTCAGCGCGCTGCGGCGCACCGTACAACCGGGCGGGCGCATCATCTACGAAACCTTCAATGAACGCTACCGGGATTTTATGCCCAGCTTTAACCCGGAATACCTGCTTAACGTCGGCGAGTTAGCCGGTTACTTCGCCGACTGGGCGCTGCTGCATCATGTCGAGGACACACACCTTTCCCGCGTGGTCGCCCAGAAACCGCTACGGTAGGGTGACGGTTAAGGCAATCTGATGAAGGTCATTGACAGGCGGATGAACCTGCATCACGATGCGTTCGCGGTTATTTTCCCCGACTACGAATCCCCCACCCAATAATTCTGATGGAAAAAAGGTGTTGTAGAACATATAGGCGTCCACGTACAGGGCGGGTTGAGTCATGTCCTCGAACTGCTGCCACGCGGGCAGGTTGATCAGGCGGTTGTCTCCTCGCTCGGCATCCAAGGCCAGGCGGGCAGCATCACCTGTCGTGATGAGCAGATGTTCTTGGTCGTGGGCGATAGTAAACACGGGCCGCCCGTCATTTGAGAGGGTGGTGAGCGTCCAATCGCTGCTGGTTTGGGCTTCATCAGCGGTGATGTTGAACACGGTTTGCAGTAGTTTGATGAGGCTAGCGGTGGTCGCTGCGCCATCATCAACTTCACCGACCAGCATCAGGTCGAAGGGGATGTTGAGGAGGGGGACGGGGTTGTTGGGGCGCGGCAGCAGGGCGACCGTATAGCCCCCGCTGAGATGTTCGATGACATCCTGTTGGAGATCCAGATCCGCTCCGGCCTCCAGCACAATTTTCAAGCTTTCCAAGGCGGCTTGAAGGTTGGCTGCGGTGGGGAGGCCGACGGATTCGCTGAGGGTTCCAGCGGTGCGAATGGGCAAACCGGTGAACATTTCCGCCGCGAAATTACTGAGAGGAAGGATGGTCAGCGCGTCTTCCACAAAGGCGTTGAAATCCGTACCGCTGTGTACCAGCAGGGCGTTACGGGGAATCATTTCCAGCAGCGACGAGTCGAATTCGGTTAGTTGCAGCGGCGAGGCAGCATCACGGCTGTGGAAGAAGGCGGACGCGTTCAGATGCCGCCCTAGCCTATCGCGCACCAGACTGATCCCCGCGCCATCAAAGCCGCCGTCCAAAAGCAGTTTTTCGAAGTTGGTGGCGTTGAACTGGGTGGCGAGGGCTTCACCCAAGGCGCGATAAATTTCCACCGACTGCGCTCGCCCGCTGAGCAGGCCGTTCAAGGCAGGCAGTAGGTAATCGCCGGTGACATATGCCGAGAGGAAGGCATCGGTTGGGCTGGCGGCGGTGATGGCCTGATAGGCCGGCTGCGCGATCAGGGGTTCGGTAACGCCTGCCTGCACATCGAGGCCAGCCCGAACCAGTTCGAGCGGGCCGATGAACACGGCGGGCGCGGTGACCGCAATCGCGGTTTTATCGCCGATGTAAATGGTGATGCCACGGTATTCCTCTCGCGATGGCAAGTCTTGCTCGTTGATGATGGGCGTGAGGGCGTTGAGGGCGCTGAGCAGGTTGGTGGAGGCGATAATGATTAGTGTGTCCTGCGGTTGGGCGCTGAGGGCTGCGTCGAAGCTGCGATAGGCCACGACCAGATCATCCCCCAGCCACGGGAAAATATTGTTGACGAAGGTTGTGCCTTCGATGTCAAAGAGGCTGGCAAAGGGGATGTAGTCGTAATAAACCCGTTCGGCGGAAGGCGCGACACGGGTGGGTTGGAGGATGGCCGCCGCAAAAGTGCTTTCGTTCATACCGAGGAGCGTGTTTTGGGCGTCCTGCGTATTCAGACGAATAAAGCCGGCAAAGTTGGCCGGAATGAAGTCGGCGGCTGATGGTAGGGACTCCTGAGCGGCGACAGGAACGACGACCAACAGGAGTAATACAGACAGAAATCGCTTGAACATACCCTGAAACTCCGGTTTACGGCTGAACAAAGAGGGCTAAACGAGTAGAAGCAGTTGACTCGATTCAAATAAATCTCTTGCGTGATTTTGACTATGATTCTGTTTACACTGTAACCGAACTGTGGGTTCGACCGCAATCCGTATTAATGCCACACTCAGGCTGGCTGATAGGTTCAGGTGAGCCGGGTGTTCTTATTGAGGGGCGGCGGATGTGTTCGCTTCTGCAAATTGACCGGCATATCCGCTAGAATAGGATCAATAACGTTAAGGAGTGGTAGCCTATGACTGAAACATATTCTTTCCAAGCAGAAATCCAACAATTACTCGACATCCTCGTTCACTCGCTGTATACCGAACGGGAAATTTTCCTGCGCGAGTTGGTGTCGAATGCTTCGGACGCGCTGAACCGGGTGCAGTTTGAACTGCTCACCAATCATGAGGTTCAGGACGCCGAGGCGGAACTGGCGATTGAGATCAAGGCAGATGAAGCGGCAGGGACGATTACCATCAGCGATAGCGGTATCGGCATGACCCGTGACGACTTGATGAACAATCTGGGGACGATTGCACGGAGCGGGGCAAAAGCCTTCATCGAAGCGGCGCGCAAATCGACCAACGGCGGCGCGGCGAGCGATGTCATCGGGCAGTTCGGGGTGGGTTTCTATTCGGTGTTCATGGTGGCGGATAAGGTACGGGTGGTGTCGCGCTCTTACCAGAAGGACAGCCAAGCATACGCATGGGAATCGACCGGCGGCGCAACCTACAGCATTGAAGAAGTCGAGCGCGAAACACGCGGTACGGACATCATCATCTACCTCAAGGAAGATGCTAAAGAGTTCACTTCCGAATGGAAGTTGAAGGACATCATCCGCAAGCATTCGGATTACATCGCATTCCCGATTTATGTAGGCGATTCGGAAGAAGCGACGAATAAGCAGGTGGCTATCTGGCGGCAGGATAGCAAAGAAGTCAGCGATGAGCAGTACAACGACTTCTACAAGATGCTGACGATGGATTTTGAAGTTCCGCTGCATCGCATCCATATGCGTGCCGATGTTCCGCTGCAATTTTATGCCCTGCTGTACATCCCTTCGAACGCTGAACGGACGCTGTTCAGCCCGCGCAAAGAACCGGGACTGAAGCTGTATGCGCGCAAGGTGCTCATTCAGGATTATTGTAAGGACTTGCTGCCGGAGTACCTGCAATTTGTTCAGGGTGTGGTGGACAGCGAAGATTTACCGCTGAACGTCAGCCGTGAGAGTGTGCAGGCCAATAAGGTGATGGTGAACCTCAAGAAGACCGTTACCAACAAGGTGTTGAGTGAACTCAAGCGGATGGCGCAGAAGAACAAGGCCGATTACCTGAAAATCTTCGCGCAGTTCGGGCGCTTCCTCAAGCAAGGGGTGGCGGTTTCGCCACAGGACCGCGATGATCTGGAGCCGCTGCTGTACTTCCCTTCAACGCACAGCAATGATCCGGAAGCATTGATTTCGCTGGAAGATTATGTCGGGCGTATGGTGAATAACCAGACCGATATTTACTACATTCTGGGCGATGATATTCACAGCGCCTCACGCAGCCCGCACCTTGATGCTTTCCGGCAACGGGGAATCGAAGTGCTGTACTTCACTGATCCGGTGGATGCGTTCATGATTATGGGGCTTTCGGAATATAAGACACACAAGCTGCGCAGTGTGGACGAATCGGATATTGATCTGAGTGATATTGGCGAGCTGAAAACGGAAGAAACGCCAAACCGGGACAGTTTGCCGGAGGATACGTTCGAAATCGTGCGGCAGCGCTTCGCGGAGTTGTTGGGCAAGCGGGTGAAGGATGTGCGTGCTAGCAAGAGCCTGACGGGAAGCCCTGCGCGGCTGGTGAGCGACGAGAGCGGCGTGAACCGGCAGATGTACCGCATCAACCGGCTGCTGGACAAGGATTATGATCTGCCCGTCAAGACGCTGGAATTGAATCCGCGCCATCCGCTGATGCATAACTTGAGCCAGTTGATGAACGCCAACGCCTCGAATCCGCTGATTAACGTGGTGGCGGAGCAAATCTTCGAGACTGCGCTGCTGCAAGATGGGATTCATCCTGATCCGGCATCAATGGCGAACCGGCTGACGCTGTTGATGGAAGCGGCGACAGGCTCTCCTGCCAGTGAGCTGGATTACCCGGCAGCAGAGCAACCGCTGACGAATGACAAGGAAGACGAAACGGCTGAATAACCCAAAAAACAGGGCTGGTCACGATGATCAGCCCTGTTTTTATATCCGGTTCGGTTGAGATTGTTCAGGTAGAGACGGGTTTGTGGCGCATCTGGGGGTTTAGCATCCGGTGACGCTGCCGCACTTCCCACACGCGCATGGCAGCTTCGATCTGGATGCGAATATCCATTTTGGATTCGCCTAACTCGCGATCCGGGAAGTAGATGGGGATTTCGGCGATGCGAAAACCGAGGCGGCTGGCGACATAGGCCATCTCGACCTGAAAGACGTAACCGTTGGAGCGGATGCGGTCCAACCCCAAGCCGATGAGGGTGTTACGCCGCCAGACGCGGTAACCACCGGTGGCATCGCGCACCGGTATGCCGAGAATGGTGGGGGTGTAGACGCGGTTGGCAAACCATGTGAGTAATTTGCGGTAAATGCTCCAGTCTTTGTCAACGCTGCCCCCTTTGGCAAAGCGTGAGCCGAGGACGACATCATGCGATTCGATGGCTTTGAGAAAGTCGGGGATGTACTTGGGCTGGTGCGAGAAGTCACAGTCCATCTGGATGATGTAGTCGGCGTCCATGCTGATGGCCTGCTTGAAGCCGGCGATGTAGGCCTGCCCAAGCCCGTTCTTTTCCTTGCGGTGCAAGACGTTCACACGTTCATCCCGCGCGGCGATCTCGTCGGCAATTTTGCCTGTGCCGTCGGGCGAGTTGTCGTCGACGACCAGAATGTGGAGGTTCGGGATGTTGAGCGCCAATAGCTCATCTACCATCCGGGAGAGGTTTTCTTTTTCGTTATAGGTGGGTAGAACGATGATGGTCTTAGGCATAACGTTTCCTTGTCGTTTCAGAGTCTGCAATGTTCACTCTGATAGTTGACCTTGCACTGGTGTGCGTTGAATTCAGTATAAATCCAGCTACCAGAGAAAAGTATAATGTTTTTAATCACGCGTAACTTGCATATGATAAAGTTAATGCTGACGCCTTACATGTGCCATACACGTGTGACCATTTTTATGAAGATTTTGCAAAGGTGTGATTTTGGGCGCGATCTTAACGCTTGAAGCGGCGATAGAAGCAAGGAATGAACTGCGGCAGCACGGCAAACGGCTGGTGTTCACGAACGGGCACTTTGATCTGCTGCACGTCGGGCATCTGGATTATCTGGAAAAGGCGCGGCAGCACGGGGATGCGCTGTATCTGGGGCTGAACGGCGACGGCAGCACGACACGACTAAAGGGAAGCGGGCGTCCGCTGGTACCCGCCAGTGAACGAGCGCGACTGCTGGCGGCGCTGGAACCGGTGACGGCGGTCATCATTTTTGAAGCGGATACGGCACAGGATGTACTGCTGGCGTTGAAACCGGATGTGTATGTGAAGGGGGGCGATTATGCCCACAAGGTACTGCCGGAAAGACCAATCGTTGAAGGGTATGGCGGCGAGGTTGTGCTGATTGATTATCTGCCTGACCACAGTACATCAGGGTTGATCCGGCGGATCAAAGCGCTGCCGGACTAAGCCTACATATCCTTTACGATCCGGGTGATTTCATCGACAACGCGGTCAAAGAGTTCATTCATCAGGGCATCATCGACTTGATAGGGGCCGCCAAAACTGCCATCTCCTAAGAGCGCACGAATATTATGAATATCGTTGTCGTCTTCCAGACGGTCAACCCAGTCCTTAACGCCTTCAGGAGAAGCGCCTAAACGGTTGAAGGGGAAATTTTCACCCCAGTTGGCGTGGTTGAGGCGGATGTTGTGTTCGGAGCTGAATTCATGGACGGCTTTTTCCCGCCACCAGTTGTACCAGACGATGGTAATCTCATCATCCTCCATGAAATCCATGAGCCGGACGGGGACGAGATTGCCACCGTGACCGTTGAGGAATAAGAAGCGGCGAAAGCCTTGATGCAGCAGGCATTCAAAGATTTCGAGCAGAACTATCTCAAAGGTGCTCTGGGTGAGGCTGATGGTGCCGGGGAAAGCGGCGAAATAACGGCTGTAGCCGAAATTGAGGGGCGGCGCGATGAGGATTTTTTCGCGTTCGGCAACGGCATCGGCGATTTTTTCGGGAATGAGAATATCGGTGAGGAGACTTAAATAGGCGTGTTGTTCGGTCGCGCCGGTAATGATAATGATGCGATCATCACTTTCGAGATAACGCTCAACATCCATCCAATTCATATCCTGTAAGCGCATATTTCCCTCTTTGAGCGTCAGACCAATTGTAATGCTATCCCAATACTTTACCGTTAACCGGCGTTGATGACCAGTGTTGATGGCCTAAAGTGGCCTATTTATTGAATTGTACAGGCAGATTAGCATCGG
>JAFLCH010000142.1 GCA_017303775.1 Anaerolineae bacterium | reverse complement strand
AAACGGCCTAATAACCAGTTGAGCAAGTGGTTCATCCTTCAAACGACGTTCATGCTCACCATTTTAGCGACTTCTGAAGCAGATGGCAGCCAAGCGGTAAAAGCTGTAAAACCGGCATCCTCTGAAAACCATTTTAGAGTTACAATACAGCACGAGCGTTCTAGAGGAGTACGGTATTATGCCCCGCCCGATCATCATCACTGCCAGTCTACTACGGCACGCGGCGACGTGTGACCGTCGTGTGTGGTTGGATACGTTCGTCGAGCCGGATGCGGTGACGCTGACGCCAGTTGCGCTGCTGAGGGGGATTGAACACGAGGCAGCGGTTCAGGCGGCCACCAGCCGCGTGATCGACGAGATCGAGGTGTACTCGTGGGATGAGGGGGTGAGCGCCACGCAGGAATTGATGCGCGACGGAGCCACCGCCATCAGCGGGGCTTACCTCGAACAGCTATTGGAGTTGGAAAATGGGACGAGCGTCACGCTGCGCGGGCGGGTTGACCGGCTGGTGTATGACGCGCGAACCGGTTGTTACCAACCGATTGAGATCAAACAATATGCCGAGTTGAATGAGG
The DNA here is from genome assembly GCA_017303775.1 of Anaerolineae bacterium. Classification (GTDB taxonomy): domain Bacteria; phylum Chloroflexota; class Anaerolineae; order Aggregatilineales; family Phototrophicaceae; genus CFX2. Next base: position 9,965 of record JAFLCH010000142.1, on the reverse strand, counting down.
CTGACCGGCTGCAACTTGACTTCTATATCTATCTCCTGCAACAGATGCAGGGCGCGAGGGTAGAGGGTACGTTCTGGCTGGGGAAGGACGCCGACAACCAACCGCGTTATGTGCTCACGCATGTTTACAACAGCGGGCGGCTGCAAGGGGCGATGCGTAAGGCTTTGACGACGCTGCAACGCGCCTCGGCACCGGCAGTCCGGCTGGAACCGCACTGCCGTGAATGTCCGTGGCATGACGCCTGTGTGGAATTCAGCCGTGCAACGCTCGATCTGGGACTGCTGCCGCGCTTGAGCCGCCAAGCTCGCAGCGGGTTGGAACGGCACGGGATCACGAGTTTGAACCAGTTGGCGAGTCTGTCGGTCGAGGAACTTCAGCGCATCAAGGGAATCAAAGCGACGGCGGTCACGCATCGAGCCAGCGCTATCGCTTACGTGGAAAATCGTCCGGTATGGGTGAAACCGCTGCCGGATGTGCTGCACGGCGGCGGGTGGATGTTCGACCTCGAAACAGCGGCGCTGCCGGGCGGGGATGGAATGCCGTGGTCGTTGGGATGGTGTGACGAGGCGGGGAACAGCCAGATCGCGGTGGTCGCGCCGGAACAACCCCGACAAACCTTCACGCTGCCTTCTATGGGACTGCTGACCGTGGTGGCGGATAAAGACGAGGCGTGGGAAGTTTTTTACGAGGCCATGTGCGCGGACGACAAGCCGATTTATCACTGGTCAGGGTTTGACGCGGGTGTGATGAAGGCGACCGCACCGGCGCGGGTGAAGGCGGCGCTGCTGGGGCGGATGCATGATTTACACCACACCTTTGTGAATACAGTGCGCCTGCCGCTGCGGAGTTATTCGATCAAGAAGGTCGCGCCGTACTTCGGTTTCAACTGGTCGGGACACGCGGAATGGTGGGCAGCGGAAACCGATTACCGGCGCTGGTTGGCGACAGGTGATACGCAGTTCATCGCACAAGCCTGCGGCTACCAGCGCGATGATGTGCTGGCGCTGGCGATCATCTGGCGCTGGCTGGTGGAGAACCACGAAAACGGGTTATAAAGATTCTCAGGCCGGATTTTGCGCCAGCGCCCGCAAACGCTTAGGAGAGCTAATGCTGAGCGACAAACCAACCGCGATGATGCCCATGATGGCGGCTGAGACAAAAATGAGATGGTAATCCCCCAGCATGTCACGGAAGAAACCACCGGCATAGGAGGCAATTCCCGCCCCGATCATGTGGGAGCAGAAAATCCAACCATAGAGCGTCCCTAACGAGCCACGCCCGAAACGCTGCGCGGTCAGGTTGATGGTGGGGGGTACGGTGGCAACCCAATCCAGCCCGTAGATGATGGAGAAGATGAACATCCCCTGCATTTCCAGAATAAAGGGCAGCGCTGCCAAGGACATGGCGCGGAAACCGTAGTAAGTCGCTAGCAGCTTGCGGTTGTCGAAGCGTTCACTCAACCAACCGGAGGCCAGTGTGCCGAAGATGTTCATGACACCCATGATGCCGAGCGCAGCGGCGATGTCGGTTTCGACAAAGCCGTGTTCAAGGGTGTGCGGCAAAAGATGCGTACCGATGAGGCCGTTGGTGGTGTAGCCACAGACGAAAAAGCTGAACGCCAGCAGCCAGAAATCACGGGTGCGAATTGCCTGCCGCAGCGGGGTGAAACGCGAATCGACCTGTGCGGAAGCGGCTGTGGCCTGACCGATAGGTTCAAGGCCGGCATCCTGCGGGCGGTTGCGCATGAAGAAGAGCGCCGCCACAAAAGCAACCGCCGAAGCCGCCGACAGCACCAGAATGGCCGAACGCCAACCGGATGTGCTAACAAGGCTGATGAGGCTGGGCACAAAGATCAATTGGCCGGTAGCGGAAGCTGCGCCAAACAGACCGACAACCAGACCCCGATAACGATTAAACCAGCGCAGCGCAACCGTCGCCCCTAAAGCACCGGCAACCGCGCCTGTACCGACGCCAACGACCAAGCCCCAAAACAAGTGCAACTGCCAGAGGTCGGTGAGGTTTTGCAGCGGGAATAAGCCCACGGCGATGAGCGCCATCCCGCCCACCATAACCCGACGCGGGCCGAAGCGGTCAATGAGTGAGCCGCCAAGCGGCGCGCCAAAACCGAAAGCAAAGAGGCTGACTGCTACCGCCAGCGAGATGCTGGCACGAGTCCAGCCGAACTCGTCTTCCAGCGGCTTGATGATGACGCTGGGAGCCGTCCGAACCCCGGAAGAAGTCAACAGGGCGAGGAAGGTGACGAGGACGACAATCCAAGCATAGTGCAGTCGCTTGAACACCATATTGCTGTTTCCTGTTTCTCGAAAGCGGATGCGATCCTGTCACGTTAGCATGGTTGTGGACAGGCATCAATAACCACACAAAACCAGCTTGATCAAGGATACGGGATGAGTTCGATTTGCGGAAGGAAGCGTTCGACATCCTCACGGCGACAGTCGGCAGTCCCCGGCAGCAGGCACACCGCAGAGGCCGCCGCCATGCCCCAGCGCAGACCTTCTTCGATGGGTTGAGCGCGTTCAATGGAGGCAGCAAGACCGGCCAGCACCGCGTCACCTGCTCCGGCGGCGCTGACGACTTTGATGGGCAGCGGCGGGATGCGATAAGCGCGCCCCGGTAATACCGCCAGCGCCCCATCACCGCCAAAGGTCATGATGGGGGCGGTTCCATATTGTTCGAGGATGCGCTGACCGGCACGATAGGCCGAAGCCATATCAGTGACCCGTTCGCCGACGAGGCCGGAGAGTTCATCCTGATTAGGCTTGATGTAGGTTGGGCCAGCCGCTAAACCCGCGCTGAGGTTGGGTTCGCCCGCATCGAAGATGACGGGAATGCCGTGCGCTTTCGCTAATTCGATGAAACCGGCATAGAGCGAAGGTGACGCACCTTGCGGCAGCGTCCCGCCCAAGATGATACACGTGGCAGCAGGCAAGGCTTGAATGAATTTTTCTCGCAGGGCGTTCAGGTGAACATCGCGCACCTGAAGGGTGGATGTGGTGATGGTGGATTGACCGCTGCCATCGGCGCAAACGATGACGGTGTTCAGGCGTGACTCGCCATCCACTTCGATAAAGTCGGTCTGTACCTGACGCTGCTGCAAGAGTGCGGCCACTTTATGGCCGATGCTGCCGGCAGCAAAACCAAGCGCGAGGCTCGGAATGCCCAGTTCGCCCAGAATCCATGACGCATCGGTGGGTTTACCGCCCATGCTGTAATACGACTCGTGCGCCCGAATGGTCTGATTGAGTTGAAAGGTCGGGATGATGAGCGTGTGGTCGAGCGTGGTATTGGGCGTGACTGTGAGAATCATGAGGTGCCTTTGAGTATTTATAGGTCATTTTACGCGCCCTGATTTTACTACCGAACTCAAAGGCAGCGAAATCTACAGGAATCTCGTGAAGTCAATATTTCCCTACAGGTTGATTCCGGTTATGATATGAAAGTAAGAATTCATTACACTACAAATTACATGCGTCCTATTGAACTACTGCGATTGATCCGGAATCGTTTATCACCGCTTCAATCGGCGATTGATCCGATTTATCGCGCCATGTTTGAAGATAATCCACACGCCATGTGGGTTTATGATTCACAAACACTGGCTTTTCTGGCGGTTAATGATGCCGCGCTTCAACATTATGGCTACAGCAAGGACGAATTCTTGAGCATGACGATCCTTGACCTTTCCCCCGCGCAGGAGGTTGAGGCGGTGCTCAAGCAGCAGCGCGAAGGCAAACCCTTCAGCAGCGAACGCACATGGAAACACCGGAAAAAAGATGGCTCGCTGATTGATGTTGAAATTTTGGGACATATCTTTCGCTATGAGGGGCGAGAGAGTGTGTTGGTGGCAGTTCATGATGTGACCGAGCGCAAACGCACCGAAGAACAACGCCTTGCCCTCACGCGGGAAGAGACACGCATCAATGTGCTGACTGATTTCATCACCAGCTTCTCGCACGACTTCCGCACCCCCCTTTCCACCATCAAGACCGGTTTGTATCTGCTGCGAAAGGATGGCACGGCCTCCGAGCAGCGGTTGAAGCGGCTGGATGAACAGGTGGAAACACTAGAAACCTTGATTGAATCCTTCGTCGTCATGGCGCGGCTGGACAGCGAACCCCGATTGACATTGAGCCGGTTGGACATCAACACACTGCTGAGCCGTATTTATGGTAAGTTTCAAGGCCGGTTGGAAGCAAAAGGGCTGCGGCACCGCTTCTCGCCCAGCCCGGAGCCAATTCGCCTCGTTGCGAATGAGGTTGAACTTCAGCGAGCGATTGAGAACTTGATGGAGAATGCGCTGGTGTATACACCGGCGGGGGGCGAAGTCGAGCTGTGCGCGGGGCTGCGTGAACAGTGGGCGGCAGTGGAAGTGCGGGACAGCGGAGTCGGCATCGAAGCCGAAGATTTACCGTATATCTTCGACCGCTTCTACCGCGCCGACAAAGCCCGCAGCCAAGCGGGACGCCCCGGACTGGGGCTTTCCATCGCCCGTAAGATTATCGAACTGCATCAGGGGCATATTGTGGTCGAAAGTAAGCCGGAACAAGGCAGCACCTTCCGCGTGCTGCTGCCACTGCAACCGATTGCGGCTTAACCCTTGACCTTACGCTGAACGAAAACCATGAAGGGATAGGCCAGCTTATTGGCGTCCACCGTGCTGCTCTGGAAGTAGGTGCGGTTGGCGTCTTCAAAGTCGCGGTGGAGGCGTTCGATTTCGCGGCACTGCGCTTCGGATGGTTCGTTGCGGAAAAGGGTAACGACAGTCGAGAACTTGCCAGCGGCAAAGACCAACCACTGCTTGGCGCTGATCTTGCGGACTTCCCGATCCACCAGCTTACCCTGCTCCATCATGAGGGTGAAATCATTGAGGATGGGGCCGAGCTTTTCCGGCGGCACGTCAAATTCACCGAGCGTTTCCAAGAGTGTGCCGCTGCGGTTGTTGTAGATCATCATGCCGATGGCTTTGCCCATGTGGGCTTCTTTGACGGCAATAGTGGCGGGCATATCCTGAAGCATGCCCATGACCGCATCCGGGCTGCGGCTGGCCGCCGCCATATCCGCCAGCGCCAATTGGCTGGTGTAGCGCTCGTAGATTATATGGAATTGTTCGCGGCTGATGGCACCGGTGGCGAATTCGGTGATCAACTTTTGAATTTTTTCCTGCGTTTGCGCTTTGAACGCCTGCATCTTCAGCGTTGGTTCCATGCCCGATCTGTCCTTGTCCTGTGAATGTGTTCTACTCGCATCTTACCACCACTCAGGCGCGGGAACATCATCAATTCTTGCAAAAATTCAGTATAACGAAAAATTCATATCCAACGCCAAGCCTGCGCGGCTGATCTTTACGGAGGGTGGCATTGCGTAGCATGATCGTAGTCTCGTCGTCCACAACGGGTGGTATTCGGATGATACGCTAGAATAACACACACTCGGAGGACAATCGTGATTCGTTTACGACTCATTTTCATGCTGCTGCTCATGCTGTTGGGCATGGCGCAGGTTAGCGCGCAGGACGCGACTCGTGTCGCAGAACCCATTCCGGAAGCGATGCCGCTGATTGATGAGGGCGATCAGGACATCATCAACATTTTATTGATCGGCGCGGCCACCAACAACGCCAACAATCCGGGACTGACGGATTCGCTGATGGTGATTTCGGTGAATCGCACGGCCGGGGCGGTAGCGGTTGTTTCGATCCCGCGTGATTTATTTGTTTACCTGCCCGGCCTCGATATGCAAAAGATCAACACGGCCTACTTGTACGGAGAAAATAAATTCGGCGAAGGCGGCGGTTTGAAGCTGCTGACGGAGACGATACATTACAATCTGGGGTTGAATATCGATTATTACGCGCGGGTCAACTTCACAGGATTCAACAACATTATTGACGCGGTCGGGGGGATCGACATCACAGTGGACTGCGTCATCCGTGACTGGAAGTTGAAATCACCGGAGCTGGATAAGCAGGTCGAAGCGAATTATGAGATTTTCACCATGGGCGTAGGGCGATGGCATATGAATTCGGAGCTGGCGCTGTGGTATGTCCGAAGCCGCAAAACCAGCAGTGATCTGGATCGTGGACGCCGCCAACAAGATGTGCTGCGGGCGCTGTGGCGCAAAATCCGCGTGAGCAATTTGTTGGAAACACTCCCGCAAACATGGGAAACCTTGGCGCGAAACGTGAGCACCAACCTGACGCTGACGGATGTGATCGGGATGCTGCCGCTGGCGCTGCAACTGGACACGAGCGACATCCGCTACTTCACCTTCCGGCAGAAGCATGAAGTCCGCAACAGTGTCTCGGCGGCAGGGCAGTCGGTGCTGCTGCCCCAGCGTGAAGCGATCACCAGCTTATTGCAGGAAGTCGTGCTGCCGCCGAACAGCAGCCAGATCAATCCTTACCGTCCGACGATTGCCATCATCAACGCCAGCGAAGTGCCGACGCTGGATCTAGTGGCGGCTGACCGGTTGGAGTTGGAAGGTTTCCGTACGATTGTGGTGCAGGAAAACACGCAATACCGGCAGTATAACCATCTGGTGGATTACACGGGCGCGACCAAAGGCAGCCCGCTGGAACGGCTGCAAAAGATGCTGCGCATCACTGACGAGGGCATCGAGATCACACCGGACGCCAACCGCGATTATGACTTCAAATTGTATGTGGGAGCGATGTACCAGTATTGGTCATGTACGCGGGATGTCATCCAACCGACAGCCGAACAATTGCAGGCCGATCTCGAAGCGGCGGGCGACAGCTAAAGGTTAACTATCGGCGCTGCTCAGTTCATGCAGCAGTGTCTGGTAATGATCGGCAACCATGAGCGCCCAACGATTGCGGGTTTCAGTGGCCGATTCGCGCAAGTGGGTGAGATAGGTGCGCATGCCGTCCGGCTGCCGGTTATGGTAGAGCAGTTCGACCATGAGCACATGGAAGTGGGGTTCGAGGCCGGGGAATTCCGGCCCGTGTTCCCGCAGCGCATCGAGCGCCGTGTTGAGCCGTTCTTCGCTGCCGCTGAAGAAGGCTGCCCGCGCCATATCCAGCAGCACGATCACCTGACGGGGGCGGCGTCCGGTGCGGGCATAAAAGTGATGCGCGTCCATGAGATGCGAGAGCGCTACATCATATTGATTACGGCTGAGCGCGATGAGACCGTGAGCCGCGAGGGCATCGGCATGGGTGGTTTGGAGCGACAGTCGTTCTGCAATCCGCAGTCCTTCGTCGGCTCTGGCGAGGGCTTCGTCGTAACGCTCTTTGAAGGCCAGCATCCGCGCAAACTGGGTGCAGAGACGGGCGCGGCGAGGTTCATCGCCATAGGCTTCGATGATGGGATAGGCGCGTTCCAGATAATCCAGACCGGTGCTCCACGCTCCCGTCAGTTCACAGATGTCCGCGGTGATGCTGCATGCGTCGGCGTACTGCAAGCCTGCTTTCTGTTCCAGCATGGCGCTGAGGACGGGTTCGATGAGATCCAGCCCTTTTTGCGGGCCGCCCAGCAGCGCATAAACATACGCGAGGTCGATGTAGGCCGGCGGGAGATGGCCTTCGCTGGCGGCGCGGGCTAGAAATTGATAGCCGTTATCCAATTGGCTGAGTTCAGCCTCTCCCCGCTTGACGCGTTCCAGAAAGTCATCTGTATCCCCGACATCCTGCCCTAATTCGCCACGTTCCGCCAAGCGGCGACCATAATTGTAGTTATAGCGCCAGTAGGTATAGCCGGATGTATCATCAGCGCCACGATAAAAACGCCAGACACGCCGCAGCAAGCGCAGAGTGTTTTCCTCGCCCCCGGCGGCGTCCATCAAGGCGCTAAAGATGTTCACGGCCTGCATATTGCCCAATTGATCCGCCCAACCCTGCGCCCGTCCGGTGACTTCGGCCAAGCGGTCAGCGGTTCCGGCGGCATCCGGCGCTTGAAGCGGAGTCTGTCCAAGCGCCGTTTGCAGTTGGTGCAGCGCATCAGGCAGTGCGCCGTCGATGATACGGCTGGACGCGCCATAATCCGCGATCAATTGTTGGATGACCGCACGGGGTTGGGTTCCGATCCGGTTGAGGAAAGTCATGCCTCTGGCACTGCCCACAGCCTGCCGCAAACCGAGGTAGTTAGGGTCGTAGTCCAAATCCGCGCCGGAAAAACCTACCACCAGCCAGTGATGGCGTTCCAATAGGGCGACGAGCGCATCTTCCAAGGCCTGCGGGCGACCAATGACCCGCTGCCGCAGGGTATCCACCATCGATTCGGGGGCTTCCACCGAGCCATGCACCTTGATGACCGGCAGCGGTGTGAGCTGGCCTGCCGCGACCAGATGGTTGAGTTCATCAAACTGTGCGCCATCGTAGAACACACGATAGGGAACTTCGGCGGCGATGAGGGCACGTTCGATGAGGCGGTCAAAGTTGGTCGTAACCACTGCTTTGAGGAAACCGCCTTTGGCTAAGGCGGCGATGGACTCGTGGCAAGCGTTGCGGGCTTCGGTATCCAATGCCTGCAAGACGCGGAAGTAATCCGCGCCGACTTCTTCTTCGATCAATTGGGCTTGAAAATCCGGGGAAAAGCTGGAACTAGCGTCACGGCGTTCGAGGAAGGCCACCAACTGATCATCCGCAAAATTCTGGTTGGTATAAGCCCCGACCCGTTTGGCGAGCGCGGTGAGGACGATGGTATTGAATTGATTCCAGTTGGGCAGTGATGTGGGCGGAAGCATGGAAATGCCCGCTCCCGCCAGTATCACCAACCCTGATTCTTTGACCTGCGCTGCCAACTGATCCACAGCGACATCCCTTTCTGTTGTTGAAGGAACTGTAGCATCAATGGTGGATACAGGGCAACCGATGCAGGCGGAATGCTAACCAACCTGAGCGGCGGCGGCCAGCAGCGCCGGCAAGAGCTGCTTCTTGCGTGAAACAACACCGGGAGCATCCAAGGTGCCATCAGTACGGCGGGCATAAGGCAGCACCGCGATCAGACGTTCCTCACCGGCGGCAACAATGCGGCTGCTGCCCTGCAACACGTCGGTGACCAGCAGCAGCGCCAAGGTGAGCTTCTGGGTCGTCACCAGTTCGTTCAAGCCTTCCAGAATATCCGACAGGCGTTCGTTGAGTTCGGAAACATCGGTAATTTCGACCTGCGCCACGCCCATCGACATGCCATTGGCCTCATAGTACTTGATGTCCGTGTTGATGATTTCTTCAACAGGGCGCGACCCTAAGCCCGCACCGGCGGCCAAGAGTGAGCGGCCTAATTCTTCGATGGCGCTTTCGACATCACCGGCCAACCCGGCCATCGCAGCCAGCTTGAAGGCGGCGGCCTTATCACGCGGGGTGGTGGTGGGCGAACGGAAGGTGAGCGTGTCGGAGAGGATGCCACAGAGCAGCATGCCGGCAATCGGCGCGGGCAGCGTAAGTTTGTGTTCGAGCGCCCGTTCCGTCACCAATGTCGAGCAGCTCCCGACGGGTTCGATCTGGAAGCGAATGGGCAGCGCGGTTTCGATGCTCCCCAAACGGTGATGATCGAGTACCTCCAGCACTTCGGCTTCTTCCACGCCAGAGACCGCCTGCCGCGCTTCATTGTGATCGACCAGAATCAACTGCTGGCGGGGCGGTACGAGCAGCGCCGTGACACGACAGATGCCGGTATAAATACCCGCTTCATCCACCACCGGATAGGCATCAGGTTCGGAGCGCAGCAACCCACCGACGACATCCTTGACCGAATCGCTGCCCTTGAGGGCGTTGGTCATCGGTTCAAGAGCCTTCTCACCGGGAAGCACCAAGCGCGCGATAATCTGCTGACCATCAGCAGCGCTGAGGGCATCCGCGATGATGCGAAAAACGCTGGCGGAGGTGAGCAGCCCTAATGGCTTACCAACATCGTCCAAGACCGCCACCGGACGCTTGGAACGGGCGATATATTCGCAGGCCTCACGCAGCGACTGGCCTTTTTGCA
>JAFLCH010000141.1 GCA_017303775.1 Anaerolineae bacterium | reverse complement strand
GAGGCGTTGTTCGTGGTTTACAACGGGGAGATTCAACCGTTGTTCGGCGGACGCGGGCAGCAGGTTGATATTGTCTTCGGCACCAATAATGTGCAGGTGAGTTCCGGCCCCGGCTTCGAACCGACTTCGGAGTTCACGGCGACGCTCCCACCGACCTCGGCTATCGACATCGGCGCGACGGTGGCGGCGCTCACGCCCTCCAACACACCCGGCCCCAGCCCGACACCGACGCAAACCTTCACGCCATCCCCCACGATACCACCAACGGCGACGCCGACCTTCACGCCAACGATCACGCTGACGCCGTCGATCACCCCTACCCCCAGCAATACGCCAACGGCGACTCTGACCCCGACGATCACGATGACGCCCTCGCCCACGGCTATCCTGCCACCGCGTGTTACTCAGGAAGGACTGCCGCCAACGAAAGAAGGCGGTTAGGCAATACCCAACGACCGATCGTTGTATAGGGAGGCCGATATGACAGAGCAACCGATCCGTATCGTTTCCACCTCAGCGCACAATATTGTCATCAGCGGGCGATTCCCCAGTTATGCCCCTGACCTGCTCTTTAACTTCTGGGTCGAACCGGAGCAATTGCAAAAGTGGTGGCCGCCGCAGGCCAGCGTTGATCCGCGTGTGGGCGGGAGTTACGACTTCTTCTGGCCCAAGCAAAACTGGCATCTGAGAGGGAGCTACAGCGTGTTTGAGCCGGGAAAGGCGCTGGCGTTTAGCTGGCATTGGGATCATGAGCCAGACCGGCCCAGTCGCCTTGTGGAGGTCAGCTTTTCCGTGCCGGGGGAAGGCGGCTCCAAGCTGAAGTTAACGCAGTCCGGTTATGATGGTTCGGAGGCGGACCAGAAGGAACAAGAGGGGCACATCGAGGGTTGGATGCATTTCCTCAATCAACTTTATAATCTGGAGATCCCTGATTAAGGGGTTGAACAACTGAAAGCAGAGGGGCCTATGCCAGCGGCACTTCAAGTCACGCTCGATTTTTTAGAGGATATTCGCTTTAACAACAACCGCATATGGTTTCAGGACAATCGCAAACGGTATGACGCGGCACAGGCCAACTTCAACCAGTTGATCGAGGCGATCATGCAGCAGTTTGGCGAGGTGGAGGATTTGGGACGCACGACGGTCAAGGAATGCGTGTACCGCATCAACCGTGATGTGCGCTTCTCGAAGGACAAAACTCCGTACAAATTCCACATGGGCGCTGTGATCGGAAACGGCGGGCGCAAGAGCACAGGCCGCAGCTATTACATTCAGATTCAGCCGGGGGAATCCATGGTGGCCGGCGGGGTGTATATGCCGGAAGCGGAGCAGTTGAAGCGCATCCGCGCCGCGACGGCCAGTGACAACGGCAAGCGCTTGAGAGCGATCATCAATCACGCGGACTTCAAGCGCTACTTCGGTGCGATGCAGGGGGAGCAACTGAAGAGCGCGCCGAAGGGTTACAGCAGCGATCATGCCGCGATTGATCTGCTCAGACACAAGCAGTTCCTTGCCATGCACATGATGAACGATGCCGATGTGCTGAGCGATGATCTGGTGACGCATGTGGTGGCGGTGTGTAAGGCGCTGAAACCGTTTGAAGCTTACTTTAATGACATCCTGAACGGTTCGTAGTGTGAGGTGAAAGGAAGCCCGATGGAGATTACCGAGACGTTAAGCGCACCGGATCGTGGGGTGTGGCGGGCGTGGTTGGAGGCGAATCATGCCCGTGCCAGCGAAATCTGGCTGCTGCTGTACAACAAATCGTCCGGCAAAGGCGGGCTTTCATACCTGCATGCGGTGGAAGAGGCGCTGTGCTTCGGCTGGATTGACGGGATCGCCAAAAAGGTGGATGACGAACGGATAGCACAGCGCTTCACCCCGCGCCGCCCCAAGAGCAATTGGACGGAATTGAACAAAGAACGGGCGCGACGGTTGATCGCCAGCGGACTGATGACGGATGCAGGGCGGGCGATTCTACCGGATTTATCGACGGACTCGTTCCGGATCGCGGATGACATCACAGCGGCGCTTCAGGCTGATGCGCAAACATGGGAAAATTTTCAAAACTTCCCGGATTACTACCAGCGCATCCGGATCGCCTTCATCGAAGAAATGCGTAAACAACCGGCTGAATTTGAAAAGCGACTCCAGAATTTCTTACAAAAAACACGGCAGAATAAGCAGTTCAGGGTGCTGGAATGAAGCCATTGATCAACCTTGCCAACACAGCGCGCCCGAAGACTATGCAACATCGGTCATGCAGGCTGTAGGCAGATGCGTTACTATAAGGTTTGTCATTCAGGATGTATCCAACTTTGAACAGTGAGGACAGACGCGCATGAGCATGGAATTCACCATCTCGCTCCCGGATTGGGCAATCGAGGAAAACCGGAAATTACCGAGCCATATTCCGACTATCGAAGAACGGATGCGTCATGTCATCCGCTTCTCGCGTTTGAACTTTGAAAATGGGACGGGCGGCCCGTTCGCAGCCGGCGTATTTGAACGGGATACCGGCAAGGTGGTTGTGATCGGGGTGAACCGGGTTGTGCCGAGTAAGTGTTCATCGGCACATGCCGAGGTAACAACGCTTTCCGTCGCCCAGCAAATCTTGGGGACGCATGATCTGGGGAGCGCGCACCTGCCCGACTACCAGTTCGTCGTGAATTGGCGGCCCTGCGTGATGTGCTACGGCGCGACAATCTGGTCAGGGATCAAGTCGTTGGTGATCGCGGGAAGCGGGCCGGAATTGGAAGACATCACCGGCTTCGACGAAGGGCCGATTCATCCCGAATGGGATAAGGAACTGAACAAACGCGGCATCGAGGTGATCAACAATGTGCTGAAAGACGAGGCCATCGCCGTTTACAAAGCGTTCGCGGCCAGCGGTGCGCTGGTTTACAACGCGGGCGGCGGCGGGCGCAGCAAGTTGATCGACGAACGCAGCTAAATGGCGCTGATTCAAGGGCAGTTGGGGGCATCTTCAACTGCCCTTGATCCACACCATCTTTTGAACACTCCCCATCACCCAGACGCTGCGGGTAAGATTATCACGACGCGCGGCATCCACTGACAGATGTAGAAACCGGTCTACCGTTCGACGCGGAAGATCAGTACAATCATCGGCTGGAACACACCGGCTCAACATCCACATACTCCAGAACACACAAGTAAACAACAGGAAAGCGACTGTAACGGAATGGCATCCCGCAAGAACAATTACTATCTCCTGAGCCTCGGCTGCTCGAAAAACACGGTTGACAGCGAAAGCATCGCGCAGGTGCTCGGTCAAAATGGCATGCGCGGGGTGGAGAACCCCAATAAGGCCGAAGTGCTGATCGTCAATACCTGCGGCTTCATCGACTCCGCCAAGCAGGAATCAATCGAGGCTCTGCGTGAATTGGTGGATGGCAAACGGGATGGGCAGATGGTGATCGCGGCGGGCTGTCTGTCGCAGCGGTACGGGTCGAATCTGGTGCAGGAAGTGCCGGGGTTGGATGGCGTGATCGGTACGCGGCGATGGATGGACATCTTCGATCTGGTGGGACGCTTGCGAACCCGGAAGCATCCCGAACCGCTGTATCACCTGCCGACTGACGCGAAAGTGGTCGGTTTGGACGAACGCGGTGTGCTGCGGACGAGCGTTCAAGGCGCGAGCGCTTACCTGAAGATCGCGGATGGATGCCGCCGTCCGTGTGCATTCTGCGCCATCCCCAAGATTAAAGGCACGGCGGTCAGCCGTCCGATGGAATCAATTGTGCGGGAAGCGGTACACTTGCAGCAGCAGGGCGTCAAGGAAATCATGCTCATCGCGCAGGACAGCACCGATTACGGCTATGATCTGGGGTTGAAGGATGGGCTGGCGCATCTGCTGGACGCGATGGTGGAAGCCGCGCCGGAAATCCCGTGGATTCGCATCATGTACGCCTACCCCGGTTATGTGACGCCGCGCTTGATGGAAACGATGGCTAAGCACAAGCAGGTCGTACCCTATCTGGATATTCCGCTTCAACATGGCCACCGTGACACGCTGCTGCGGATGAAACGTCCCGCCAAAATTGAGTGGGTATACGACACCATTGGCAAGCTGCGCCAGACGATTCCGGAACTGTGCGTGCGCACGACGTTCATCGTCGGTTACCCTGGCGAGACAGACGCCGAATTCGAGGGTTTGATGCAGTTCGTGGACGATCTGCAATTCGACCGTGTTGGCGCGTTCAAGTATTCTTACGAGATTGGAACCCCCAGCGCGAACCTCCCGAACCAAGTGGCGGATGAAGTGAAGCAGGAACGCTATGAGCGGTTGATGGAACTCCAGCAGGGCATCAGCCTTAAAAAGAGTCAGGCGATGGTGGGGAAAACCATTGATGTGCTGGTCGAAGGACATGGTGTGAGCGAAGACGAGGACGGCAACGAAACCGGTGAAGTCCTCAGTCTGGGACGGAGCTACCGTGACGCGCCGGAAATTGATGGTTACGTAATCGTCGAAGGGGAATTACCGGTTGGCGAAATTGTGCCTGTGCGGGTGACCGGCGCAACCACTTATGACCTGATTGCGACCGCCGATACCCGCGCGCCTATCGTCATCCAACCCGGCAAGGTTTACGGCGAAGGGATGATTAGTCTGGATAATTTGTGAGTTCTTGATTCAAAATGAATATTTTCCTTAATGAATGCCATATTCATCCACCTTTACAATGAGGGAAATGGTGATATGCACGGCTAAGGGAATACACTCATGGACTACAAAATGAACTGGCTGAAGGAAGGGCGGGTTATTCATCTCCGCATTGATGGTGAAGTCACTATTGAGGATTTGACGGTCTTTAACACTGAAATCCGTAAAATGCTGGATCAGGGAACGGGTAAAGTTCATGTGATCTCAGATATGGAAGAAGTAGGTAAAGTGCCGACAAATATGCTCAAAATTCGGGAAGTCATCACCTACTTCAAACATCCCAATCTAGGTTGGCATGTCCTCATCAACCACAAGAACAATCCACTGTCCTCGTTTTTGGTGACTGTGGCGACACAGGCGGCAGGCTTGCAAGTGCGGCAAGTGAGCAGCTTTGAAGATGCGGTGAGCACCGTCTCTCGCATCGACCAAACGCTGACCGACTTTTCACTGAGCGATATTAAGACGTAACGAAATCCGTATTTTCTGGCTCGTAAAACTGCCCTGTATCGAATTACTTTACGGATACAGGGCAGTTTTTTTGCAAAGCTAACGTCAAGCCGAATTGAGAAACGGTCATCCAGTTTCTGTTTTAATCCGTTATAACATCAGACTCTCTCATCGCTGAGTGAAATGACACATAAGCATTAATATTCAACAACTGGACAATTTTTAGGCAACGGCGTTACAATGATTCACTGTGTCGAGTATTAGAGATCGCATATTCCATGCATTATCGAACTTATTGGTTGTATTCGAAGCGGGTCATGAAACTTGAAATAGAAGGTGACATCTCGCTTGAGGATTTAGCAGGTTTAGACTCTGATATTCGCAAGCTTTTGGATGAAGGCACAGCGCCAGTGCATCTGATCTCAGAGGTTTATAAGCTGGGTCATGTACCGGTAAACATTATGCGCATCAAGAATGTTGTGAATTATCTCAAGCATCCTCATCTAGGCTGGCACCTGATTGTGAACCGTCAGCCCCATTCCCTGACGATGTTTTTGGCTTCGGTAGCGACTCAGGCGGCAGGTGTGAAGATGCACTATGTTAGTAGTACTTCAGAAGCCGTCCAAGCGCTCAGGCGTATCGATTTAACGCTCGAAAATATCTCCGAGAGTGATTTTCAAGCGCCGCCAACGAATTCCAGCCTAGCTCCCCCACCGACTACCGACAAACCAACCTCTTAACGCCGAACTCCAACCGCCATACCATCACCAATCGCCAGAATAAAGCTCTCGAAGCGGCTGTCGTTCGCCAGCAGCTGGTTGAAAGCGAGCATGGCACGGTCATCGTCGCTTTCCGGCGCGAGCACTCGACCGCTGCGGAAGGCATTATGCGCCGCCAGCATACCACCGGGGCGTAGATTGGCGGCTGTCCATTCCAAATAGGCCGGATAGCTGTTTTTGTCGGCATCAATGAAAACGAGGTCGAACGGTTTGCGCGCGGCGAGTTTTTCCAGTGACGTGTGCGAATCCCCTTCCCAGAGTTCCACCCGATCCGCCACACCGGCACGGACAAAACTGCTGCGGGCAATCGAAGCATGTTTACTGTTCTTTTCCAGCGTATGCAATTTACCGTCCGGCGGCAGCGCCCGCGCCAGCCATGTACCGCTGTAACCGGCCAATGCCCCGATTTCGACCACATTTCGGGCAGCGTTCATGTGTACCAGCATTTGCAGCAGCCGGCCTTCATAAGGGCGGACGCTGATGGCGGGCAGCCCGCTGCGGGTTGCCTCGGCTTGAATCCAACGGAGCGCGTCATCTTCTTGAACAAATGTCGAGTCAATGTAGTCATCCAGCCGCGCGCGTTGGTGATCATTCAGAACATCGGCCATCGGTTACTGCTCCTTTTTTGTCCACTGTCGAGTCATGATTTCATGGGTTAGCACGCCCATCACCAAGCCCCAGAAAGGCGCGCCGATCCCGAACAAGGTAAAGTTGGCCGCCGTACACATCAGCGCGATCACACCGCCCTCGCGCCCGCTCGGCTCGGCCATCGAACCGCTGAGGGATGAGATAATCGCGCCGGTCAGCGCCAATCCGGCTGTGGCGGCGATCAATGCGTGGGGGAGCACCGCGAACAGGCTGACGAGGGTTGCGCCGAAGATGCCGGTGACGATGTTGCCAACACCGGCGGCAACCCCTGCCGCGTATCGCTTGTCAGGGTCAGGATGTGCTTCCGGGCCGGTGACCATGGCCGCTGTGATCGCCGCTAAGGTCAGCCCGTGGCCGCCGAAAGGTGCGGTGAGGAGGGATACAACGCCCGTCACGACCAGCGCACCGTTGATCGGCACTTGATAACCCGCCGCGCGGAGGACAGCCTGCCCCGGCGCATTTTGTGAACTCATGGCCAGCGCGAACAAGGGCAGCCCCAGCCCCAACAGCGCCTCGACGCTGAATACCGGAGCCGTCCACTCCAGCGCCACCAGACCGGACTGTACGGATTCAACGTGCAGATCCTGCGTCACCAGCGCCAGCAAAAGCCCGACGGCTAACACCCCTACTGTGGGCGCACGAAATCCCCTGCGCCGCAGCACGAAGAAGGCGATGAGCATGGCAATCACCATGACCGGACGTTCGGGCAAGGCGGTGAACAAACCAAAGCCGAAGCGGATCAACACGCCGGCGAGCATGCCCAGCACCACTGGCTGTGGCACCATTGCCATCAACCGTCCGAACAGGCCAGAAAGACCGAGCAAGATGGAGGCCAGCGCCACGATGATGTACGCGCCGACGGCTTCATTCAGTGTGTAATGAGCGGGATTATCCAGCGCCAAGCCGCTCACCAGCAGCACCAGCCCCGGCGTTGACCACGCGGCCATGACCGGCTGGCGAAACCAGATGCTCATGATGATGCTGCATAGGCCACTGCCAATCGTAATCGCCATGATCCATGACGAGGTTTGTGATGGACTTAAGCCGGCTCCGGCAGCAGCCTGAAACGCAATCGGCAGCGATGAAGCATAACCTACGATCACCACGAGCAGTCCCGTTAGCACAACCGAGGCATTGGTTGCGCCGCGCAAATCACGGATGTTTTGCCGTATGTCTTGCAGCAAAATGACACATCTTTCTGCTAAAAGCGGGATAACGGAGGCCAGTGTACCGTTTCATGGCAGCATCAAAGAGAGCAGCTTAAGTCCAATTTGATGATCTCAAGTGTCGTCATCAGTCTCGCTGACCGACTTTTTGCGTTCAACCGGCGCATCGCGTTTAATCAGGTAGTGGTCAAGGTCGCGCGCCACATAGGTGTTGGGGAAAACAGCGCGGGCTTCTTCCACCACATCGCGCTCGCGGTAGCGGCGTGAGACATGAGTCAGCAGCAAGGTGCGCACGCCGTTTTCCAACGCCAGCAGCGCCGCTTCCTTCGCGGTGATATGACCAAAGGCGCGCGCCTCTTCCACATTCGCGTCCAAAAAGGTAGCCTCGATCACCAGCGCATCGGCTCCGGTCACATATTCCGTCAGTTGGTCAGTACGGGCAACATCACCAATGTGAACCAATTTCATGCCGCGAACCAGATCCCCTAACACCATATCCGGTTCGACAACACGCCCATCCGCCAGCGTCACGGCCTCACCCTTCACAAGGCGGCTGCGTTCCGGCCCGGCTGGCACCCCTAACGCTTCGGCTTTTTCCGTCAAAAAGGGACGGCGTGATTTCTCCTGAAAGATAAAGCCGAAGTTACCCGACCCACGATGCGTAACCGGAAAGGCTGAAACTGTAAAATCTTTGGTTTCCATGATCTGACCGGGCTTGAGGTCGATCAGATGAATCTGAATGGGCAGCCGTTCATAATCCAGCACCACGCCGTACAACAGCGCCTGCACCCGATCCAATGTGACTTTGCCGCCCCAAATTTCAATGTCATCCAAACTTTCCCAGCGCGAAAAGGTGGAAATCAACCCGCCCAGCCCTAGAATATGATCGAGATGCGAATGCGTGAGCAGGATTCGGTTGAGCCGTTTGAAGCCCACCCCGCTGCGCAGAATCTGGCGTTGTGTCCCTTCGCCGCAGTCCACCAAAAAGCGATGTTCGCCCGCAAGGATGACCTGCGCGGGTAGTCCGCGATGGATCGAAGGCGCGGAGGCCGACGTACCCAAAAAAACGATTTCAAACATAGGCGTTTGTCTGTCTTATTCCCATGGAGCAGTTAAAAAAGAGGCAGGTCGCGCAATACGCCTGCCCATCATATGCTGCCGATTGTATCAGCCCTCATGAGGGCATGTCCACCGTTCATCACAGCGGGGATTTTGCAGGCGTTACTGAACTTCGATCTGCCCCAAGAACAAACGGTCACCGCGCATCTGGTCGCCATCCATCACCGGCAAACGCACATTATTCGCGGCGGTATATGCGCCAATCGAAATCCCGTATTGACCGGGAGGGATAGCAACCGGCAGCGGCACAAAAACGATCTGGATGAACACATCGCGGCTCTCAAGCTGCCTCACATCGACGCTGATTGTATCGTTCTGAGCAGCCGGAGCAGTGGCCGGATCAGCCAACACGTGGGTGAACAGGCGCAAATCGGGCGGCACAGCCCCATCAACGCGCCAGTAAGTAATTGTCGTGACGATGCCACCGGGCGGAAACGGAGCCGCGCTGCCCCGCTCATAGCCGAGGAAGGTAATGTTACCGCCAAAGCGTACCGGCGTTTCGGCCAAACCGGCTCCACCGGGAGCATCCGGCGCATACCCGGCCGGCGCTGTTGTGGTAAACCGCCCGACGGTATCCGCCAGCGGCTGTGCCACTTCCAGCAGGATGACCGAATTTGTTGGCATGTCGGCTGACAGTGTTCCCCGATCCATCCATGCTTTCAGGTATGGCTGCATCCCATTCAGCGTCTCCGGGTCGGGCATAATAACCTGCTGGCGACTGCCGCCATCAATAAACACCATACCGGTGCCGCAGTCCGCGAAATGCAAATCCACATCCTTGCGATTCCGCATCAACAGCATCAAATTTGTGCTGCTGAAAACATCACCCGCATACAAAGGGCGCTGCGAATCGCAGATCAAAGTCGGCATATCAGCAGCCGTCTGATCCAGATAAGAGGCCAAGCGCCCCACCCTCGCGTGATAGGCAATCTCGGTTTCCGGTTGAGCAGGCCAACGAACTAACAAATCACTGCTCACCCAATACAGGTTAAAGACTAGCAAGGCCAGCCCGCCCAACAGCAGCACAGGCCGCGCGCGCGGGATAATGCTCAGGTACAGGGTGCGCACCCCTAGGCCGAAGTACATCGCCAAGAGGGGGAGCAGCGGCGTCAGAGTCAAGAAGTTAGGGGATTGGGGCGTTAAGAAGGTTGTCGGCAGCAGTGCCAGCGACGCGATCAACAGGATGGCGTAACGCCCCTGCCGCCAATGCCGAACCGTCATCAACAGGCCGATGAGCACCAGCAGCCCGCTCACCAGATCGATCAACGGACGCCCCGGAAGATTATACGCGGCATTCGCATCCCCCATAAAGAAGATGCCGCCCAGCGTATCGAGCAGCGCCCGAAATGGCGGATTCCCTTCCAATGTGTAATTCTCAAAGATACGAGACGCACCGCTCAAATTAGGCAGCCGGATCGACGAAATGAGGTAAGGCATGGCGATGATAATCATCACCAATAGGCTGAACAGGAGATAGCTGATGGTCTGACGGGAAAGCCGCTGCGGGGCAGTCAACCGGAAAATAATGATGATCATGCAGAACAGCACGATCAAAAAATGATCCGGATGAATGTAAAAGCCGATGCCCAGCAGCACACCCAACAGCGCGAATGCCGTGTTATCCGCCAGACGCGAATGAATCCGGTAAATCGAAAGCGTGCGCGCCAGCATCAACAGCAGCAAAGCGATGAGCAGCGGCAGCACTGTCTCCCGCGCCACCTGCCGGCTGAGGATGATCATCCACATGTTGCTGCTGAGGAGCGCCAGCGCCGCGACCCCCAC
>JAFLCH010000140.1 GCA_017303775.1 Anaerolineae bacterium | reverse complement strand
CCGTGCGGGCGCTGCGCGGCAGCACATGACTCCATACAATGAAGCTCAGTGTCGAAGCCAGCAGCAGCAAGAAACCATAACGATAGGGGACGAACGACAGCGGTTGGAACAGGAAGATCACCCCGCCTAGAATCCCCGCGATGATCGTATACTCCACGCCCTGATAGCAGCGCGTCGGTATCTTATTATTGTAACGTTTCGCCACAATCACGATCAGCAGGATGAACAGCAGCAAAATGCCCACGAACGCCGCGAAAAACGGTATCGCGTTGATCAACACTGCCTTGCGCGCTTCTTCCGAAAGCACTGCCCCCGCGATGATCGGAAAAAGGATCGCAAACACGAATGCGCCCAGCGCAATTCCCCCTAACCACTTGATCGGCCCGATATATTTCGATGACATCAATGTGCTCCTCTGAAAATCAACCTATCCGGCCAGTAAGCGGCGCAAAAATTCGCCACCATTTTGTGCCAGTGCGTCTTGGCTGCGCTCGAATGAACGCCAGATTGCAGCGGCGCGCGCGATGGATTTCACCTTATCCGTGAAGGATTCGATCACCACCGGCCCGTCATAGTGAATATCACGCAAAGCCTGCGCCACTTCCCCCCATGCCACGTTCCCCGAACCCGGTGCCCCCCGGTCATTCTCACAGGCATGAAAGTGCGCTAGCCGTTTGCCTGTTTTGCGGATAGCCGCCCCCAGCGATTTCTCCTCGATGTTCATGTGGAATGTATCGAGCATGATTTGGCAAGCAGGGCTGTCAACCCGGTCGATAACCTCAATCGCCTGATCTGCCAGATTGAGGAAACTGGTCTCGAAGCGGTTCAGCGGCTCAATGCCCAGCACCACGCCCTTATCCGCTGCATAGCGTGCCAGCGTGCTCAGGTTTGTCACCAGCAGGTCAACATCCTTAGCGCGGTCGTCTGCGCTTTGCTGCCATACCCGTCCCACTGCCGAATAAATCGGCCCGACCAGATTAGTCCCGCCGAGCAAATGCGTAGCATCAATCGCCTGCCGGATGTAGTTCAAGCCATTTTCGCGGATCGCCGGATCGCTGTGGATCAAGTCACGGTCTGGCCCCATCGCCGCGCAGGTGCTCACGCCTAACCCGCTGTCTTTGATGATCTGTGCGCCGGTTTTGTAATCCAGATCGCCGATACCCTCCAACGGCACTTCGATCATATCAAAACCCATTTGTTTGACTGTTGGAGCCAGCTTTTTCAAGGCTTCTGTATCGCATGGGGAAACCCACACCCATGCATTCACCCCAAATTTCATAAAGAACAAACTCCTCAATAAGTACGGTTTTAAGTAAGTCGAATCAAGGGTTCACCCACTCTGAACTCGCACCCCCTGTGCGTCGAAGAAATGCAGATGCGTTTCCGAAACATCGAACCGCACCGCTTCATTCAAACGGTGGGTAGTCGCCCCCGGAACGATTGAAAGCAGTGTTTGTCCGCCTGCCTGAATGTGCAAAATGGTTTCAACGCCCAGCGGTTCAATCAACGCCACGGTGCCGTTGAAGCGCCCGTTTTCAGTCAACTTTACATCTTCTGGTCGTACCCCCAGCAGCACCTCTTCCGGCACACCGCCAGCCGGTGTGTTGATCTGCACAGTGCTGTTTTGCACCACCAAACTGCCGTTCTGGCGTACCGTCGGCAGCAAGTTGATCTTAGGTGTTCCCACCAGTTGCGCGACGGCAGTCGTAGCAGGGCGATCATAAATGTCGAAAGGGGTACCGATTTGTAGGATATGGCCTTCGTCCAGCACCGCGATCCGGTCAGCCATGGTCAGCGCTTCGATCTGATCATGGGTGACGAAGACCGTGGTGCTGTTCTGAGTTTTCTGAATATGCTTCAGCTCTACACGCAGCGACTCGCGCAGCTTGGCGTCCAGATTGCTCAACGGCTCATCCATCAAGAACACGCGCGGCTCGCGTACAATTGCCCGACCAATGGAAACGCGCTGCATTTCCCCGCCAGATAGCTTGCCTGTTTTTCGTTCCAACAGGTGTGATATTCGCAGCTTCTCCGCCGCATGATGAATGCGGGTCTTGATTTCGGCCTCCGGCGTTTGCCGCAGTGGAGATCGCAGCGGGAATGCCAGATTTTCGTAAACACTCATGTTCGGGTACAGCGAGTATTGTTGGAACACAAAAGCGACATCCCGTTCTGCCGGTGGGATTTGGTCGGAAAGTTCGGCATCAAAATACACATGCCCGGAGTCTTGCTTTTCTAAGCCGGCGATCACGCGCAAAGTAGTGGTCTTTCCCGCGCCCGTCGGCCCCAGCAGAACAAAGAATTCCCCGTCCTTAATCGTGAACGTGACATCATTCAGCGCCGTGACTTCACGGAATCGCTTGGTGATGTTTTCGAGTCGGATGTTGCTCATGTTGTGTGACTCCCATTCTGCAAGGCGGCTTCGGTTTCAGGATGGAAGAACCGCACCATATTCGGCTGGACATTAAAGCGGACAGTCTCGCTGAGCTGGTAGCGCATCTCGCGTGCCGCACGTGCATGAACAATCACATCACGGTCCAGTTGCAAGTGCAGCATGGTATAACCACCGTGCAGATCGCTCGCGTAAGTAGTGGAATGGATTTCGCCGTCCGCCGCTACTTCAACTGCTTCCGGGCGGAAGCCCACAATGACCTTACCGTCTGCGGGTAGTTTGCTGTCGAGTGTCTGTTTCCATGCTTCCGGTACGGTCATCACGTTGCTGCCCGGAAGTTGAATCTTACCTGCCTGATAAGTGCCTTGGATCAGGTTCATGCCGGGGCTGCCGATGAAACGGGCCACAAAGAGATTTGCCGGATTGTGGTAAACCTCGCTTGGTGTGGCGGCCTGTTGAACCACTGCGTTAGACATCACCACAATTCGGTCACCCATCGCCATCGCCTCGACCTGATCATGCGTGACGTATACCGTGGTCGCGTTCTGCTTGAGGTGCAGTTGTTTGATCTCCGCGCGCATCGACTCGCGGAATTCAGCGTCCAAGGCCCCTAACGGCTCATCCATCAGGAAGGCCGCCGGTTGCCGTACGAGCGCCCGTGCCAGCGCCACCCGTTGTTGATCACCCCCGCTCAAAGCGCCCGGCCTCGCGTTCAATACATGCTCGATCTTGAGCATCTCCGCTACCGCTTTCACCCGCTGGTTGATTTCCTCGCGTTTTACACCCTGTGCTTGCAAAGGGAACGCGATATTTTCTCGTGCGCTCAGGTGTGAATACAGCGCGAAAAATTGAAAAACAAAAGCGATGTCCCGCGCGCTGGGATGCAGCCACGTCACATCCTTCCCATCAAATAAGATGTTGCCGCTTGTCACCGCCTCCAGCCCGGAAATCATCCGCAGCGTCGTGGTCTTGCCGCAGCCGGACGGCCCAAGCAGCACAATAAACTCGCCGCTGTTAATGGTCATGTCCAGAGGTTTAACGGCATACGACTCGCCGAATTTTTTCTCAACCTGTTTCAGTTCAATGGTTGCCATAGTGCTTGTTGACCTCTTAACCTTTACGGATCGCGCCAAAGGTCACGCCGCGCAGCAGGTGTTTCCTCAGGATAAATGTCACGATTACAACCGGAATGAGAAATAGCATCGAGCCGGCTGCAATGGTTGACCATTCAATGCCGCCTGTTCCCAGAATCAGCGGAATGCTGGGCGGTGCGGTACGTGCACGGTCAGAAGTCAGCATCAGCGCGAAGGCATATTCATTCCACGAGAAAATGAGTGAAAAAACAGTGGTCGCGGCGATACCCGTCACGGCCTGAGGCAGCACGACTTTACGGAAAGCCTGTAGGCGTGTGTACCCGTCAACCAGCGCCGCTTCTTCGTACTCCTTCGGGATTTCATCAATGAAACCCTTCAACAACCAGACCGCGAACGATAGGTTGAAGCTGGTGTACAGGAATATCATGCCGATATGGGTGTCATACAAACCCAACTGCCGGTACATGAGGAATATGGGAACGGTGACCACTACCGCCGGGAGCATACGCTGGCTCAGGATGAAGAACAGCAGGTCATCCTTGCCGGGAATCTCGAAGCGGCTGAAAGCATAAGCTGAAAGTACCGCGAATATCACCGAGAAAATGGTCGATGCGCCTGCGATAATCAGCGAGTTCAGAAGCTGTCCGGCGAACTGGCTTTGCCCGATGATCGTTTTTTGGCGTTGGAGTACCAGTTGTTCAGCCCAATTCAGATCAGTACGCTCCTGATATTGCGCTACTTCGGCGTCCGTGAGCTGGCGCTGCTGCGTGAAAAGATTGACGAACCCTTCGACGGTTGGCGTGAAGAACACCTTGGGCGGAACCGATACAGCATCAGAGAGTGATTTGAACGCGGTCATTCCCATCCAGATGACCGGGATGAGCATGATAAACGCGATGATGATGGCCACTATCCCTTTGATCGCGCTGGCGATCATGGGGCGCCGGCCTACTTTATCGACTCGAGTCGAAAAATTAACAGGTGATTGTGCCTGATAAGTTTGGTTTGCCATCATTACGCCCCTCTGGCCTTATTCAGCGATCGGATGTATAGATTGCTGACTGCGATGATGATGATCAGGATGATATAAGCCAGTGCGCTGGACATGCCGGTATCGTATTGCCCTTGGAAAGCCAGTTTATACAACCGGATCGACACCGTTTCGGTGACATCACCCGGCCCCCCGCTCGTCAACCCCATCACGAGGTCGAACTGTTTGAAGGCTTCAATGGTGCGGAACAACACCGCGATCAACAGTAGAGGCATAACCTGCGGCAGTGTGATGCGCCGGAACTGAAACCACGCGCTGGCGCGGTCAATAGCCGCTGCTTCATACAAGTATTCCGGTATCGCGCTTAATCCGGCCAGACACAGCAGCATCACAAACGGACTCCACATCCACACATCCACAATGACAATCGCCCATAGCGCCAGATTAGGATCACCCAACCACAGCGGTGATGTGTTGATGTCAGTGTAGCCTAGCAGATAATTGAAAATACCCAACGAAGGGTTAAACATGAGCTTCCAGAACGTTGCCACCACAATCGGCGACAGCATCATCGGTACCAGAATCAATGTGGTAACCAGCCCGCTGCCTTTGAATTTGTTTCGCAGCAGCAGTGCCAGCCCGAACCCGATGAGCGTTTGTAGAATGACTGAAATCAGGGCATAACGTCCGGTGGTCGCAAAATTGGCCCAGAAGCGTTGGTCAGAAAGAATAGTTGTGTAATTTTGGATGCCGATCCATTCGGGCGCTTTATCAGCGATAACCGAATAGTTCGTAAAGCTCAAATATAGGCTGTAAATAAGCGGAAATATATTCATCAGGATCAGCAGGATCACCGTTGGCAGGATGAAAAGCTGCATGATGCGCAGATCACTCATCTGCCGCTGCCGGGGCTGTCGGGTTGCCTGTGATGATTGCAGGCTGGTGATGTCGGTGCTTGTTTGTGCCACAAGAAACCTCAATTACTTTCACTGAAGGAGAGACAGTATAAACTGCCTCTCCTTGAAGAACTTTAGTACGGGTTTGTTGAGAGGTTAGGGTTGGATGACGCCCGTTTCAACCAGGATTGCATCCTGTTCTTCAGCCAGCGCATCGAGTGCTTCTTGTGCAGTTCCCTGTCCAGCGACGATGTAGCTGCTCAGGTAACGTTGGGTCGGCTCGAGGAGTTGACCGAATTCCGGAATGTTCCAGAAGTCCTTGACGAAGGTCATGGTTTCGGCGAATGCGCGGTTATACGGGGTCTGGTTCAGGAATTCTTCGCTTTCCAGAACATTGATATTGCAGGTGTAACCACCCAATTCCGCCCAGCGACGCTGGGTATCTTCCTGCGCGAACCACAGGATGAAGTCCAAGGAAGCCTGCTTCCGTGCGTCGTCAATGTAGCTGTTGAGGCTGATACCCTGACCGCCCAGAGCAGCAAAACGTTCGCCACCGGGGCCAGTGGGCATCACGAAGTAACCGGTCGCATCACGGTAGGGGTTGGCATCGCTATCCAACGCCGGGAAGAACGCGAAGTAGTTCATGATCATCGCGGCCTGCCCGTTGGTGAAAGCATCATTCATTTCTTGGAAGAAAGCGTCGTTGGTGCCGGGAGGGGCGAACTGATACAGTTCACGGTACAGTTCGAGCGCGGCAACGGCTTCCGGTGAATTGACGACACCCAGCACATTGTAATCAGCATCATACCAGTCGGCACCGTAGCTGAAGAAGATGTTTTCAAAACCCATTGTGATGGCATCGTAATCATCTTGAGTGTAGACGGCTACGCCATACAGACCTTCCTGACGGCCGGTGAAGAACTCGGCGATGTCACGCAGTTGTTCCCATGTCTGGGGAATATCAAGCGCATAGCCGTAGGCCGCTTCAAAGTCAGCCTTGTTGGTTTCATCCTCAAACAGATCCTTGCGGTAAGCCCAACCGTTGGCGTCACCTTCGGTGGGGTAGGCATAATACTTGCCAGAACCGGGTGGATATTCACCGTAGTACTGGAGGGTCGCAGGTGTAACTGTTTTATCGATCCCGTTGCTGACCATAAAATCGGTCAAATCAACATAATGTCCCTGTGTCACGCCCTGACCAACCCACTGGCTGTCGCCAACGATCAGATCATAGGACGTGCCCTTGGCGGCCCATTCCGTACCGACACGGTTATAGAAATCGCCCCATGGCGTCTGTACGACCGTAACTTTGATGCCGGTAGCGGCTTCGTAATCATTCCCGACCTGTTGGAGGAAGTCGGCTGGTGCCCACTGCGCCCACCAGATTGTCAGTTCAGTGACATCCTGTGCGACAACGCTGCCCCCAACGCCCATAACCATGAGCAGAGCGACCATGAGCAGCAGAGCGAATTTCTTTAACATACGTCTTGTACTCCTTACAGTTTCAAAAAACGGGTGAATTTGTTCCAAACAATTTGTGTACGGACATTTTGTGAATAACGGTTATTTCCCTCCTTCTGTATACAGCCTGTATACAAACAATATACAAAATACCACATTTGGCGTGACTCAACCACACCAGCTTCAAGAAATAGCGTATCCCTGCTCTGGAACAAAAACATGTTCCATCGCGAGCGCGATTGCTCCCATAACGCCGGCGTTCGCGCCCATTGGCGAAATATCGATGCGTAAGTGCCGGGTTGAAAGAGGCAGTGAACGGTGCAGTATCCCCCGGCGAATTGAGGCGAGGAATTGATGCCCTACGTTGCTGACACCCCCGCCGATCAGAATTAAACTCGGGTTGTAAAAATTCACTAAACTGGCGAGCACTTCACCGATCATACGACCGGATTCGTGGATAATCTCGTTCGCGGTTCGATCCCCTTCACGGGCCGCGCGCCCGACATCAACGCTGGTGAGTAAACCATTCTGGTGTTCCATGATGCGCTGGAGGATCGGGCTTTTGCTGCTCTGTGAGGCTTGCAGGGCACGGGCTGCGATAGCCGGGCCGCCCGCCATTGCTTCGAGGCAGCCGATGTTGCCACAGTGACACACGGGGCCATTGGGGTCGGCGCAGATGTGGCCGATGTCTCCGGCACACCCGCTCACGCCCCGGTAAATTTGTCCCCGGCACACGATTCCACTGCCGATACCCGTTCCTACCTTGACGAAGATGAAATTTTCTTCGCCGATGCCTGCACCCCAGCGAAGTTCCCCCAGCGCCATCACGTTTACATCGTTATCGACAATGACGATGGCAGAGGTGAAGGTTTCTTGGAAGAAGGCGCGAGTGGGGAAGGCTTCCCAACCCGGCATGATAGGTGGGGCGATGAGTAAGCCGGTAGAGAATTCAACCGGGCCGGGAACCCCGATGCCGAAAGCGTAGATTTTGTGGATGGGGATGCTTCTACGCTGGAGGATGTCGAGGACGAGTTGACGGACAAGGCTGAGGATTTCGGTAGGGCCGTCGCGCACATCGATGGGTTTATTCAAGCGTTCGATGATGTGGCCGTTGAAATCCGCCAACGCGATGTCGAGGCTGGTCGCGCCCATATCCACGCCCACAATGTAACCGAAACCGGCGTTGAAATTGAGGACGCGGGGTTTGCGCCCACCGCTGGACAGGCCGTCCCCCATTTCTTCCAGTATGCCAAGATGCGTTAGTTTGTTGATGACGGTGGTAATTTTGGAGCGGGAGTATCCGGTTATGCCTGCAATATCTGTACGGGAGAGCGGGCCTAATTTGCGGATGGAATGAACGGCGCGGGCTTCGGGTAAGTCCAGCAGGAAGGGCGCGATAGGCTGTGGCCGCTTAGCACTGCCGTTGGAGGTGTGAATAAGGGTCTTCATCTGTCCCATGAGGGGGCAGCCTCCGGACAGCGAAACAGCAAATTAGATGTATATGGAAAGCAATATTTAGAAATTTCCATAACAGGTTAATTAAGTAACAAAAATAGATTTTTTGAGTGTATTGGGCTTAATCTAGCACAAATTTCACTTCATTGTCAACCAAAATCGAGATGTGCAAATTGGTAAAAACAAACAAAGTCAAGTGCATGACTTGTTTCTATTTGTGAAGCAAGTTCGATCATTTGTGGACAGGGGGCGGAACATCAAGGCTTGGTCGATGGGCGGGCATGCTACGCTGAGAAGGTGATTTGGAGCGCGGCGAACAGGAGAAAAAAGATGTGGCGTTGGCTGGTTATGGTGATGGTGGGCACAGGTCTGTTGAGTGGAGGCGCGGTGGGGGCGCAGGGGCAGGATTGGGCGGGGTACGAGATGGGCGAACCGGTGGTGACCGATATTTACGTTTCGCCGGAAGGGGACGACGGGCAGGATGGGATGAGCGTGGAGACGGCACTGCGCACGGTTGAGGCCGCGTGGCAGCGTATCCCGATGGGCAGCGAGTTGGTGGGGACGGGCTACCGTGTGCTGCTGATGCCGGGGGTATACGCGGCGGAGGATGTGCCGGGGTATATGGAGGCGCGGTACGGGACGGCTGAATACCCGGTGATTTTTGAGGCGGCGCAGGGGCCGAACACGGCTTATCTGCCGTCGTTGAACATCTACGATGTGCGCTATATGTACTTCCTGAACATCAACATTGAAGTGGGGACGGACGCGTTTCATTGTGAGCGGTGCGACCATGTGCTGGTGCGGGGGAGCCGGTTCGTGGGGGCGGAACCGGAGACTTACAACACACAGGAAACGGTGAAGGTGAACCAGTCGGCGCACATTTACTTCGAGGGGAATGATATTTCCGGCGCGTGGGATAACGCGGTGGATTTCGTGGCGGTGCAGTACGGGCATTTTTACGGCAACCAGATTCATAACGCGGGCGATTGGTGCATGTACTTGAAGGGCGGATCGGCAGGGTTTGAGGTGGCGCACAACCGGTTGTATGACTGCGGGACGGGGGGATTCACGGCGGGGCAGGGAACGGGCTTCCAGTTCATGGTCGAGCCGTGGCTGCAATACGAGGCTTACGACATCCGGTTTACGCAGAATGTGGTGCATGATACGCAGGGGGCGGGCGTGGGTGTGCAGGGTGGGCACAACATTTTGATCGCCGAGAATGTGTTTTACCGGGTGGGCGAGCGCAGCCATGTGATGGAGTTCGGGTTCGGGGGGCGGAGCTGCGACGGACAGCCGGGGGACGAAGGGCGCGAACGGTGCGAGCTGTACCGCGAGGCGGGCGGTTGGGGGAACAGCGCGGTGGCTGATGGGGTGAATTATGTACGGATTCCGAACCGGAATGTGTACGTGTATAACAATGTGCTGTACAACCCGGCAGGCTACCAGAGCGGATACCAGCAGTTCTTCATTCCGGAGGCGTTCACGGGGGTGGAGCAGGCTGATTCGAACGCGCCTGATCCGGCGCTGGCTGATGACAATCTGCAAATCCGGGGGAACGTGATCTGGAACGGGGGCGCTGAGATGCCGCTGGGGATTGAAGGCGGGGCGGATTTCCCGGCGGGCTGCCAGATGGAGAACCCGACCTGCAACCGGGCGCAACTGCTGGCGGATAACGCGATCAACGTGTTTGAGCCGCGACTGGCTGATCCGGCGAACGGGGATTACGGGGTGGTGGACGCGGGGGGCTACGGCGGGCTGGCGATTCCCGCGTTTGAGGGGGCATAGCGGGGGTTGGCGGCGGCGGCGGCGGCGTGGCGGTGAAATGCGGCACCCCCTCCTATCCCGGCAGCCGCACAAGGCGCTGCACGCCGAAGCATCAGGGGAGGCACAATACAGGCGTCGCTGTCGCAGTGCGGTGTGCTTTGCTGCCATTTTTGAGGGGAAATGGCGGCATTGGCGGCAGTGGCATTGGCATCCTGCGGCCAATTCTTTTTGCAGCAGCAGCGGCGTGGTGGTCAAAGAAGGCGGGAACGCGCCGGGGTTGCCGCTGAGGGGTGCGTTTGTCGTCGTCGTCGTCGGGAACACCGACAAACAAGGCGGCGGGAATGAGCGAGACTGGCGCAGACAAGGATTTCCCCATATGGCCGGTATGCGGTTGTTAAGGTGCGCAGCGTCAAAGCCCTCATCCCCCGACCCCTTCTCCCTCATGGCGAAGGGGAGCAAATACACCTGTGAGGGATTCAAGCTATCAAAGTTCAGAGCGCCACCGTTTCGTATGGTGGTATCTGGAACGGACGCTGATAACATCATAGCACAAATGAGCGGGTTTAGGGTTACCAAATGGTCACTATTTGGCGACGAGTTTTCTAACCATTTGAGGGA
>JAFLCH010000014.1 GCA_017303775.1 Anaerolineae bacterium | reverse complement strand
AGCCTAAACCAGCAGTTCCCGGTGCCGCGTCAGCCCGTCGATCACGCAGTCCACATCATGCAAATCATTGTAAAAATGCGGCGAAATCCGCAGGTTATCATCGCGGTGGGAAACAATAATCCCGTCCTTCGCCAGCCACTTCGTCAGCAAATCCACCTTGTGCGAACGCACCGTGATCAGCGCCCCGTGTTTCTTCGGGTCAACCGGCGAAACCAGATTAAACCCGCGCTTCATCACCCCTTCTTTGATCGCCCCCGTCAGTTCCTTGATCTGCTGCTCAATGCGCTCCACCCCTACCGACTGCACCAGCTTGATCCCCGCCACCGCCGCGTAAGTATTCGGCACTGCCGGCGTCCCGGATTCAAACCGTCTCGCCGTCGGATGTGGCGTGTTCGCGTAAATATCCATCGCGAAGATGTTCGCCTGCGAAAACCATCCCATGGTCGTCGGGTTCAACCCCCCGACCAGTTCCTTTCGCACATACAAATACGCCAGCCCCGCCGAAGCCAGCAAGTACTTCAACACCCCGCCCGCGAGGAAGTCAACCTTCAATCGCTTCACATCAATCGGCGTCGTCCCCAGCGCCTGATAGCTGTCCACCAGCACCAGCGCGCCTTTCCGGTGCGCGATCTCCGTGATCGCCTCAATATCCAGCTTCGACCCGTTCCGGAAGCACACATGGCTGATCGAAACCAGCGCCGTCTGCTCGTCAATCGCGTCCTCAAACCGGCTCAACGGAATCACATTCCCCGCCGCCGGTACATGCACCACCTTCGCCCCGCGCGCTTCCTGCGCGTGCCAGATTTGTGCCACCGTCGGGAACTCGAAGTCGCTCACCACAACCTTATTCCGCTCTCCGCTGAAGTCCATCGCGCTCGCCAGCGCGCTCACCCCCGCCGAAAGCGAAGTCGTCACCGCCACCTCGCTCGCCTCCGCGTTCACCAGCCCCGCGAACGCCTGCCGCGCCGCCTCGTTCCGCTCCGCCCAATACTCCCACGGCGAGCCTTTTTCGTCCCAATCGCGCAGGTAGCTCGCGTAAGCATCCTTCACATCAACCGAAAGTGCCCCCTGCGAGCAGCTGTTCATGTAAATCTGATTTTTCAGAATCGGAAACCGGTCACGCATCAACATCATCACACCTCAACGTCCCAGATACGCCTTGCGTAGCTGTTCATTATCCAGCAGATTCTTAGCCTCGTCCGCCAGCACAATACGCCCCGTCTGCACCACATACCCTCGATGCGCGATAGACAGCGCCATATTCGCGTTCTGTTCCACCATAAACACCGTCGTCCCCTGCTGGTTCACCTGCTGAATCAGCTCGAAATTCTGCTCCACCAGCTTCGGTGCCAGCCCCATCGAAGGCTCGTCCATCAACAGCAGCTTCGGGCGCGACATCAATGCCCGCCCCATCGCCAGCATCTGCTGCTCGCCCCCGCTCAACGTCCCCCCCAACTGGTGCAGCCGTTCCTTCAGCCGTGGGAACAGTCCTAAAATCCGCTCGAAATCCGCTTTAATGCCGTCCCGATCATGTCGCAAAAACGCGCCCATCTCAAGGTTTTCCAGCACACTCATCGACCCGAAAATGCGCCGGTTCTCCGGCACCACAGCCATCCCCCGCTCCACACGGTATCCGGTAGGCTGGTTTTGGATCGCCTCGCCGTTAAAAACCACCCGTCCGCTGGCTGGCTTCACAATCCCCAGAATCGTCTTCAGCGTCGTCGACTTTCCCGAAGCATTCCCCCCCAGCAAGCACACCAACTCGCCGGCGAAAACTTCAAGACTCACACCTTGTAAAATGTGAATCGGCCCGTAGTAAGTATTGATATCCTCAAGGCGTAGTAAAGTCGTTTTCGTCCCGTTGTTACTCATTACTTCCGCACCATATTCTCGTTACGCCCCAGATAAGCTTCGATCACCAGCGGATCAGTTGCAACCGCCTCAAATGATCCTTCCGCGATCTTCTCACCATGATCCAGCGCAATCACCCGGTCAGAGATTCCACCCACCACACCCATATCATGTTCAATCAAAATGATCGTCAGCCCCAATTCATCCCGCAGCTTCCCGATCAATTCCGTGACCTCTTGTGTTTCCTTGGGGTTCATGCCCGCCGCCGGTTCGTCCAGCAGCAAGAGCTTCGGCTCGGTCATCAGCGCCCGCGCGATCTCCAACCGTCGTCGGTTAGCATAAGACAGGCTGTAAGCCGGTTGCTCAAACCGGTATCCCACCAATCGCTCGCCGAAAAACGCCAGCTTCTGCTCGGCAACCGCTCGGATGTGTTGCTCTTCTTTCCAGAATCCCGGCGTCCGCAAGATGATTTGAAACCAGTTCGCGCTCGTCCGGGCATACGCCGCGCTCATCACATTCTCGATGATCGACATATTCAAGAACAGCCGTAGGTTCTGAAAAGTTCGGGCGATCCCCAACCGCGTGATCTGGTGTACATCTTTACCGGCGATCGACCGCCCATCAAAAACAATCTTGCCCGCATCCGGTGCATACAAGCCGGTAATCAGGTTAAGAACCGTCGTCTTGCCCGCCCCGTTCGGGCCGATCAAACTGACGATCTCTCCCTGTTCCACCGCCAGCGACAAATTGCTCACAACCTGTAGCCCGCCAAAATGCTTTGAAACGTTCTGAAGCTCAAATAGTGCCATGATTCTTATACGATCTCCACGCGCTTCTGCCCCAGCAGTCCGTTAGGCCGGTAAATCATCAGGACGATCAGCAGCACGCCCACAAATAACAGGCGCGTCACGCTCGGTTCTTGCGAAAGGCGTGTCTCCCAAACAAAAATCAGCACGTACAGCGTAGGCACAAGTGCAGCCAATCGCCACACTGAATGCTTAATCCGGCTCACTCCCAACACCATCAGGATGAGCAGCCCGAACGCATAATTCCCGATAATCGTAGCGTTGACAGGTATAATCAACCAGCTCCTCACAGTATTCGTGATCAGCGAATTGCTAAGCTGGGGTTCAGCCAGTGCCTGCGCGTCCAACGCCCCGACAATCAATCGAACAATGACACCAAACACAACGACTAACCCGATCAAAAGCGCCGTCTGCCATCGAGGTCGGATAGCCCCGATCAGGGTAACCAGCACGCCGACGTAAAATAGCGTCCCCGCCAGTGTCACATCCCGCAAAATATCCGGCGCGGCCACCATCACAATCGAACCAACCACAACCCCCGGCAGGCTGCCCAACCCGCCCAGCACAATGATGGCGTAAACGCTAATCAACAGCGTAGTGTCAAAATTGGCCGGAAACACCGAACCCTGCCACCCCGCGAACAAAGCACCGCTGAAACCGGCAACCGCCGCCCCAATCGCGAATGCTTGTAGTTTTAACCGCCGGGTAGGCATACCCATAGCCTCCGCCGCCAGTTCATCTTCCCGTAGCGCACGCCATGCCCGACCAATTCGGGATCGGTTGAGGTGATAAATAACCAGCAGCGCCACTGCCAGCACCACCAGCAAAATCAAATAATGATCCGTGACCGTGCGGGCAGTGAAACCGAAGAGGCTAAGCTTATCCAGATTGATAATTCCATTTGGCCCGCCGGTCAAATCAACCGGTCGTTCATGCCCCGGCAAACTAACCCGCGTCAGGCTGGTCATCAATTGCACAAAAATTTGCCCGAAGCCCAATGTCACAATCGCCAGATAGTCTCCCAGCAATCGCAGCGAGGGTGAGCCGAGCACAAGCCCGAACAACGCCGAAATGACAATAATAATCGGCAAACTGACCCATGTCGGTAAATGAACGCCGCTGAAGTCAGACGAAAGATAGGCGTAAGTGTATGCCCCGATACCGTAAAAAGCCACGAACCCCAAATCAAGCAGCCCTGCGTACCCCACCACCACATTCAGCCCCAAAGCCAGCGTGCCCATCAGGGCAATATTGCCGGCAATGCGAATGGCGAAGTTATTCTGCGTAATAACAGGTAGCAGTGCTCCTACCGCCACCAGCACAATCAACCACCCCCACGGAGGCAGCCGCTGGCTCGTCCGGGCGATAAACCCTTGCAGCCCCTTCGCTTTATTCACACGCTGATCGTACTGCTCAACCCACTGATCGACACCTATTTTATTTTGTGACATCGCTCAGACCTTCTGTGGTATACGGGCGCCCAGCAAACCGCGAGGCCGTAGCAGCAAAACAATAATCAGCACCACAAACGCCACCACATCCTTATACGTTGCCGAAATAAATCCTACAGCAAACGTCTCAGCCAACCCCAGTATGAAACCGCCCAACATCGCGCCGGGGATGTTACCAATCCCCCCTAAAACAGCGGCTGTGAATCCCTTCAAACCGGCTGCGAACCCCATGAAGTGCCAGACCCGTGTGAACACAATACCGGTCAACACGCCCGCAGCCCCCGCCAACGCGCTGCCAATGAAAAACGTGAAAATGATGACGCGGTCAACATTCACACCCATCATCGCAGCAGCCTCGCGGTCAATCGCCACCGCACGCATCGCCTTCCCCAGACGGGTTCGCTTAATCAAATACTGGAGCACAATCATCAACACAATCGCGGTCACAATCACCAATGCTCTAGTTGCCGAAAGTCGTGCAAACCCCAGATCAATCCCCGCAGCCGGTGCGATCAGCTTCTCGGTTTCGTAATTCCGGAATTGTGCCGTCAATGTGAGTTGGATCGCATTCTGAATGAAGAATGATACGCCCAGAGCACTAATCAGAGGGGCAATTCGTGGAGAATTTCGCAATGGACGATAAGCAAACTGCTCAATCACAATTCCCAGTACACCGCAGCCTAGCATCGCCACTAGCAGCATAAGAATGATGATGATAACGGGTGCAAACAATGGGCCGCTTTCCGGAATAAACGCCATCATGACGCCATATCCGATAAACGCACCCACCATATAAACATCACCATGAGCAAAGTTCAGCAGCTGCAAAACGCCATAAACCATCGAATATCCCAGTGCGATCAGTGCATATACTGCACCAAGCGTCAACCCGTTAATAATCTGTTGTGGCAGTGTTGCAATAAAAATATCCATAGGTTTACCGACTTCTTGCGTATGCAATAAACTAGGGTGACCTGAATTGCGTCACCCTAGTTTCAATACGATTATATCCAAGCGAAGGCTAGTTAGCTGCTAGGAGTCGCTTCAGGTTCCGCTTCATCCGCGCTGGTCGGAACCAACACGAAGTTATCACCCTGAACTTGGAAAATGTAGAACGAAGCGTCCAAGACATCGCCGTTCTCGTCGAAAGCTAACGGGCCACCCAATACACTCAATTCTTGGTCGGTAGCTGCTACCTGATCACGAACCGCTTCGCGGCTCAACTCCCCTGCTTCGTAGGCGCGCTGAATGGCTTCCAGAGCTACGATGGTCGCTGCATAAGTGGGCGGGCCGAACGTGCCAAACTCACCATACTGTTCAGTATAACGAGCCACAATATCAGCTGAAGATTCCAGATCATGAATATCCGGCGCGAAGGCAGAGACATAAGCACCTTCAGTTGTACCAGCAGCGCCTGCAATAAAGTCATCAACCGAGAAGAAACCATCTGCACCAAACAAAATCACTTCAATGCCCTGTTCAGCAAATGCTCTCGCCAACAGCGCGCCCTGCGATGCGATCTGTCCGGGGAAGAAGACGGCTTCAGCGCCCGAAGCACCAATCACAGTAGCCAAAGATGAGAAGTCGGTGTCTTCCTGAGTGACGGATTCACGCCCGAGGATTTCGCCACCAGCCGCTTCGAATGCCGCTGATGCTTCATCTGCCAGACCAACTGCATATGAAGTTTGGTCATCAATCACGAACAGCTTAGTCACGCCCAATTCATAGGCAAGGAAATTGCCGTCGGTCGGGCCTTGAGCAGCGTCTGTCGGAACAGTGCGGAAGAATGTATCAAACCCGCTTGTCGTCAAAGACGGACGAGTCGCAGAACCCGAAATGTGCGCGAGGCGGGCATCAACGAAAGCTGCTGCCACGGCTTCAACTTCTTGGCTGCCTGCGGGGCCGACCACGGCATAAATCTCCGGGTCTGAAATGAGCGCTTCCGCAATCGTCACCGCAATCGCGGGATCAATCTGTGTATCGCCTTCAACCAATTCAACATTCCAGCCAGTTGCGGCGTTGAAATCTGCAACGGCCAACTTAGCCCAGTTCAATTGCTCCTGACCAATTGAGGCTGCAGGACCGGTAAAGGGTCCCATAATCCCAACCTTGATCGTCTGTTCAGGCGCTTGCGCAAAAACAACCGCATTGGTCGCCACCAGCAGCAAAGCTAGTACAAGAACTAATAACAGGGGTTTCCTACCTTGGGACATGACTGCTTCTACCTTTCTAAAAGAATAGACGATTATAGATGAACAGCCCTGACCAGTCGTCAAACTGTTCCAGATAAAACCTCATTTCTGTTCAATCACTGATTAGTGAACGACCAGACTATCAGCAGGTCGAGGAGTATAAACATATTTTTTTACACTGTCGAATTGGTGAAGCACTTCACAAAGAATTAATACCAATGCTGGTGTTCGTTTGTACAGCCACAAGCTATACTCCTCGGTCTAATCAAGTTCCCGTTTAAGGAATGCAGTGCATGAAATATACAAACTTAGGTCGAACCGGTCTCCAAGTCTCTATAGTTGCGCTAGGCTGTGGCAACTTTGGAGGAATTGGGAGTGCTCCGGCCTTCTTTGGCAAAGGCGAATCTGAGGAAGAAGCATTTGCCCTGATGAACGCTGCATGGGAAATGGGAATTAATTTTTTTGATACGGCAGACGCTTATGGCGGTGGCCGCAGCGAAACCTACATCGGCAAATGGTTGCAATCAAAAGGCGCTGCGGTACGCGACCAAATCATCATCAGTTCAAAGGTCTTTAATCCAGTTGGAGATGGTCCAAATGATCGAGGGCTTTCCCGCCGCCATATATTCCGTCAAGTCGAAGCCAGTCTAAAAAGACTTGGTATCGAGCGCTTGGATATGTATCTCATCCACGAACCAGACCCTACTACCCCACTAGAGGAAACACTCCAAGCGCTCGATGATCTCATTAGGCAGGGGAAAATTCACTATATCGGCGCCTCCAATATGCCTGCATGGTTAACAGCAAAAGCGCTATGGATTAGCGACAAATACAACCTCCAGCGATTTGAGTGGGTACAGAATTCTTACAGTTTATTGGAACGTCACGATGATCAAGAATTACTCCCACTATGCGCAGATCAGCATCTCGGCTATACACCATTCAGCCCTCTAGCGGGCGGTTGGCTTACAGGCAAGTATAAATCAGCTCAAGATTTCCCTCCCGGCTCGCGAATGACATTACGTCCGGAGCCATATGCCAAACTGCTTAACCCCAGCACATTTGAAGCTCTTGAAAGCTTCCGACAGCAAGCAAATGAACGAAACATCAGTATGGGTGGCTTAGCACTGGCTTGGGTCATGAGCAATCCACTTGTGACTGCACCAATTATCGGCCCTCGTAAAATCGACCATTTCCAACCAGTCCACGAAGCACTCACTATCGAATTAACTCAATCAGACCGTCAATTCCTCACCGACTTATTTCCGGGGTTTTAGGAAGGGTATATTGATGAAAGTGTTGATGATTAATCAACAAGAAGTTCGCAAGTTGCTACCAATGGATGAATGCATGGACGTCATGGCCGAAACGTTGAAAGCACTTGCGAGAGGAGAAGCAATCCTTCCCTTACGTCCCGTCATGTGGTTACCTGAAAAAGTAGGCGCATTAGGCATGATGCCAAGCTACCTTCATAACATCGGCATGATGGGACTAAAAGTTGTCAGTGTATTCCCCGGAAACCATGGTACCGAATTCGATTCACATATCGGCGCAGTTATGTTATTTGAAGCCCAACACGGTCAGCTACTTGCGATTGCGGACGCAAGCGAAATCACAGCGATACGCACAGCTGCTGTGAGTGGGGTTGCAACTCGTCTCCTCGCCAGAGACAATGCAGCAACCCTAGCAATTCTGGGTAGTGGGGTTCAAGCTCAATCTCACTTAGCAGCTATGCTGGTCGCTCGGAGACTAAGCCATATCCGAATTTGGAGCCGTAATCAGGCACACGCTCAACTATTTGCCGAACGCGCTACTGCTCTATATAACATTCCAGTTGAAGCAACCTCTACAGTAGAAGAAGCAGTGGAGAATGTGGATATTATCTGCACAACGACTTCAGCGCAGGAACCTATTCTCAAGGGAAATTGGATTTCTGAGGGTGCCCATATCAATGCGGTTGGCTCAAGTGTAGCATTCGCCCGTGAACTTGATACGGCAGCAGTTGTGAAGTCAAAACTCTTTGTGGATCGCCGCGAGTCAACAATCAATGAAGCGGGAGATTTCTTATTCCCGAAGCAAGAAGGCTCAATTACAGATGACCACATACGTGGGGAAATCGGTGAACTCCTAATGGGTAGAATTAAAGGAA
Organism: Anaerolineae bacterium; assembly: GCA_017303775.1. GTDB lineage: Bacteria > Chloroflexota > Anaerolineae > Aggregatilineales > Phototrophicaceae > CFX2. Next base: position 25,134 of record JAFLCH010000014.1, on the reverse strand, counting down.
GACAGTCTCGTCAAGATGTAACACTATTTAAGTCTCTAGGGTTAGCTGTCGAGGATGTTGCTGCCGCCCATCACGTTTATCAGAAAGCCAAAGTAGCAGGGATAGGGATCAGTATCGAGCTTGGAGGACATCGCGATGGAAACAATTAATCCTATCCCATTGGATGCCATTCGTGCTGCACAAGATCGAATTAAAGACACTGTAAACAGAACCCCTCTCATCCGTTTAAACATTCCAGACTCGCCTACAGAAATCTTTCTAAAACTTGAGAACCTACAACCAATAGGCTCATTTAAGTTACGCGGCGCTGGAAATGCAATCAAACTCGCCTCAAAAGAACAACTTACTGAAGGTGTATATACAGCTAGTGCAGGTAATATGGCACAAGGGGTAGCATGGAACGCAAGACAACTTGGCATTCCATGCACAGTAATTGTTCCTGACCACGCTCCAGAAACCAAAATTGCGGCGATCACCCGATTAGGTGGCAAAATCATCAAAGTACCTTTTGATGATTGGTGGCAAGTCATCGTAAGCCATCAATATCCCGGTCAAAAAGGCTTTTTCATCCATCCAGTCAGTAATCCTGATGTTATGGCAGGTAACGGCACTATTGGATTGGAGATACTGGAGGATTTACCTGATGTTGATACAATCCTTATTCCATATGGTGGTGGTGGATTAAGTTGTGGGATTGCATCAGCTGTACAACCGCTTAAATCTGATACCCGAATCTATGCTTGTGAAGTTGAAACCTCAGCGGCGTTCAAAGCGGCTCTCAATGTAGGTGAAATCACAAAAATCGACTATCAAGCAAGCTTTGTAGACGGTATCGGCAGCAGCAGCGTTCTACCCGATATGTGGCCGCTCGCAAAAAAATTACTGGATGGATCAATTGTTGTTTCATTAGCTCAAGTTGCCGATGCCGTTCGGCTGCTTGCCGAACGCAATCGCGTAATTGCAGAAGGGGCTGGGGCTACTCCAGTTGCAGCAGCGCTCAATGGGAAAGCGCCCGGCCAGAAAATCGTTTGCGTCATATCCGGAGGCAATATTGATTTCGAAAAATTAATCAAAATTTTCAAAAGAGAATTTTAGTCTCCGTAGTTACTGGTAGACAAGGTGAGTCCTCCATCAATTACAATCGTTTGTCCTGTCAAATATTGACTGGCAGGGGTAGCTAGATACAAAGCTAAGCCCATAAGTTCGTCCACATCAGCAATTCGCTTAGCTGGTGTGTTGTCGATCACAGCCTGATTCACAGTTTCGTCTCCCCAAATCGCCTGACTAAAGCGAGTTTTTACAAACCCGGGTGCGATTGCATTCACTTGGATATTGTTTGGAGCAAGTTCAACGGCGAGTATTTTAGTCAACATAATTACAGCCGCTTTGGAGATCCCATACAATCCAACTCCCGGCATCGGACTCAATCCAGCTATCGAAGCAATATTAATCACCTTACCCCCGCCTCGTTCGATCATTGACGGGGTTGCTTCTCGAATCAGGCGGAAATATCCTTTGAGGTTAACATCAAGTGTCTTATCCCATAGGCTTTCTTCTGCTTCTAATAATGATCCCCAATATGGATTTATACCGGCATTATTCACGACAACATCAATTCCACCAAATAGATCAATCGATTGCTGTACGAGTAACTTAACAGCGCCAGCATCTCCCATATGAGCTGCAATAGCAAACGCCTCTCCGCCATTCCCTCGAATGGTTTGTACAACGACTTCGAGATTATCTAGATGGCGACTCGCTACGATCACTTGAGCACCAGCCTTAGCAAAGGTCTGTGCAATTGCTTCTCCAATTCCGCGTGAAGCACCTGTGATCAATGCAACTTTGCCTTGTAATGAAAATTGATCCATACGCAATTCCTTGACAGATTAATGTTTTAGGTATAAACATTTCAAGCATAAATATATCACAGTTATGATTTCCAAGGTGCTGATATGAGAGTTATTTGTATAGGCGGCGGACCGGCAGGACTATATTTTGCGCTTCTACTGAAAAAAATTGACTCTAGACATCAAATTACCATCATTGAGCGCAACAGCCCTGATGACACATTTGGTTGGGGTGTTGTTTTCTCAGATCAAACGCTTGGAAATCTCGCTCAGGCAGACCCAAAAAGTCACGAACGCATCCTGAACAGTTTTAATCACTGGGATGATATAGAGGTTCACTTCAAAGGCAGAACGATCACATCGAGTGGGCATGGATTCTGTGGTATCGGGCGTAAACATTTGCTCAATATCCTGCAAGATCGGTGCCGAGAACTTGGTGTGGAGCTGATTTTTAACACGGAAATCATTGACGATACCGATTATCGAAATGCAGACCTCATCATCGCTGGTGATGGCGCAAATAGTTCGATCAGACGCAAATACGAAGCATTCTTCAAGCCCCATATTGAAAAACGAAACTGTAAATACGCATGGTTCGGAACTCGTAAACAGTTTGGCGCTTTTACCTTTGCATTTGAGGAAACAGAATGGGGGTGGTTCCAAGCTCATGCCTATCGCTTTGATGAGTCAACCAGTACCTTCATCGTAGAAACGCCAGAGGAAAATTGGCTGCGAGCGGGTCTAGATCGTATGACCACAGCCGAATCAATTTCATTTTGCGAAAAGCTGTTCGCAAAGTATTTAGACGGCGAATCATTGATGAGCAATGCCAGTCATCTAAAATCACCTTGGATTAACTTTCTACGTATCACTAACGAAAATTGGGTTCATCAAAATATTGTTCTGTTAGGAGATGCGGCCCATACAGCCCATTTTTCAATCGGGTCAGGGACAAAACTGGCATTGGAAGACGCAATCGCCCTCGCGAAATCGATTGAGACTCATAGCAATCTTCAAGAAGCACTAAAAAGTTATGAAGCTGAACGCAAAATTGAAGTACTTAAAATCCAAAATGCCGCACGTAACAGCACGGACTGGTTTGAAAATGTCAAGCGCTATACAAAGCTAGAAGCAGAGCAATTTGCTTATAGTCTTTTGACAAGAAGTCAGCGCATATCCCACGAGAATTTACGACTACGTGACAATCAATACGTTAAACAGGTTGAAAGTTGGATGGCAGCCCAAAGCGGAATTGATGCGAAACCAATTCCGCCAATGTTCACTCCGTTTAAGCTACGTGAACTCACCTTAGATAATCGTGTTGTAGTTTCGCCTATGGCTATGTACTCATGTCAAAACGGTACCCCAGATGATTTCTACCTTGTTCATCTTGGAAGTCGGGCACATGGGGGAGCGGGTCTGGTTTTTACAGAGATGACCTGCGTTTCGGCTGACGCAAGAATTTCCCCCGGATGTGCAGGTATGTATTTGCCTGAGCATCAGGATGCATGGAAACACATCGTAGATTATGTGCATTCACGAACATCTGCCAAAATTGCAATACAACTGGGTCATGCCGGGGCAAAAGGATCAACTCAATTGGGGTGGGAAGAAGATGGTGAGCCGCTACTGGAAGGGAATTGGCCGCTGATTGCCCCATCGGCTGTTCCCTATAGTCCACGCCACGCAATCCCCAAAGCCATGATAAAAGATGATATGGAACGCGTGAAGGCTGACTTCCTAAGGTCAACAGAGTGGGCAGCAGCATGTGGATTCGATTGGTTGGAGCTACACTGTGCGCACGGGTATCTTCTCTCGAGTTTCATTTCCCCACTCAGTAATCAGCGAACTGATGAGTATGGTGGTTCTATTGAGAATCGCTGTCGTTATCCCTTAGAAGTATTTCGGGCAATGCGTGATAGTTGGCCTTCTCACAAACCAATGTCGGTTCGAATATCTGCACATGATTGGGCTCCGGGTGGAAACACAGACAATGACGCTGTAATGATTGCACATTTATTCAAAGATGCTGGAGCTGATTTGATTGACGTTTCATCAGGGCAAACGAGTGAGCAGGCAAAACCGATTTATGGTCGTATGTATCAGACGCCATTTTCTGACCGTATCCGAAATGAAGTCGGCATCGCAACGATGGCAGTGGGAGCTATTTTCGAACCTGATCATGTTAACAGTATCATTGCTGCGGGGCGAGCTGATTTATGCGCCATTGGAAGGCCACATCTCGCTGACCCATATTGGACACTTCATGCAGCCGCGCAACTCGGCTATGCAGACGTTCAGTGGCCTAACCAATATCTGCGTGGGAAAGCACAACTTGAACGTAACCTTGCGAGAGCGGCACAGAGTTAATAGTAGTTAAGGAGAAGTCATGTCTCAAGTAACAAACGAGACCATTTTTATCGACCGGGAAACAATCATTTCGGAAACCGACCATACCTCTCTCCGGTTATGGCTACGCATGCTGGCAAGCACTACGCTGATCGAAAACTGTGTAAGAAAACGCCTACGCATCGACTTTGATATCACGCTTCCTCGTTTTGACCTGATGGCTCAGCTCGCTCGCCACCCAGAAGGGTTGCGGATGGGAGAAATTTCGCAACGGATGATGGTTTCCGGAGGGAATATCACAGGTATCACCGATCAATTGGAAAAAGAAGGTTTAGTCGAACGCGTTACATTGCCCGATGATCGACGGGTATGGAAGGTTAGGCTCACTGTAAAAGGAAACGAAACCTTCCAAGAAATGGCAGCAGAACACGAGAACTGGATTGCGGATTGGATGAGCGGGTTGACGGGGGAAGAGCAACATACTTTGTATATATTGCTAGGCAAAGTTAAACGCAGTGTTCAGGAAAGACATACAGGAGAGTGAACACATGCTCAAAGAGTATGCAGCGAAACATTTTTTATGGAAGGTCTCTGGCAAGGTTGCCGAAATCACGTTAAACCGTCCGGAAAAAAAGAATCCTCTAACGTTTGAATCTTATGCGGAGCTGCGTGATTTATTTCGCAACTTGGTGTATGAAAAAGAGATCAAAGTCGTTATTTTGACCGGTGCGGAAGGCAATTTCTGTTCAGGTGGTGATGTACACGAAATTATCGGGCCACTCACTCGTATGAGTATGCCGGAAATCCTTGATTTTACGCGGATGACAGGTGATTTGGTGAAAGCGATGCGCGCTTGCCCACAACCGGTCATCAGCGCAGTAGAAGGAGTCTGCGCGGGAGCAGGCGCAATCCTAGCGATGGCATCGGACTTCCGTTACGGAACGCCTAGCTGCAAAACTGCTTTTCTGTTTACAAGAGTGGGATTGGCCGGTTGCGATATGGGTGCATGTTCCATATTACCCCGGATTATCGGTCAAGGCCGTGCAGCAGAACTGCTGTACACAGGGCGAACAATGACGGCTGAAGAAGGGTTCCAGTGGGGATTCTATAACGCGCTTCTCGAGGGCGACGAACTCATCATTAAAGCCAGACAGATGGCTGAGCAATTGGCGACTGGACCAACATTCGCGCATGCAATGACGAAGAAAATGCTGCATCAGGAATGGTCGATGAGTATCGATGAAGCCATTGAGGCCGAGGCCGAAGCACAAGCCATTTGCATGCAAACCCAAGATTTTCGACGAGCATATGAAGCGTTTGCCGCAAAACAAAAACCTCTTTTCAAGGGCGATTAGGTATGAACACAGCCCTACCCTTCTTTGAGACAAAACATGCTCAACTCGTCGAAGCATTAAACGCGTGGTGCAAAAGGAGTCTCGCCGCTGATGAACCAGAAGATGTTGACGCTGCATGTCGTGATCTGGTTCAACAGTTGGGACAGGCAGGATGGCTACGATACTGTGTTCCGGAGGCATACGGCGGTGTCCTAGAGAAGCTGGATTCAAGGGCATTATGTTTGATCCGAGAGACACTAGCATACCACGCCGGATTGGCTGATTTCTCGTTCGCCATGCAAGGACTAGGGAGTGGTGCAATCACACTTTATGGTTCGGAGGATTTGAAGCAAACCTATTTACCGAAGGTGGCCGAAGGAGAGTGGATTGCAGCATTCGCACTTTCAGAACCTGAAGCAGGATCTGATGTCGCGGCGATGACCACTACAGCAACACTAGAAGGTGACACGTATATCCTTAATGGTTGCAAGACGTGGATTTCCAATGGTGGAATTGCTGATTTCTACACAGTATTTGCACGAAGTGAGCCTATTAACGGAGCAAGGGGGATTTCGGCATTCATTGTCCCGTCGAATACTCCGGGATTGCAGATTACTGAACGAATCGAAGTCATCGCGCCGCACCCTCTGGCAACACTGCGGTTCGAGAACTGCCGCATCCCAATTGAGCAGCGCTTAAGTGAGGCTGGATCGGGGTTTAAGGTGGCTATGCAGACGTTAGACATCTTCAGGGCATCAGTCGCCGGGGCGGCAGTCGGGTTCGCCCGACGGGCACTTGATGAGGCACTCCAACGCGCCAAGCAGCGACAGCTTTTCGGGCAATCACTGGCTGATTTCCAGATGACACAGGCAAAGTTAGCTGATATGGCTACGGCTGTTGAAGCTTCAGCGCTCCTCACTGCTCAGGCAGCATGGACGCGTGATATACAAGGCAAGCCAACTACACAAGAGGCTGCAATGGCTAAGATGATGGCTACTGAGTCGGCGCAGCAGGTAATTGACTCGGCAGTACAGATTTTCGGGGGTCTTGGTATTCAACATGGGACAATCACTGAACGATTGTACAGGGAAATCCGAGCACTCCGTATTTATGAAGGCGCAACTGAAGTCCAGAAGTTAATCATTGCCCGCTCCTTATTGAAAGGTTCAACAACATGAGTTACACCGCACATGTGGATACTTTCGCACGGGACAACCTACCACCCCGCGATCAGTGGCCGGAAATGATCTTTGAAATACCAGAGGTTCAATATCCAGAACGCATTAACTGTGGCGCTGAACTTCTCGATAAGCATGTGCAAAAGGGATGGGGGAATCGCCCTGTCATTCATAATTACACGGGCGTCATCAGTTATGCTGAGATGCTCAAGCAGGTGAACCAGATTGCACAAGTTCTCACCGAGGATATGGGATTGGTTCCGGGAAACCGTGTGCTACTGCGTGGGGCAAACAGCGCCATTATGGCTATTTGCTGGTTTGCGGTGGTAAAAGCGGGGTTAATCGCTGTAACCACGATGGCAATGCTGCGGGAAAAAGAACTCGTGGATGTGATGGAAAAAGCGCAGGTGAACGCAGCGTTATGTGATAAAGCGCTGGACACCGAACTGCTGGCCGCACAAAAACGCTGTCCTAGCTTAAAACAGATTATGTACTTTAACGATGCTTCGAGTGATGGGTTGGAAGCTCGTGCGGGCGGAAAGTCTGGGGAGTTCGAGGCAATCGATACCGCAGCAGATGATGTGGTGCTGATCGCTTTTACCTCCGGCACCACGGGCAAGCCTAAGGGAACCATGCATTTCCACCGCGATGTGCTGACAATTTGTGATTGTTTCCCGAAGTCGATTGTGCAGATGACACCGGATGACATCAGCATCGGTACACCGCCCCTCGCGTTCACCTTTGGTCTGGGTGGGATACTGCTGTTCCCGATGCGGGTCGGGGGATCGACGGTGCTGCTCGAAAAGCTCTCACCTGACATTATGTTAAAGGCTATTCAAGATTTTAAAATTACGATTACGTGGTCATCCCCCGTATTCTACCGACAGATGTCCGGATTGGTGGGGGGATATAATATTTCGTCCCTCAAAAAGTGCATCTCGGCAGGAGAGGCGCTGCCTGTTTCTACCCGAACGATGTGGCGCGAGGCAAGCGGGATTGAGATGATTGATGGGATCGGCTCGACCGAGTTGCTGCATATCTTTATCTCGGCGGCAGGGGCAGATGTACGACCGGGGTCGACAGGCAGGCCGATACCGGGTTATCGGGCATGCATTCTCGATCAGCAAGGCAATCCCCTGCCCTCCGGTAACGTGGGGCGACTAGCGGTAAAAGGGCCGACCGGATGCCGATATATGTCTGATGAGCGACAAAAAGATTATTCGCAAAACGGTTGGAACGTGACGGGCGATGCTTATTTCATGGATGATGATGGCTACTTCTGGTTCCACGCGCGCACGGATGATATTATCCTGACGGCTGGCTACAATGTATCCGGGCCGGAGGTTGAAGAAGCGTTAATGAAACACCCGGCTGTGGCTGATTGCGCAGTCGTGGGGGCACCGGATGATGACCGCGGACAGATTGTAAAAGCGTTCGTGGTGCTGAAAGCAGGAGAAACAGGCGACGAGGCAATGGTGAAAACATTGCAAGAATTCGTAAAGCAGGTCATCGCGCCTTATAAGTATCCACGAGCAATTGAGTTCAAAGAATCGCTCCCACGAACAAACACCGGTAAGTTACAGCGTTTTGTCCTGCGCCGACAGGAAATGATCAAGGCACAGTAATGGAGAGCAAGTTGACCACAATATCGTATGAAGCAATCCGTGAGATGGATGCTAATGATCCGCTAAAGGCCTTCAGGGAAAAATTCTACGTTCCAGAGGGTGTCTTATACTTTGACGGAAATTCGTTGGGAGCACTGCCAAAAGGGGTTGAAGCCCGACTGGGAGAGGCTGTGAGGCAAGAGTGGGGCAACGGACTCATTCGAAGTTGGATTGGGGCCGGCTGGTACGATATGCCGCGACGGTTAGGAGATAAGATCGGGCGATTGGTGGGCGCGAAGCCGGGGCAGGTTGTAGTTGCTGATTCAACCTCGGTGAACCTGTTCAAGGTACTGGCGGCAGCGCTTAAGCTACAGGTGGGTAAGAGTGTCATCCTTTCGGAGCCAGATAACTTCCCGACTGATTTGTATATGGCGCAAGGGCTGGTTGAACTGTTGGGCAGCGCGCATGAACTCCGGTTGAAATGGGCTGAGGAGATCATCGACGCGATTGATACGCAAACGGCTGTGGTGATGCTCACGCATGTGAATTACCGGACGGGCTGGATGCACGATATGAAAGCGATTACCAAGCGCGCGCATGAGATGGGAGCGCTGGTGATTTGGGATCTGGCACATTCAGCCGGAGCGATGCCGGTGGAGTTGGATGATGTCGAAGCTGATTTTGCAATCGGGTGCGGATACAAGTACTTAAATGGGGGGCCGGGAGCACCGGCTTTCGTTTACGTCGCGGAACGGCATCAGGCACGATTCAGCCAGCCGCTAGCGGGATGGATGGGACACGCACAGCCGTTCTCATTTGAGTGGAAGTACGAACCGGCGGAGGGTATCTCGCGGTATCTGGCCGGTACGCAGGCGGTACTGAGTATGACGGCACTGGAATGCGGCGTTGACGTGATGTTAGAGGCTGATTTACAGGCGATGCGAGAGAAGTCGCTGGTTATGTCTGACCTGTTCATGCGGCTGGTGGAAGAACAGTGCAAGGGTTACGACCTAAAATTGGTGACGCCGACCGAGCGAGAACAGCGGGGAAGCCAAGTCTGCCTGAGCCACCCGGAAGGATACGCGATGATGCAGGCGCTGATCGCACGGGGGGTGATTGGAGACTTCCGCGCGCCGGATATTTTGCGGTTTGGATTTACGCCGCTGTATGTGGGATACGAGGACATCTGGAAAGCGGTGGGGATACTGGCTGAAATCCTCGAAACGCGGGCGTGGGACAACGCAGCGTTCAAAGCACGAGCCAAAGTCACCTAAGTCGTTTTATGGCAGAATACCCGCCGTTATTGGCGGCGGGAACAGGCTTGTTTGGCGCGCGTTTATGGCGGTGAACGGCGGGAAGACGGGTGATGGCCGCTTTTGGCTGCGGGAAATACGGTGTTGGCTGCCGCCGTCCCGCCAATCCCGCCATATGGGCGGCTGTAAGCGACGGAGCCGCCGACAAAACGGCATTGAATGGGGTTGGTGTGCGGGAAGACGCGAAACTGCCGCAGACAAACGCCGCCACATCCGCCAAACAATTAGGACAAAAAATGTGAGATTGGGTTGATGGGGACATGGCGATCCTCAATTTAAGCGACTCATTCGCACATTTCATTATAGAACAAAAGTTCATATCTGTCAAGATATAGAACCCGATTATTAAACCGGGAGCGATAAGCGGAATGGAAATATTACAGCCACCGGGGTGGGCAAAACCACGCGGCTATTCCAACGGGATTGCAGTAGCAAACGGCAAGCTGGTGTTCATCAGCGGGCAGATTGGTTGGGATGAGAGCTGCCAATTCCAAAGTGAGGATTTCGTGGAGCAGGCCAAAAAAGCGCTGCAAAATATCGTCGCGATACTGGAAACAGCCGACGGAAAGCCAGAGCATGTGACACGGCTGACGTGGTATGTGGTGGATAAGCAAGAGTATCTGGCAAGCGGGAAGGCACTGGGACAGGCATACCGTGAAGTCATGGGCAATCATTATCCGGCGATGACGGCGCTGGAGGTGAAGGCATTGATCGAGGACGCAGCACGCGTGGAAATTGAAGCGACCGCGGTGATCCCGACAGGATAAGGGCAAGGACAGCCCTGCCCCATCCTTTAAGAGTAACGGTTAATTCGCTTGCACGTAGTCAGCGATATTTTGAAGTTCCTGACGATAAATACGACGGACGATAGGCGGCTGTGTGATGCTTTCGATGATTCCAGCAAGGCCGGGACTGCGAGGAAAATCGGAGGCAATGGTCAGGCGAGTTTGCTGATTATTGGCGAGGGGTTCGAAGATGAATGCGGACTGCTGACCGGTGTTGAGATCTGTTTCGACCAGTTTGCGACCGGGTTCGGGTTCCGTAATCCGCTGGTGATAGTGAAAAGTGCGCCCCATGACGGTCATGGAAAAACGGATCACCGTGCCTTCGCCGATGCCGCCCTGCTCGACGGTTATGTCGTTAAAGTAAGGGCGCGGGAGGATGGCCGGATGTTTTTCGTGGTAATCGGCGATGACGGCATAGACCTGCTGGGGGCTGGCAGGGATGATACGCGACTCTTCGACATGAATGGTGCTCATCTTCATACTCCGTGCTGAATGTCCTGAACGGCTTTCACCTACTCCTCTATTTAACCTGATGGGTGATTAGGAAGCATCCTATTCTGGAAGGATGCTGCATCCGCCTAAAGTCGGAATGAGCGAGGATTTAAGTTTCGCAGGCGAGAAGTTCATGCTATGATAACTTCAGCAGCGAACATGTTTGGAGAGCAAGACTCATGCCAGCAAATGTTGACGGGATGGTACGGGAAGGCATTAGCGCATATCGAGCCGGACGTAAAGAAGACGCCCGCGCAATGCTCATGCGGGCGGTTGAGATTGATCAATATAACGAACAGGCTTGGTTATGGTTAAGCGCGGTAGTGGACAGCCCCGAAGAGCAGCGCACCTGCCTCGAAAATGTGCTCACGATCAACCCGAATAATGAGCGTGCAAAACAAGGTATCTCCGTACTGGATCAACGCCAGCCAAGCAACCCGAAAGCGCCACCCGCGCAAGCAGAGGATGTGCTGGCAAACAGCAGTTTTACGCCGCCGCCAATGCCTGCACCGGGGCCATTCAGCGCCGGGGATGATGATGAACTGCCTAGCAATATCGGATGGGACGCGCCAGTAACCGCCACAAGCAGCGTGAGTTCGACCCACAAAGTCAATGAGCCGTCGGAGGCAGAATATGACGATTGGGTGAGCAAGCTGAACCTCGGTGGGACGGGTAACATGAGTCCTGCTGCGCTGGATGAAGCGGCGAAGTTCATGTCGATCACTGATGATGACGACGACGATGAGCGGTTCGACATCAATGCGATGAGCGGGATGGAGGATTTGTTCTCGTCCGGGCCATTCAGCGAAGAAGCGCCGGTTAATCCACTGCCGAAATCCGAAACGCCCAAGCCACAAAGCCCACTGCGCGCCAGTTCACCCGCCAGCCCGCCCCCCAGCCCGAAGATGCCCACTTCGTCGGCAGCATTCGGGCTGCTGGATGATGAGGAAGAGGACATCCGCAGCGCCGCTTTGATCGAGGATTATGATGACGCTCAGATGGAAAAGCTGGAGGCAGATGAGTTCTTCCAGTACATTCCTCGCGAGATCACCGCGACACGGCTGCCGGGTACGAATGAAGGGTATCCGATTCCAGTGATGTTGGCGGTGGTGGTGTTAGGATTGGTGAATATCGGCGCGGTTGTGTTCTTAATCAGCAGCCTGACGAGCACGTAAGGAAAAATAACAGGGTGGAATGAATTCAAGCTAGACAAATGCCGCCCATGTATGATAGTATTCCGGTCTATTCACACGAAGATACAGAGCAAGACAGCAGGCACTGCTGGAGGCATTGAATGGCTAATCATCAATCTGCAATTAAGCGTTTCCGCCAGAATGAGAAGCGCCGCGCCCATAACCGCGTTTACCGGAACCGCGTCCGCACTCTGGTGAAGAAGGCTCGTACAACCATTCAGGGTGGCGGGAAGTTTGAAGACGCGAAGGCAGCGACCCTTGAGGCGGTGCGTGATCTGGATATGGCCGCGAGCCGTGGCACTATCCATCCCAAGAACGCTGCTCGCCGCAAGAGCCGTCTGATGAAGCAACTGGCAGCGCTTGCGGCCAAGTAAAGCTCAGTAAAAATTGATTAACTCTAAAAACCGGCCTCAGCAGCCGGTTTTTTTGATTGAGTGAGGGTTCAGGTCGATTTGGCTAGGCCGTTGACATTGAGTTCGAGGCGATAACCAACTCCACGCACTGTGCGAAGATAGATGGGGTGACTGGGGTCCGCTTCGAGCATTTCGCGCACCCAACGGATGTGTACATCGAGGGTACGGGTGTCACCCATGTAGTCGGTTTGCCATACGCGTTCCATGAGGGTGCGACGATCCAAGGTTGCGCCGGGGTTGGAGAAAAAGAGTTCAACAAGCAACGCTTGCTTGGGGGTGAGCTGAGTTTCCTGACCATGGGCAAGCAGGATGCGACGGGAGCGATTGATGGCAAAAGGGCCGCAGAAAATGACATCGTCATCTTGCTTGAGCAAGAGCCGATCTACGGCGTTGAGCAAACGACGGGAGCTAACCGGATGAATTAGGAGGATGTCGGCCATACTCTGCGCCGACTCACGCGGGCCGGGGTGAAGATGGACGAGGGAAGCCGCGCCCGCAACACGACGCAGATCATAGCAAATGCGTTCGCCGGGTGTGCGCATGGAAACGGCGTCCAGAACGATAAGTTGGAACTGTTCTTGCTGGGCGAGCTGCGTACCGTGTTTGCCGCTGGTCGCGTGCAAAACGTCGTACTTTTTCTTGAGGGCATTGGCTAGAGAAGAGCCATTCGACTGGGCGCGTCCGATCAACAATACTCTCGCGGCTTCCACCCAGCACCTCCAAAGTTTCGGCAGACAGATAAGCACATCGCTCAAAGTAAAAGGATTGGTTATTATAGCGGTATTCAAAGGGTCGTGAAACCCTAGAAGCTGATGAACTAATTAAATTCGATAATTTCTAACGGAATACAAACGCCGTTATCCAAGAACAGGTAGGATTGTGCATGAAAGAACTGGTCGCGCAATGGGATAAAAGGTTGAATTGGGGTTGGATAGGGGACATAGCCAAGTGGGTGATTGAGGAAGCTATCGCCATTCAACAGATCCCCGCCCCAACTTTCGCAGAAGAACGGCGAGCAGAATACGTCCGAGCACAATTCGAGGCAATGGGACTGGAAGCCGTTCAGAGCGACGCGCTGTTTAACGTGATCGGGAAATTGAAAGGGAAGCAGAGCGGGCGACCGGGAATCATGATCTCGGCACACACGGATACTGTGTTTGCAGAGCACGCTGATTTGACTATCCGGCAAGAGGGCGACCTGATTTATGGGCCGGGGTTGGGGGATAACAGCATCGGCGTGTCGGGAATGCTGGGTATCCTACGGAGTTTACGACAATTGGAGCTCCAGCCTGCATGCGACATCTGGTTCGTGGCAAACACACGCGAGGAAGGATTGGGCGATCTGGGGGGGATGAAGGCGGTGTTCCAGCAGCTTCAGCCGGATATTGCATGTGTGCTCAATCTGGAGGGGATGGCATTCGGGCATGTGTATCATGCAGGGATTGCGGTGCGACGGCTGCATATCACCGCTAAGGGCGAAGGCGGACACAGCTGGTTGAACTTCGGACGAACAAGCGCGATTCATGGAATCATGGAGTTGGGGGCAGCGATCACTGCGCTGCGGCCACCGGAAGCCCCACGCACTACGTATAACATCGGGATCATTGAGGGCGGGCAGAGCATCAACACGATTGCGACAGAGGCCGGTTTATGGCTGGACTTGCGGTCGGAAGATTCGGTTACGCTCGGACAATTTGAGGAGAAAGTGCGAGAGACAGTAGCGCGAATGAATAAGGCCTCGCTCCCGCTGGCGATTGAGGTGGTGGGTGACCGACCTGCGGGGCAGATTCCGGCTGATCATGTACTGATACAAGGGGCATACGCCGCACTGGAACAAGTCGGGGTAAAAGGCACCCTAGAGAACGGGAGCACTGACGCGAATATCCCGCTGGCGGCAGGATGCCCTGCGATCACGGTGGGGGTGACACATGGCGGAAATGCTCACCGGCTAGACGAGTACATTGAGAGCAAACCAGTGGCTGACGGCATGCGGCATTTGCTCTTGCTGACGCTGGCTTGCTGCGATTATGTAGCAGCATCGTAAACATGCGCAGATATTCCTGACCTATAATGGGTTATGGAGATGACACAATCCGGGGGTTCAAATAACGATGACATCTGTTGAAATTCTGGTGGCCGCGCGACGGGAAGTGGCAAACCAATATTATAAGAATCTATCGGCACAGCCAGATTTCCGCGTACAAATTGTTTCAGCATTGGAAGATGTGCCTGATACGCTGGCAGACCAGAGTAAGCATGTTGATATTCTGGTGCTGGATAACCAAATCGGTCATACGTTTGAACTGGTGAACGAAATCCGGCACAGTTACCCGCGCTTATTTATCATACTGGTGGATGAGGAAGCTGACTTCGGAATGCCGGGGCGGGCTGATGAGATTAGCACTGATCCGTTCAAGGACAATGATTTGATCCGACGAATCACCAAGTTGATGTCCGACCGGCAGTTGGAAACGCTGCGCGCCGACAGCTTACCGGCAGTGCGGCAGTTCGCGAAAGAGCTGCGACATGCTGCGGGCGAAGGAGGCAAGCAGCAGGTCACGGTGACGGCGTGCAAGAACCTTGGCTATGATTATGTGGCGTTTTACCGGATGGTGAACGCGAACCCGATCACACTGGTATTGAAAGCGCAGGATGGCCCTGCCCCGATTCAAGCGGTCAGCCCGAAGGAGTCGGAAGCTCAGGATTTGATCACATGGGTGCTGCAACACGGGCAGAGCCGAGTCGCGGGGAGTGGTGATACCCCCAATCATCCGCTGGTCACCAAGGGACGGTTGGGGGCGGTGGCCTGTGTACCGGTGTCGTTCAGCGGCAACCGGTATGGCGTGCTGGCGGTGTTCCGCGAAGAAGCGGGCAGCATCTCGGAAGAACAGGTGATGCACCTTGAGTTGATGGCTGCCCAATTGGGTTCCGCAATTTCGAAAGAACTCATCGGCTAAAGCGCCTTCAGCGCAGCTCCGAAGCGTTCAATTTCCTCGTGGGTGTTGTAGTGCGCTAGGCCGACGCGCACCATACCATTTTCGGCATGTCCAAGCCGGTTCATGATCTCGACGGCGTAATAGTTGCCATCCCAAACGAAAATATTGTGACCGGCCAAATGGGCTGCGATTTGCTGTGGGGTGGCGCGGTCGAGGGTAAAGACGACGGTGGGCACGCGCTCTTCGAATCGATTGGCGTCGGTAATGCCGGCGATGGCACTGCCGGGTGTCTGTTGGATGACGTCGATGAGGTGCTGCACGAGTTCCCGTTCGTAGTCACCGAGAACGGTCATGGCGGTTTTGAGATGCAAGCGGCGACCTGAGAAAGCCGGATAGGCGGACTCGGCAGGCTGGCCGATGGATTGACCGATTGATTCGAGATAGTCGATGCAGGCACCGACGCCGGCGATGGTTTCAAAGCTGGGTGTGCCTGTTTCCCAACGGTAAGGGGCTTTGTCCTTGGAGGGGCGCACTTTGTAAGCAGGGAGCGATTGAAGCAGGTCGTAGCGTCCCCACATGATGCCAATGTGCGGGCCGAAGAATTTGTAGGCCGAGCAGAGCAGGAAGTCACAGCCGATCGATTGCACATCAATGGGGATATGGGGCGCGCTTTGAACCGCATCAACTACATAAAGAGCGCCAGCAGCGTGTGCCATCTGCGCAATTTTGGCGACCGGATTGATGGTGCCGACTGCGTTTGAGGCATGCACGGTGGCTACTACACGGGTGCGATCTGTGAGGGCGGCTTCAAGGGAGTCGAGGTCGAGAGTGCAGTCGGCAGTACGAATGTCGACCCAGCGCACGACCAAGTTGTAGTCTTCGGCAATGCGCAACCATGGAGCCACATTGGCGTCGTGATCCATGCGGGTGAGGACGATTTCGTCACCGGGCTTCAACGTTTTGGCGAGGGCGCGGCTGAGAGCAAAGTTGAGGGTGGTCATGTTTGGGCCGAGGACAATTTCACTAGAGTCCGGGGCGTTGAGGAAGTCGGCTACCTTTTCGCGGGTTGACTGCACCATTTCATCGGTGTGGAGACTGGTGGCAAATAGGCCGCCAGAGTTGGCATTCATGCGCAGAAAATAGCCGCTGACGGCATCAATTACGCGCTGCGGAACCTGCGTTCCAGCAGGATTATCGAAATAAATGGGCGTATTGCCCGCTAACATTGGAAATTGGGCGCGCACAGCAGCCACATCAAAATTCATTATTATCCCCTTCAGTTAGAAAGCAGAGCGCGGATAATGATAACGAAAGGGGGTGTACGAAACTAGCCCACGGAAGTCGGTATAAGTCCATGAACGGCATAAGTTGATCCGAGTATATGGTTTATTCCATCCGAACCACATTCTGGGGTATACTATTGGTATGAAAACTGTTATTTATGTCTCTGCTATCCTAATTTTCATCGACAGGTTTCAGCGTGCAAAACGATCTTCAAAGTTTACTGATCCAAAACCGACTGCTCACGGATGAAGTCAAAAGACGCATAGACCAACTCGGCGCCATCAATACCGTTGCAGCAACCGTCAGCCAATCGCTCGACCTTAACCAAACTCTGACTACTGCCCTGAAAGCAGTACTGGATGTGGTAGGGGCTGAAGCGGGGGGCATCAGCCTCGTAGATGAAGAAGCGAAGGAAGTCGTGCTGCGGGCACAACAAGGTTGGCCGCATGATTTCGTCAATCCGCCGATGCGAATCCCACTTGGCAAAGGGATGTCCGGCAAAGTGATTGATACCGATGACATTGTAGTCGATAACAATCTTGACGGCACAGAAGAACTCGCTGTCCCGCGCTTTCATGATGAGCAATTCCGATCGATTGTGATG
Source organism: Anaerolineae bacterium (assembly GCA_017303775.1). Lineage (GTDB taxonomy): Bacteria > Chloroflexota > Anaerolineae > Aggregatilineales > Phototrophicaceae > CFX2. The sequence continues at coordinate 7,799 of JAFLCH010000014.1, read as the reverse complement.
GCTCCAATACATGCACGGAGCAAGATCATCGGTATTTTGAGCATCATGAGCAACCAACCGAACAGCTTCAGCAATGAGATCATTAATGTGCTGCGGGCGATTGCGGATACGGTGGGCGTGGCAATTGAGAACGCGCGCCTTTACGAAACCACATCGGAGCATGAGAAACAACTGCATGCGATCTTCCAATCGACGGCTGATGGTATGATCGCGACCGATCAGAATGGGCGCATACATCTGATAAACCATGCAGCAGAGGTCTTATTCGACGTTGATGCACGCGCATTGAAGGGGAGTGATTTACGAGAAGCGCCAATTCATGTTCGGATTCGAGACTCGCTGTTGTACGCACTTTCGACACAAACCACTGAAAGCCAATCTTTCCAGACCACACTGGAGAATGGAAAGGTTTTATCGGTAATTGTTTCGCCGATTTATGTTATGCGGCAAGTGGAACAGAACCGAAAGAATAATGGGTGGGTGATTGTGCTGCGGGACATCTCGCATCTGCGAGAATCGGAAATTCGACGGGCAGAATTCATGCGAGCAGCGGCGCATGATATGAAGAATCCACTCGGTGTAGCACTGAGCGCAATGCACATGCTGCAAGATTATTATGGCGCATCCGACGCGACAGCACTTGAAATCATCCGGCTGGCGCTGAACGGTATCAACCGACTACAAAGCCTGATTAATGATCTTCTGAATCTCGAACAGATCGAAAGTGGATTGGGTGTCAGCAAAACCGATTTTGAGGTCGGCGAACTCATTCGAGAGGTTTTTAGCGACTTGAAACCCATTCTATTCGAACGAAAAATCGAGCATGAAGTGAGTCTTGCTGCGGAACTCTCGCCGATTGAGGGTGATCGAAAATGGGTCAAGCGGGCAATAGTCAACTATATTGATAATGCGATCAAATACACACCAGAAGGTGGCAAGATCCTCGTAAAAGCATTTATGAAGGATGAACTTGTTCACATTGAGGTGGTTGATAACGGCCCCGGCATCGCGCCGGAATTCCAAACCCGCCTGTTCGAACGATTCTATCGCGCAGCTGGAAATGAGAAAATTCAAGGGACGGGATTAGGGCTGGCGATTGTCAAATCAGTGGCTGAGATTCATGGTGGGAGTGTGTATGTAAGAAGCCAACCGGGAAGTGGCAGCACATTCGGCATAACACTCTCCCCCCACGGACTCAAAGCTCAACCCATCACCGGATGAGCCTGCCGGACAGCCGCACGAACTTGCTGCGCGACCTGACCGAAGGCATCGCTATAGGAGTCGTCGATGCGCCGAGGACGGGGAAGCGTGACGGGGATATTCGCGATGATGCGCCCCGGACGCTGGCTGAAGACTAGAATACGATCTGCTAGGAGAATAGCTTCATTAATATTGTGGGTAACCATGATGACGGTTTGTTGTTCGGCTGCCCAAACCTGCATTAAGTCGAGGGTGATTTGTTCGCGAGTGAGCGCGTCTAGCGCGCCAAAAGGTTCATCTAGTAAGAGAACTTCAGGGCGTTGAATCAGAACACGCCCTAACGCAACTCGCTGCGCCATACCTCCTGATAATTCCCCCGGATAGGCATCCGCGAATTCCGCCCCCAATCCCAAACCGGGTAGAAGATGGCGCGCTGCTTCCATCCGTTCGACCTTCTCGACTCCTTTGAGTTCAAGAGGCAAAGCGATGTTTTGCAGAACCGTGCGCCACGGCATGAGATTGGATTCTTGAAACATCAACGCAACTTGAGGAGAAGGCTGCGTGATCAGGCTACCATCTAAGAAGGCTTGCCCTTGCGAAGGGAGCTGTAGACCACCGAGAATGCGGATAAGGGTACTCTTGCCACAGCCACTCGGCCCTAATAAACAGACAAATTCTCCGGGGGCGACATCAAAAGAGACCGGCCCCAAGGCCGGGAGGATCCCCCCCCCCGGCGCTGGATAGCTGGCAACAAGATTCCGCCCTGTGATATGACCGGTCAACGGTATTACCCTTCAGACTGTGGTAAGAACTGGTTGGTGAAGGCGGCAGTGACATCAATGGGGGTAGTGACAAAGCCCATGGTTGTGAGCACTTCTTGAGTGGTTATCCATGATGACTCATCGGCATAGCCGAGAACATCCGCATCCCAGAGTTCGATAGAATTCAAGAGAACACGGAACTGAAGTAAGGTGGCGGAGTCGAACTGTTGGGTGAGCTGCTGCCAAAGTGCATCCCGACTGGCAGCGACTGCTTCCCGATCCGGATTGGTCGCCAAAAATTCAGCCTGTGCTACAGAGGCGGCTTCGAGAGCGGCGCGGAAAGCATCATCAAGCGGAAGATTTTCGACCTGATTGGCACTGAGAAGATAAGTTTCAGCCGGATTGTTGATGGCAGACTGAAGCCCCAGATGGTAGGCATTGACCATACGTTGAACCAAATCAGGGTTATTATTCAATGTTTCTTCATTGGTCACAAGACCATTGGAAACCATATCCGCAGAATCGGCTACAGGGAAAACGCTCACGCCGCTGATGCCATTGCACTGCCCAGCATCTGCTCGCTGCTGGATTTGCAGGGGTTCGTTGCTGACGTAAACCACAGATGCTTCTACGCCACCGACACAAAAGACATCAGCAGCATTGAAGCCAATCGGCTCAAGTTGAATATCAGCCTCGACAAGGTCATTAGCAGCCAGAATTGCAATAAGGCCATTATAGCTAGCACCAAAACGTCCCGGAATGCCGACCTTCCGACCTTTGAGATCCGCTAAGGATTCGATTCCGCTGTTATCGGGGTAGACGATACCAACTGGATATTTCTGAAACCATTCGAAAACACTGACGAGCGGACGACCGGCCGCACGCGACTTGATTACTTCTTCGCCACTGATAATACCAAACTGTCGTTGATTGATGGCGAGCATATCAACGCCGACATTCTCATCTCCATATTCGAAGGTCACAGTAAGGTTATTTTCGGCAAAATAACCTTTTTCCCCGGCCATGTAGATCGGGGCAAACTGAATATTGGGTATAAAGGTGAGGAACAATGTTTGCTGGTCTGGCTGACGAGCATTGACCCCCAAAACACCTACCCACGCGAACAGTAATATTAATACAATACGACGAACCATCATTCAATCTCCTTGATCCTAGAGCTTGTTGGTTGAAATATCTCATGTGCTCTAGATCCTCACATGAGTTTATAAACAAAACGTAGTTGAATTCATCAATTACGCTGAGAACGACGCTGCCAACTGAGAAGCGACCGTTCGAGTAACGACACAACACCATAGAGTAAGCGTGCGATCAGCGTGAGCATGAGCACCGCGACCAAAACCAAAGGCGTGTCGTACTGACTACGCGCAAGATTAATCAAAAAGCCTAAGCCAGCATTGGAAGAGATGAATTCGCCAACGACAGCCCCAATAACCGCAAGCGTAGCACTAATCTTGAGGCCACTCATCAGGATGGGCATGGCAGAAGGGATTTCCAAGCGGGTAAATGTTTGCCAAGGGGTCGCCTGCATTGAGCGCATTAAGTCCTTGAGTGAGGCAGGTACATTGCGAATACCGACGATGGTATTCATAAGCATCGGGAAAAAGACAATCAAGGCACCGGTGACAATTTTGCTAGAAGGGCCGCTACCGAACCAAATCACCAGTAAAGGGGCGTAGGCAACCACCGGAGCTGATTGAATGGCAACAATTATGGGTGAAAGTATATCTTCAAGAATGGGCGTTTTCGCGATGGCATAGCCCAAAGTCAAGGCTAATAGCAGACCAGCAACCAGCCCGACCAAAACATTCACTAACGTAGCTATGGTGTGATTAAAGAGGCGACCGTCAAGCAAAACATCACGAAATTTGACTAAGACATCAACCGGTGCGGGGATAATAAAAGGCGGATAGACGCGGAGCATGTAGATTAACTGCCACACAAGGACTAAGCCAAAGAGCATCAGCCAAGGAGCAAATCGCCTCAAATGCATCAACAGACGGCGACGATCCGTTATCAAGTTCATTTTTGTCCGGTCGACCGATTTAAGAAGCGCATTCTCGTGCATAGAAAAACCCCGCTCTTGTCAGACAAGCACAGCGGGGTTCATTATCTACTTAGCGGGAACCACCAATTAAAGCAAACAGAGCTGAGTCAGCAAATTCTGATCGCATACGTGAGTGATTATTTGCGCTAAGCAAAGCCAACAAAGCGATGCACCGAACGATGCAATGCTCTGTTAGACACCTTCTTTCATCCAGACTTTCACTGTCGGCTCTGGCCTTGAACCAGATCCACCGTTACGACAGTTGTCGTAATGCACCAACACTGGTATTCGATCATGTAGTCGCACGAGAAGCGTTGGTGACTCGGGTCGCGGGCTTGACACCAATTGTGTCCTACCGCCGGTAGGGGATTTCACCCTGCCCCGAAGGTTTGCCTATTTGATTGTAAGAACAGTATAGCAGAAATAAACCCGGCGATGCAACGAGGACTCAGCTATGGTTCATGTTGATGATGTTTCGACGGCAGCTAAGGTAAAGAGGAAAATACCGTGCCCTGCTTGTGATTTTCCTTCCGTCCATATGCGACCACCATGGGCTTCGACAATATGGCGGCAGATAGCAAGGCCGAGGCCAGTACCTTCGCCACCAGAGCGCGAAGAATCCACTTGGTAGAAACGTTCAAAGATACGTTCAACCTGATCATCAGGCACACCGGGACCGTCATCAACAACTTTGACGGTGATTTCGTCCGAGCCATTGCTGGCGGTGATGGTGATCTTACCGCCCCGAGGCGACCATTTGATGGCGTTGTGGATGAGGTTAACGAGTACGCGCTGAAGCTGATCCCAATCACACCAGACTTGATATTTTTTGGAGATGTCGTGAATAATCTTCACCTCTTTGGATTCGGCCTGATCTTCCATGCGATCCACAGCGTTCTGAACAAGGCTGCGGAGGTTGATTTCGACCATGCGAAGGATGGATTGCCCCGATTCGATCATGGAAAGATCCATCATTTCCTGAATCACCCAAAGGAGCGAGTCTGTTTCACGAGCAATGGCTTGTAGCGACGAGATGCTACGCTTGCGTTTGGGTTTTTCATCTTCATGAAACAGTGAGTCGATGATGGAGCGGATATTCGCGATGGGTGTGCGGAGTTCATGGGAGATGTTGGCTACCATATCCCGCCGAGCGCGGTTCAAGCGGACAAGTTCACTGACATCTTGTAAGGCAAGGCCGATAAAGAAGTTGCCATCCCGCGTGATGACCTGTGCGCGAACCCGGTAGTGACGCTTATTGATGATGACCTGTTCTTCAAACACTTCTTCCTGATACTCCAAGGCACTTTCGACCATTGAGAGTAATTCAGGGGAATTGGTCACATCTAGTAGATGATCGCCAATGGGACGTGGGCGATTAAATAGCTCCTCGGCAGCATTGTTGATAGCAATAATTTGACAGTCACCATTGAGCACTAGAAGTGATTCATAGGCAGTATTGGCGAGGGTCAGCATTAATGCCTGTTTATAGGACCATTCGTGTTCGTCCACCGAATTAGCCCTCAAAGCGGTATCCAACACCACGAACAGTGACTATGCGACGCGGGTTAGAGGCATCGTCTTCTAGCTTCTCTCGTAACCAGCGAATATGTACGTCCACTGTGCGCTTATCAACGAAGTAATCGTATCCCCACACTTTGGTGAGAATCAGATCACGAGAGAGGACGACACCTTTGTTGCGCATCAGTTCGGCAAGGAGGTCAAACTCTTTATTGCTCAGCTTGACTTCTTCACCAGACTTATAAACGCGGCGACCTGTTAAACTGACTTGCAGGTCATTTGACGAGAGTTCATCTTGTAAGACGGGGCGACCTGATGGGCGACGCAAGACGGCTCGCACCCGTGCTAGAAATTCACCGAGGGCAACCGGCTTGACTACATAGTCATCCGCACCGCTCTCCAAGCCGACGATTTTATCCACTTCGGTACCACGCGCTGTTACCATGATGATTGGAATGTGGGCGGTAGCGGGGTCACGTCGGATAATGCGGCAGAGACTGAGACCATCAAGACCGGGCAGCATGATGTCGAGCACGACGAGATCAGGATGTTCGGCACGCACTTTGGACAGGCCATCTTCACCGTCGGTAGACATGGCGACGCTATAGCCCTCACCACGCAACTTATCCGACAGATTATTGGCGAGGGTCAATTCGTCTTCAATAATCAGCACTTTCGGCATACTCTTATTGTCTTTCACTTTTTCTTCACCTCGCCTAAATGCTATCAACGAATTATTAAATGGTGGATATGCTTTGTTTAATTTAGTTTAATCTCTTAAAGATCGTACGCCACCGAGGGTGTGTGCAGCACGAACTGCATTACGGATAGAGATCGCAACGGCCTCGGCAGCAAAAGCGCCAATTGCATTCACATTAGCTGGTATTTGTCCAGTTGCTAACGAGAATATGGTATCCCCATCGAACATTGTATGGGATGGACGAACCGCTTGAGCTAGACCATCATGTGCCATTTGGGCAACTTTATTAATTTCATCTTTCGTTAAGCGGGCGTTGGTCGCTACGACACCAATCACTGTATTGCTAGAGGAAGGTACTTCGACGACACGAGCCATCATACGCATCAGGTTCATCGCACCAGAAAATTGATTTGAATCCGGGGATTGTCGTAAGCCAGCTATTATCTGGCCGGCTTCATCGACGACATCACCAACAGCGTTCACGGCTATGAGGGCGGAAACTATGAGACCGTCCCCTAAATCGACGGATGCAGAACCAATTCCACCTTTAGTAGCCAATTCGTTACCCATCATCGCACCAATCCGGCAGCCCGTTCCCGCGCCTACACTCCCTTGCTCGACGGGATCAGTAGTGGCAGCGAGGCAGGCGGCATACCCCATGGTTGAATCGGGACGGACATCAGAACGTCCAATTCCGAGATCCATGAGAATTGCTGATGGAACAATGGGTACAACCAATTCAGCACCGGGGATTTGAACTTTATAGCCAATGTCGTGTTCTTCCAAGTAACGCATCACACCATCAGCAGCAGCAAGGCCATAGGCACTTCCTCCTGAAAGTAAAACGGCATTGACCGCATTGACAAGGTGCATCGGATGCAAGAGATCAGTTTCGCGCGTGCCCGGCGCGCCGCCACGCTGATCTACACCGCCGACGGTGTTGGGTGGACAAAGAATAACTGTGCAACCTGTAACGGCATCTGTATTGGTGGCATGACCGACACTGATGCCGGGGACATCAGTGAGGGTATTATTCAGATTCATTTTCGTCCAATCCATAATATGAAATTGTGTCGTTTGTGTCCGTTAATACATCTTGTTCATCAGGCTCGAGGATCGCGATAGCATGTTCATAATCGGCGGGGTTTACTAAGACTCTGATTTCCCCAAGGCTACCGATAGTGATACCTAATGCCGCAGCACCGATTGGGCGATGCACCATCGCGGGAATGGATTCAACCTGTAGACGTCCAGCTACAATGTGGGCATCCATCACGTCATGGGTTTGATAGACTACCATCCACTCGGCCAAGTTGCTCCCTTTGAATCATATCAATAAAGAGAGTTTAACGTCTCTGCTGAGTCACCGCCAATAGGGTGGATATTGAAAGGGAGGAAAGGGGAGGAAAAGGGGGGGGAGGAGAAACGAAAAGCGGGAGGCAGAGGAGATGAGAGAAAAAGGGGTTGGCAGCGGCGTACTCTCCCACTTCGTTACCAAAGCAGTACCATCCGCGCTCGTGAGCTTAACTTCCGGGTTCGGAATGGGTCCGGGTGT
>JAFLCH010000139.1 GCA_017303775.1 Anaerolineae bacterium | reverse complement strand
TTTTGGGCTTTCGGGTCGTGCCGCTTATATGCTCGGTTGGAGTTTGGCCGATGGGTTGATTGTGCCGGTAGGGACAGCACTGGGGCTGCGCATGGCAGCCCCCTACATTTCTGGTTTATTCGTGCCGAGGCTCAGGCTGACCTAGCTCAGTCGCCAACCGCTACAACAGGTTGGCCGCTTGTTTGTGCCATGCTGTTCGGGTCGCGCACCACATATTGCAGCAAATACGCCGCCGCCAATCCCGCCATCACTGACATCGTAAACGTAGACCCGAAGCCGATCCCGTCAGCCAGCAGCCCGCCAATTGCCGGAGCCAATAAAGTGATCGGGCCGGTCAGCGTATTGGCTAGCCCGATATACAGCGGCTTTTCGCTGATTGTCCCGAAGTTCTGCGTGAAGCTAATCGTGACCGTCCACAGCGTTGCGTCGGCGAAACCGGACAGCGCGAAAATAATATAGAACCATCCGATTCCCGGTGCCACCAGCGCCAGCCCTGCTGCTGCCGACATGATGACAGCGCCTGCCACCAATACCGACCGGTGCCCCCATCGGTCACCCACCCAGCCCAGCAGCGGCCCTGCCACCGTCTTGGAAAGCAGCAGTACGCCCGTTAACACGCCGGCTGTTTGCTCGGCCAATCCGAAGTGCTTAACCGCGTAAATTGTGTAAAACGACAGCGCCACAATCCCGAATTGCGAAACCATGCGCGCCAACAAGAACCAGCGGAAGTTCCGGTCTTCCCGCAAAATCGCTAGCATTTTGTTCCAGCCCAAATTGGCTTTCTCTGGAACAACCTCTAGTTCATGTTCAGGCTCACGTGTCGAACCGAGGAATCCCATCGAAATGAATAGTGCCACCGCCCCGATCACGAAGCAAATGGTATAACCGTTCGGGAAGCCCAATCGCTCCAGAATGAACCCCGCTGCAATCGCACTGCCCGCACCAAATAGGTTCGCCATGCCGGATTGGGTTCCATAAAAGGTTCCGATCCGGTCTTTAGGCATAATCTTGCCGATCATGCTCTGCCATGCCGTCCCCGCGAATCCGCCGCCCAACGAGAAGATGATTACCATCAACACCGTCAGTGGCATCGCCACTTGATTCCCTAGCGTGGGCAGCATGAACGAAATGATCGCCAGCCCGATGAACGGCCACCGCTCGTGCAGCGTCGCCCACATCACAAATGGCTTATACCGCCGCATCCGCGTCACACGGCTCGCCGTGAACAATTGGGGCAGTTGCCAGCCGATAGCATGGAACGAGCCGATTAATCCGATTAAGGCGGTCGGTGCGTTGAGTTCGTTCAAGAATAACGGAATGATCGTTACGAAAGAAGCCAGACCGAGCGCGCCAATACCATAGAATGCAGCGTCTATAATGTTGACAGCAAAATTATAACGAACGTTTTTGCGGACTTCTTCTTGCCACATATATACCTCTAACTATTCCTTCTGCATTCTATCATGAGGCGGTCTTTGGTGGCCTTATTTGGCCTTAATGAATCGCCGTCCACTTTGCCCGTGCATAGATGCGCTCAGCCTCGAAAAGCTTTCCTCTTGCTCATCGTTTCCATTTTGCATCCCTTGTGTTGACTTTTATAGATACTTTGCTTAAACTTTGACTATTGTTCAAATCAGATCAACCAAACACATATTCATCATGTTGCTTGTCGCATCACTTGAACAACTGAATAACACGCGTCGTCGTCGTAGCCGTCGCCCGCAGATCCACGAGGTCATGCTGGGATTGTTGTGTTGGCACGACGCCTGAAGCGGAAGCAGCAGCGCGACCAGAATACACAAATCTCCCCCTGACCTCACAAAGATGGTCGGGGGGTTTTATTTTGTCTGAAGGTGATGATTTCGCTTAACCGGCTATTCCGGGCATAAAAAGGAGCAACACTGCATGGCAGAAAAGATCAAAGTCGGGGTTTATGGTGCATCAGGCTACGCTGGGCAGGACGTGGTGGAAATTCTTGCCCATCATCCCGCCGTGGAACTCCAGTTCGGCACATCCAACACCTACGCCGGTACCGCGATCCCCTTCACCAATCTCGCCTACATCCCCCACGAACAGGCGGATCTGACGAGTGTCGATGCTGTCTTTCTCGCCCTGCCGCACAAAGCCTCCGCGCCCATGGCCGCCAAAGCCCGTGCGCTCGGCAAGAAAGTTATCGACCTTTCGGCGGATTTACGGCTGGATACGCCCGAAGTCTATCAGAAATGGTACGGCAATGCGCACCCCAACCCTGAACTCTTGCCAGTCCCTTACGGCTTGCCCGAATTCAATCGCGAGCGGCTCAAAGGGGCGGATTTAGTCGCCGCGCCCGGTTGCTACCCCACCACCACACTCCTCGGTGTAGCCCCTGTGTTGCGCCACGATTGGCTGCAGCCAGAAGCGCCCATCATCGTCGATGCCAAGTCCGGTGTCTCCGGCGCAGGCCGCGAACCCAAGCCCAACCTCCACTTTGTCGAAGTCTACAGCAACTTCTACCCTTACAATCCGGGGCGGGTACACCGGCACGTCGGTGAAATCGAGCAGGAAATGCACAAGCTCAACCCCAACGCCGGCCTGCTCATCTTCACCCCGCACCTCCTGCCCGTAGATCGTGGCCTCATGGCCAGCATCTATGTCACCCTCAAATCAGAATACACCGCCACAGATGCACAGGCGCTTTATGAAGAAACCTACGCCAACGAACCACTGGTGAAGGTGCTCCCTGCCGGTCAGCAGGCCACCCTCAAGCATGTCGTTCGCACCAATGGCGCGGCCATCAGCCTGACTCCCGTTACCGACCGCTACTTGCATATCACCAGCGTCACCGATAATTTACGCAAAGGCGCGTCGGGGCAAGCTGTACAGTGTTTTAATCTCATGCTCGGCTTGCCGGAAACAGCCGGTCTGCTATAAACGCTCGGATAGGGGGCATTGATGGCGTTCTCACCTGAACTCTCGGTTGTAATCTTTGGTCTGCTGGCGTCCATGTCTTATGGCTCAGGCGACTTCTTGGGTGGCATGGCCTCCAAGCGCATGTCGTCGGTGGCCGTGGTCGTCATCGCCCATTTCATCGGCTTGTTTCTGCTGCTTGCTTTAGCGCTCCTCTCGCGTGAAGCGCTGCCGGCTTCCACCGATCTCGTCTGGGGAGCGTTAGCGGGCTTGGGCGGGGCGCTCGGCTTAGCAGGTTTCTATCGGGCGCTCGCGGTGGGTCGCATGGGCTTGAATGCCCCTGTGGTCGCTGTCCTTGCCACTGCTTTCCCCATCATCGTCGCTGTCACCACGCAGGGCGTCCCCCAGCCGCATCACTTGCTCGGCTTTGTCTTCGGCATCATCGCCTTGGCGCTCGTTTCCTATTCCGGCGGCACCTTGAATGAAACCAGAGGCTTGGGCTTAGCCGTCGCGGCAGCCTTCGGCTTCGGCGCATTCTTTATCTGCATCTCCCGCGTCGAGTCAGAAGGCGTATTCTGGCCGCTGCTGGCCGCTCGTGTCACATCCTTCACCGCCATGCTCATTATCGCCCGCTTCACCCGCCAGAACGTGCAGCCGACAGACTCCGGGCTTTTCCGGATGGCTGCCTTTGCCGGTGCGCTGGATGTCTTCGGTAACATCTTTTTCGTCCTTGCCGAACAATCGGGTCGTTTGGATATTGCCGCCGTGCTCTCATCGCTCTATCCGGCCATGACCGTCCTGCTGGCGCGCCTCATTCTCAACGAGCGCCTTTCCCGTATCCAGATGCTCGGCGTCCTTACGGCGCTCGCGGCGATCATACTCATCTCACTACCTGCGCCCGCCAATGCCTGATAGGTGCGCAGCCTGTTTATATCGATGAAGGAGAATGCCTTGCAATCAATCCTCATTAAAGTGAGCGGCCACGAATTGGATGATCCGGCTTACTTGACTCGCTTTGCCGCCGCCGTTCAGGCCCAGTCTGAACCCGTCGTCATCGTTCATGGCGGTGGTGCCGAAATTTCAGCCATGCAAAAGGTGATGGGCATCGAACCGCGTTACCTCGATGGTGTCCGTGTGACCGATGCCGACTCGCTCAAAGTGGTCGAGATGGTCTTGTGCGGCACAGTCAACAAACGGTTGGTGCGTTACCTGCTGGCTGCCGGTGTCGATGCCCTCGGCATGTCTGGCGTGGATCGGGGCTTGGTTCGTGCCCGCCCCATGCGCCTCACCGGTCACGATATGGGCTTCACCGGCGAAGTCGAGTCGGTTCGTGCTGACCTGCTCACGACGTTGCTGGAGCAGGGCATCACCCCTGTCATCGCGCCTGTTTCCTTAGGCGCGGAATCCAGCCTCAACATCAATGCCGATCATGTCGCCGGAGCTGTCGCCGCTGCCCTTCAAGCCAGCCGCGTCATTTTCCTCACCAACGTCGAAGGGGTTCTCTTGGATGGCAAAGTGGTGCCTTCTCTCACCCCCGACCAGACCCAACGTCTCATTGACGACGGTACGATCTTCGGCGGTATGATACCAAAAGTGCAAACCGCCCTCCATGCCCTGACGACTGGTGTCCGGCGTGCTGTCATCACCAATCTCGATGGCTTGCAGTCAGGAGGTGGAACCGTGTTTGCCTGAACCCGTGAACTGAAATGATGAGAGGTGGCACAATGGGACTCGAAATGCGTTATCAGGCTGTACCATCCACATGGCGTTGGCTTCAGCGCAAACCGCTGGTCTATGAAACCGAATCAGCGTTTGCCTTTCTCGTTCCACAGGTTGCCCAACAGAGCGCCCCGCGTGCGCTCCAATCGTCCCGGCATGACTCGCCGGATCATACCGAAGTCGATTTTGCCCGCGAACTCCTGCATCTCATTCGCGTGCATCCCGGTTTGGAACAGCGCAATCTGTATATCGGCGAACGCTGGGATATGCTCTACTACCTGCTGTCGCCCACCCGCCGCGCCAGTTCCAATCAAAATTATACCGATTGGGTTGCGCGGGTCTTGCTCGGCGGGGATGAATTGCAGGGATTAGTGTCGAGCGAAGGAATCGCGGTTTACTACCTGCCGCCGGACGAAGTCCAAACCAGCGCTTTTCTGCTCGGTCAGGTCACGCAGGAACGCCTGTCAGAACACTTCGACCCGCAGCGCATGATTGCCGCCGGTGTCTACGGTAGCCTATCGCTTATCGGGCGTCACGTATCCTTCGCTTCGCTCTGGCAGAGTTTTCAGCAGTTGCACTTCCTATTTAAGGATGTCGCCGCGCATCGAGAGGGTATCGTCGCCTATGCCTGCTGAGTTAAAATGGGCGGCCAGTGCTGGGGGAGGCGGAGGCCGAAAGGATGAAGACCGAACAGGCTCGGATTGAAGAACTGCAATCGCTCATCCGTTATATCTATCGGGAAAAGCTCGCCGCCAAAATCATCACCGCCTTTGATGAAGCCCTTGCCGCCAAAGATGATCCGGCGCAGCGGCAGGCAGTGATCGATCACTGGCTCGACTTCTATCAAGCGCATCGCTATCGCAAAATGATGCGCCGCCGTCGCCCGACCGATAAAGAACGCATGACACCCTGTACGGCCTGTGGCTATCCCATTTCCCAGCGGCATCATCTCTGGGACATCGCCACCCATGGGGAAAATGCCGTTACTGTGCAGTTATGTGCCAACTGTCACGAACTGCACCACCTGATGTACAACGCGCTGGCCCGCGACTCGCTCTACAGTCAGAAGCTCGTTCGTCAGGTGATGTTGTCCGGTCAGGTCGCGCCGCAGTCCGTCATCCGTATCTACGGCTGGTTGCGTGCCATCCTCGCTTATGAGATCGAGAATGGTTGGTTGGAAAGTTATAAACTGTCCGACTTATGGATTGAAGAGAAATTGAACTGGAGTGACTACTTGAGCCATCATCAAACCACAATTTCCTGATGCTCGACCTTTATTGCTGTGATCGCTTTCCGCATAGAAATCAATTTTAGGATATGGAGACACCCGTGACCACGACCCCCGCCCTTTCAATGACCGATCAGCTCATTCAAGACGAGCATGATTTCATCGTCCAAACCTACAAGCGCCCGCCTTTTGTGCTCGTTCACGGTGAAGGCGCGACTCTCTTCGACACCAACGGCAAACCCTATCAGGATTGGGTCGCCGGTATCGCCGTCAACGCCCTCGGCTACAACGACAGCCGCCTCACCCATGCCATGCAGGTTGCCGCCAGTGGCCTCATCCACACCAGCAACCTCTACTACACCGCCCCGCAGGTCGAACTGGCGAAAATGCTGGTCGAAAAGTCCTTTGCGGATCGCGTCTTTTTCAGCAACAGCGGTGCCGAAGCCAACGAAGGCGCGGTCAAGTTCTCGCGTAAAGTCCAATACGAAAAAGGCCTGAAGGATAAAACCGAAATCGTCTGCTTCAGCGGTGCTTTCCATGGCCGGACGATGGGTGCGGTTGCTCTCACCCCCAAAGAGAAATATCAGCAGCCCTTCCACCCCCTCATGCCCGGTGCGGTCGTCGCCGAATACAACAATCTGGAAAGTGCTGCCGCTCACATCGGTTCACGCACCGCCGCCGTCATCGTCGAACCCGTTCAGGGTGAAGGCGGAGTCAATGTTGCTACCCCCGAATTTCTGCGTGGCCTGCGCCATTTGTGCGACCAGCACGGCGCAGTCCTCATCTTCGACGAAGTCCAGTGTGGTCTGGGGCGCACCGGTAAACTCTGGGCGCACGAATGGAGCGGCGTCACCCCCGACATCATGACTCTCGCCAAACCGCTCGCCGGTGGCCTTCCCATTGGCGCTATCCTCATGACCGAAGCCGTTGCCAGCGCCATGCACCCCGGCGAACATGGCACGACCTTCGGTGGTGGCGCGATGGTCACCGCCGTTGCCCATCATGTCGTCGAGCGTATCAGCGAACCTGAATTTCTGGCGCATGTCTCCGAAGTCGGTGATTATCTCATCGAACGCCTTTCCGAACTCAACAGCCCGCTCATCAAGGAAGTTCGTGGCAAAGGTCTGATGGTCGCCCTTGAACTCGTGACCGATGTCTCGCCCGTCATCGAGCAGGGCTACGAACACGGTCTGCTCATGGTCAACGCTGGCACGAATGTCATCCGTTTTGTCCCGCCGTTGATCATCGAAAAGTCTCATGTCGATACCTTGGTAGATCGGCTGACCACCATTTTCGCGGCGCTCTAAAATTTGTTTTGCTTACATCCGATTGCACACAAAGGAATGTCACCCGTGTCCAATGTTCTGCCAACCATCGACCATGTCCCCGGTTTTAGGGTTGCCGGGGTGCATGCCGGCCTTAAAAAAGACGGCGCGCTCGATATGACCCTCATTGTCAGTGACACCCCTTGCGTGGCAGCAGGGGTCTTTACCACCAATCACATGAAAGCGGCTCCCGTCCTTTTCGACATGGAACAGCTTCAATACAACGACACCCACATGCGGGCGGTCATCGTCAACACCAAATGTGCCAACGCTTGCACCGGCGAGCAGGGGCTTGCCAATGCCCGCCAGATGGCGCGCCTCACCGCTGCTGAATTGGGCTGCGGCGAAGACGAAGTCTTAGTCATGTCCACCGGTGTCATCGGCAGCCAGCTTCCCATGGAAAAAATCGCCCATGGCATCAAGCTCTCGGCGCAGTCCTTGGGTGGCGATTGGGCTGCTGCGGCTCGTGGCATCATGACCACCGACACCCGCCCCAAATCAGCCGCCATCACCGTCACCATGGCCGGTGGCCAAACCTATCACATCGCTGGCATTTCCAAAGGTGCGGGCATGATCGCCCCCAACATGGCGACCATGCTCAGCGTCGTTGTCACCGATGCCGTCCTCCCCGGTGATACCGCCCGCGCCCTCCTGCAATCCGTCACCGCCCAGACCTTCAACCGCATCGTCGTCGATGGCGACATGAGCACCAACGACACGCTCCTGCTCCTTGCCAACGGTCAAAGCGGCGCGGCGCTCCAAACGCCCGACGACTTCACCCAATTTCACGATGCCCTCTCAGCCGTGTGCCGCAAGCTCGCGCAGGACATCGTCCGCGATGGCGAAGGCGTCACCAAGTTCATCACCCTCACCGTATCCGGCACAGCCTCCGACGTGTCCGCCCAGCAAATCGCCAACACCATCGCCACCTCGCCGCTGGTCAAAACCGCGTTCTTCGGCAATGATGCCAACTGGGGGCGCATCGTCGCCGCGGCGGGCAGGGCAGGCGTCCCCCTCGACCCGCAGCACATCGAACTCTACATCACCCCCGGCGAGGTCGAAGGACAAACGGCTGAATCGCTCCTCCTGTTCACAGCAGGCATGCCCACAGCCTACAGCGAGGCGGCGGCCACAGCCATCTTTAAGAACCCCTCCGTCAGCATTTACTTGCGCTGTGGGGATGCTTCCGGCGTGGCTACCATCTGGACGTGCGACCTCAGCCACGATTATGTGTCCATCAACGGTGACTATCGCTCCTAGTCGCGTATAGTCCGAGTTCCAGTTTCCTTGAGTATTCAGTAGCAATGGCGGTGAAAATGATTGGATGTATCGCGCTCGAAGACGGGCGAATCTTTAGCGGCACAGGTTTTGGGGCGGAAGGCGTGCAGACCGGTGAACTGGTCTTCAACACCTCCATGACCGGCTATCAGGAAATATTGACCGACCCTTCTTATCACAAACAGATCGTGACCATGACCGTCTCCCACGTCGGCAACACCGGCGTCAACCTCGCCGACCCCGAATCGGCGCGGGTATGGGTAGCCGGATTCGTGGTGCGCGCCCTCAGCCCGGTAGTCAGCAATTGGCGTGAACAGGGCGACCTCGACTCCTACCTCAAGTCACATGGCGTCATCGGCCTGTCCGATGTGGCCACCCGCGCCCTCGTCCGCCACATTCGCAGCGTCGGTGTCATGCGTGCCGCCATCGCCCATGGCGAAGCCGCCTCCGACCCGCAGGCGCTCGTGGAAATCGCCCGCCAGTCACCGGATATGTCCGGCTGGAATCTCGTCGATGATGTCACCGCCGCCGAACCCTACAACTGGGACGAACGCAGCGACCCCCGGTGGTATCGTGACCATCACTACGACTCCTCTGGCCCGCTCATCGTCGCCTACGACTTCGGCATCAAGCGCAACATCCTCCGCATGATGACGGATCGCGGCCTGCGGGTCACCGTCGTCCCGTCGCACACCCCCGCCGCCGACGTCCTCGCCATGAATCCGGCTGGCGTCTTTCTCAGCAACGGCCCCGGCGACCCTGCCGCCGTCACCTACGCCATTCACAACGTCAAGCAGTTGCTCGGCAGTGTTCCCGTCTTTGGCATCTGCCTCGGTCACCAGATTCTCGGCCTCGCCCTCGGTGGCAAAACCGAGAAGATGCGCTTCGGCCATCGGGGTGGCAACCAGCCCGTCAAGAACCTGCTCACCGGCGTGGTCGAAATCAGCAGTCACAATCACGGTTTCGCCGTCACACCGGACTCCGACCTGTCCGGCGCGGAGATCACCCACATCAACCTCAACGACAACACCGTCGAAGGCCTGCGTCATGTCGAACTCGGCGCGTTCAGCGTGCAGTATCATCCCGAAGCCGCCCCCGGCCCGCATGACTCCCTTTATCTCTTTGATGAATTTGTCGGGCGGGTCAAATCCGCTATCACCGTAAAGTAATCGAGCCTTATATCAGACGAACTCAACCCGTAATGCGTATCTGCTAATTGCTAATCAGGAATCACACATGCCCAAACGAACTGACATCCGCACCATCATGGTCATCGGCTCTGGCCCCATCGTCATCGGTCAGGGTTGCGAATTCGACTACTCTGGCGTTCAGGCTTGCAAAGTCCTCCGTCGCGAAGGCTATCGCATCGTCCTCGTCAACTCCAACCCCGCCACCATCATGACCGATCCCGAATTTGCGGATGCCACCTATGTCGAGCCGCTCACGCCCGAACTCTGCGAACGCATCATCGAACACGAACGACCCGATGCCATCCTCCCCACCGTCGGCGGTCAAACCGCCCTCAATCTCGCCCTCGCCCTTCACGAGCAGGGCATCCTCCAAAAGCACAACATCGAACTCATCGGCGCATCTTTGGAAAGCATCCGCCTCGCCGAAGACCGCCAGTTGTTCAAGGACGCCATGACCGAAATCGGCCTCAAGTCGCCGCCCAGCGAAGTCGTCACCTCCGTCGAGGATGCCGTGCGCGTAGCCAACACCCTCAACTATCCCGTCCTCATCCGTCCTTCCTTCACTCTCGGCGGTTCCGGCGGCGGTGTTGCCTATGACGAAGCCGAACTCCGCACCATCGCCGAACGCGGCCTCAAGCTCAGTCCCGTCCATTCCGTCCTCGTGGATATGAGCCTGCTCGGTTGGAAGGAATACGAACTGGAAGTCATGCGCGATGCCGGCGGCAATTTTGTCGTCGTCTGCTCCATCGAAAACCTCGACCCGATGGGCGTCCATACCGGCGACAGCATCACCGTCGCCCCCGTCCAAACCCTCACCGACCGCGAAATGCAGCGCCTCCGCGACATGGCCAAAGCCGTCCTCGACCGTGTCGGCCTCGCCACCGGTGGCGCGAACGTACAATTCGCCGTCGGCCCTGAAGATGGCGAAGTCTACGTCATCGAAATGAATCCCCGCGTTTCGCGCTCCTCCGCCCTCGCCAGCAAGGCCACCGGCTTCCCCATCGCCAAGATCGCCGCGCTGCTGGCCGTCGGCTTCTCCTTGGATGAAATCCC
>JAFLCH010000138.1 GCA_017303775.1 Anaerolineae bacterium | reverse complement strand
ATTTATCAGCGTACCCGAATCCTTTTCCGGTCGGGCGGACGCGGGAACCGCCACCACCGGCGGGTGGGTTTGGGAGTACGACACGACAGCCAGCGGCGGGGTAGTCGGGCTGACGCTGGCGAAGCTGGGTTTGACGCTGCAAGCCTTCGGCATCTCGTGGCAGGGGCCGTACAACATCATGAACCAGCCCATGCTCGGCCCGGTCTTCTTTCTGGGTTTATTGCTGGCGTTAGCCTTCATGATACGCACCCCAACACGGGTCATGTATGCTTGGCCGCTGCTTGCGATTCCGGTGCTGCTCATAACGGACATCATCAGCGGCGCGATTATCGAAATCCATGCGCTGCATCAGATGGGTGTCCTACCTTACGCCTGTATTCTGGCCGGTATCGGCTTAGCCCAAATAGGGGATCTCTCATTTATTCCCCACCATCCGCGTTACAAACTTGTGTTGACCGCTGGTGTTCTGGTGGCCGCCCTCGTCCCACCCATTAGCGGCATGAACACCTATCTCAACACGGTGATTCCCGCCCAGTATGCTGACCCTGAATCCAGTTGGCGGCGCGCGCAAACCGATGTCGATCTGGCAGCACGCTTGAACGCCGAGCCGGAGCGCGCCTACTTACTGCCCTACTCCGAGTATCTACGTCCGGACGTAGCCTGGAATCTGGCGGCACAGTTCCGCCAGCGGCAAAGCGCCATCAGCGCCGATGGCAGCCTGCAGATCGACAATCCGCCCGCCGAAATCACCATTATTCAGATGCAGCAGCCGGAACGCGCCCGCCATGATGGCCACGCTGTTCATACCGACCCTCATTTGTGGGTGCTGCTCCACGCCAATACAATTTACCTGCTGCCCCCGATCAGCGAACCACAAATCGATAGCCTCGGAGCCGCGCTCGCCGAAACCCCAACGGAAAACTTGGTTGATCGCAGCGGTCAAGTCATCGCACATCTGACCCCTATACCTACACCTGCCGGATTGTTTGATGCGCGCCCCGTGATTGAGTATCCGGTAGACGCCATTTTTAATGATGAAATTCGGCTTCTGGGTTACAGCATTAACAGCCGGGATCTAAAGCCGGGGGAAAAGTCGTTCGTTACGCTTTACTGGCAAGCCTTGAAGCCGCCCGCCGAAGATTATGAAATCTTCGCCCAAGTGTGGAGCGATCAGCAGGAAGCCATCAGCAGCGCGCATGAATTTCCGTTCAACGGTATGTATCGATCCCGCATCTGGCTGCCGGAAGAAGTCGTGGCGACTCACCACTGGTTGGAGATGCCCGAAGAACTGTCGCATGGGCGGTATACGCTCGTGAGCGGCTTGTTCCGCTATCTGAGGAACGAAAACGTCGTGGTGAGCGGGGCGCAGGCGGATGCACAATTGAATATCGTTCGCATTCCCGATCTGCGCTATCCCTTACCGGCTTTGACCGCCGCCGAAATTCTCGCCCCATTGGACGAGGTAGTTCCGTTCGGAGACACACTGGAACTCGTCGGGCTGGATGTCACCATTGACGGGATGCAGCGCCCGCTTGACAACCTATCCGCTCAGGCCGGTGAATTGCTGAGTCTGACACTCAGTTGGAATACAGTGCAGCAGCCCGCGGCAGATTACTCGCTCTTTATTCATCTCAGCAGCGACGATAACAGCCCGCCCCTCGCCCAGTTCGATGGCATCATCGGCCAAGGCTATCCCACCGGAGCGTGGCGCAGCGGTGAACGCATCGCCAGCGAAGCCAGCTTGCAGCTTCCGGTTGATTTACCAGCCGGAACGTACAAACTGCTCATCGGCATCTACGACTGGCAAACCGGGGCACGGCTACAACCCCCTCAAACCGAAGTCTCCCCTTACACTGACGGGCGCTATCTGGTTGCAACATTATCAATCGGTGCGCCGTCCGGATGAACCATATGCAGTCAAGAAACGGCTATTGATTGCATATGGTAACTATAAAAGCACGGTGGTAGCATCTTCAACCTGAACAACCGACGCTCGATGTAGATGAAAGTCAGCACTCGTAAAATATGCCTTCGCGTTCATTAACCATAATTCCTATACAAGCGCCCGTCCGGCAGCACACCTTTGACCTTGATGCCACCATCGTAGAGGCGCTCGCCACCAGCGGGGAAGCACTTGAGAATGGGGATGTTCTAGCGGTATCCAGTAAGTACGCCGCCATCAGCGAAGGACGGGTGGTGGCGCTGGCGGAGGTTGTCGTAAAGCCGGAAGCCGAAGCGCTGGCGGAACGTTATCACCTGAACCCCCAACTCGCGCAGCTCATCATGGAAGAGTCTGACCATATATTTGGCGGGATACAGGGATTCCTGATGACAGCACATCATGGGATCATACAGGCTAACGCGGGTTTAGACCGTTCAAATATCCCGCCCGGATATGTGGTTTTGCTGCCGAAGGAACCCTATCAACTCGCGGCCAAAATCCGCCAAGCGATGCGCGAACGTTTAGGCGTTGATATTGGCGTTATTCTGACTGATAGCTGGCTGCTGCCGGGGCGTTCGGGATCATCGGGGGTGGCGCTGGCGACAGCCGGGTTCCGGCCTGTGCTGGATGAGCGCGGCAAGCAGGATTTATTCGGCAACAAAATGCAGGTTACCCAACGAGGCATCGCGGATGCCATCTGCACCTGCGCCCAGTTGGTGATGGGTGAACGCGACGAGGCCACCCCGATTGTCATCGTCCGCAACACAGGGGTACAGCTAGAAGACATCGCCATCAGCGCTGCTGATGCTTCGATTGACTGGCGATTAGATATTTATGTCGAGTCCCTGACGAAAGGGCTGCTCTGAATATGAACTTGTACCCACATCAGGGTTTGGCGAAAATGCGGATGCTGTCGGCTTCATCTTGCACCAAAACTGATGCTGGAAAATGCAGCACGACAACCGTCATCCACAGATCGCCGATCGCATTTGCCGCGTTCAGCACCACACCCAGCGCAACATAATAACCGGCGGTATCCGGCAAGAGCCAAACCAACAGCATCCCCGCCAGCGTCATCACAACAATCGGGGCTAGCGCGATCACAACGAAGTCATTGCGCCAGAAGTATGCACCGTCCGCGGTTGCGTAAAATGCCCCTTTGCTGAGGATCATACCGAAGCGGGGTTTGTGGCCCGCCCAGCGAATCGCTAGTCCGTGCAGCCCTTCGTGGATGACGACAATCAAGACAAAAATGGCGATCAGCCAGAACCACCACGGCCAATCTGCTCCCAAGCCGCCGGGAACAGACCCCCGTACCCGCAGCACCAACCCCCACCACAACCCCATCACGATGAGGCTGATGACCAGCGGGATCAAGGCGAGCAAGTTAATCAGCAGGTACTTACCTTTTTCCAAAAGCTGTAGATGATAAACCTGCTGGTAGTCTGAAGGCAGTTGATAAACAACCGGATCTGTCATTGGTTAGCCACCGTCATAGTGAAAAATAGAATGCTGCACCCTTGCCAACTTCACCTTCTGCCCACACCTGTCCTCCGTGCCGTTGAATGATGCGGTTGACAGTGGCGAGGCCGATACCTGTTCCTTCAAATTCCTCATATCCGTGCAGACGCTGAAACGGCTCAAATAATTTATTGGCGTAGGTCATGTCAAAGCCAGCGCCATTATCGCTCACACGAAAAACTGTTTTCCCGTTTTGCCGCTGGCCGGTCACTTCGATACGGGCATCATCAGTATGACCGGTAAACTTCCACGCATTGCCAATGAGGTTATCCAGAACGAGCTTGAGCAGATGGGAGTCACCAACTACTTTCAATTCATCATCAATGATGATATTCACTTTGCGATTGGGATCATTGCGTTGTAAATCGTTCACGACTTTGTGGCAAAGCGCCGTGAGGTCGACGTTTTCCCGTACAATATCGGCTTTGGAAATGCGCCCTAAATTGATGAGGTCATCGATCAATTCCCCCATGCGCTGCGCTGCTTTACGAACACGCTTGAGATACGATTGTGCGGTAGTGTCCAATTTGTCGGCGTAATCGTCCAACAGCGCCTGACTAAAACCGTCGATGCTGCGCAGGGGTGTCCTTAGGTCATGAGACACCGAGTAACTAAACGCTTCCAATTCCTGGTTTGCACGGATGAGTTCCTGATTGGTTTTTTGGAGATTCAGGTCGATCTGTTTACGGTCGGTTACATCGATCAGGGTTGAGCGACTGCTGACGTAATTTCCTTCCGAGTCAGTGATGGCAGTTGCGTTTAACAACACCGACAGAATAGTTCCATCCTTTCGGACCATATCGAATTCGAGATCTTTTATCCAACCTCGCGCCTTAAAAACCGGGAAGTTCACTTGAAAGTTCTTGAGGCTGTCGGGTGTAATAAAATCCCCAAATCGTTTCTTACCGATCACTTCATCGTGGGTGTAACCCAACCAACCTAATTCCGTTTTGTTGATCTGTATGTACGTGCCGGATGAATCGAGGGAGTGATAGCCACAGGGAGCATTATCATAGAGATCCTGCACTTCATTGGCATATTGCAGCGCATTGAACTGAGCCTGTTTACGTTCTTGAATACTGCGCACAATGAAACCATAAAAAATCGTTAAAAAAACAAAGGTGAGCAGAATAAGAACGCCTAAACTGAAGAGTGTTAGCCGGGCGCTGGACGAGGCTTGCTGATTGCGTTCTTCCAACAGGGCATTTTCCTCAGTGATCATTACGTCAATAGCTTCGCGTATTTGATCCATCGCACGCTTTCCATCGCCGCTGGCAACCATGGATTGAGCAGCATCGAAGCCTTGAGTCAACCACACCCCAATGGATTGGGTAAGGAAGGTCATACGCTGCTCAACGAGGGGAGCCAAGGTATCTATCCTTGCTAGTTGGCTGGAATTGTCTAGCGTGAGGGTACGAAGTTGCTCAAAGAGTTCATCAATCGTTTGATTACCTTGTTGATAGGGTTCGAGGAATTCCAACTGCCCCGTCAAAATGTACCCGCGCTGCCCACTTTCGGCATCTACAATCGTGGACAGCAAATCTTGAAGTGTACCGATTACTTGAAGCGTATGGCTCACTCGTTGGTTGACTAAGATGTACTGTGAAATGCTCTGATAAGCCAGCACACTTGTGATGATGACAATTAGAATCATCACCAGAAAGCCACTGCCAATCACCCTTTCAAATGACCAATTCCACTTCATCATCATGACTCTCATTGTAACGATTTTCGTTGGCTGGAGTGCTGCGATCAGAAGTATGGCGGTGGGCACTTAGAGCCGACGCACATTTCCTTATAACAATCGTTTATCGAAACCCTATAACGAAACGTACCCACAAAACAGAGCGGAAACAACAGAGGCACACTGAAACCAGTATAGACTCTTTTGGTTAATTCTATTCTAGATGAGTTTGTGTTATTCAACGATTGAAATCAGGAATTCAGTCCTTGAGCCGCCCAAGCAACCCACTGTAACGCTCGGCGACTTTGTTGTTGCCGACGGCAATGTGGAGGGCTTTATGTGTGCCAACGAGGACACAAACTCGTTTGGCGCGGGTGATGGCGGTATAGATGAGGTTGCGTTGAAGCATCATGTAATGCTGAGTCAAAAGGGGAATGACGACGATAGGATATTCTCCGCCCTGACTGCGGTGGGTACTGATGCAATAGGCGAGGGTCAGTTCATCAACCTCGCTGAAGTCGTAGTAAACATAGCGACCATCCATGATGACCTCGAATTGATTCTCATCGAGATTGATCCCGCTGATGCGCCCGATGTCACCGTTAAAGACTTCTTTTTCGTAGTTATTCCGTATTTGCATCACCTTATCGCCAGCACGGAAGAGGCGACCGGCAAGTTTCTTTTCCACGACTCGACTGCTGCCATTCAAAGCGATTTGGAGGGAGTCGTTGAGGGCATTCACACCAGCGGGGCCACGATACATGGGGGCGATGACCTGCACATCATCGAGCGGGTTCACGCCGAATTTGCCGGGGAGGCGATTCTGGACAATATCAACAACCAGTTCGGCAGCTAGTGCCGGATCTTCTTCGCGGAAGAAGAAGAAGTCGGTACTCTGGTTGTTGACCTGCGGCATCTCACCATGATTGACACGGTGAGCATTCACGACGATGAGGCTGTCTTCACTCTGGCGGAAAATGGTGTCGAGGCGGGTGACATGAGCGAGACCGCTATCGATAACATCCCGCAAAACGTTGCCCGCGCCAACACTCGGCAACTGATCGACATCGCCCACGAGCATCAAGTGGGTATGGGGGCGAATGGCTTTGAGCAGATTGTAGAAGAGGACAAGATCAATCATCGAAGACTCATCGACGATGACCATATCGACTTCGAGGGGATCGTCCTCGTCTACATCGAAGCCACCATCGGGCATGTAGCCCAGCATACGATGAATGGTGCTGGCGACTTGGCCGGTGGCTTCGCTGAGGCGCTTGGCGGCGCGACCTGTGGGCGAGGCGAGGCGAAAACTGCGACTTTCCGCCAAGAGGGCGTTAATGACCATCTGGAGGGTGGTGGTTTTGCCAGTGCCGGGGCCACCGGTCAGGACGGAGACTTTGCTGGTGAGGGCGGCTTGAACGGCTCCCTGCTGCTGTTCGGTGAGGGAGACGTTATTCTTCTTGGCGAGTTCACCGAGGAAGCGCGGCCAATCTTTCTTCTTCCAGACCGCACCCATAATCGAAGGCGAGTGGGCGATCTTGCGCAAGTAGTCGGCAGAACCGGTTTCAGAATAGAAATACAGGGGCAGGTAAACGGCTTCGATCAGTTCACGGGCGGGACTGACGATGGTTTGAAGGATGAGTTCACCGGCAATAACCTGCGCATCAAGAGCGGCGGCCAAACGAGTTGGGTTATCCACCTTGAGGAGTTCGGCAGCGGTGTTCAGGAGCACCTGACGCGGGGCAAAGGTGTGGCCTTCCTGCGCGAGTTTGTTGAGGGCATAGAGGAGACCGGCACGGATACGATTGGGGGCATCCGTGGGGACACCCATTTTTTGGGCGATAACGTCGGCTTTGATGAAGCCGATGCCGAACACTTCATCCGCCAAGCGGTAGGGGTCTTCCTGCACACGGGTGACAGTTTCTTCGCCATATTCACCGTAGATGCGCACAGCCATGCGGGAGCTGATGCCGTAGCCTTGCAAGAAAATCATGGTCTGACGCATGGCCTGATTATCTGCCCATGCTTTGACGAGCGCCTGCGCGAGAGAAGATTTCAGACCCGGTACTTCCTCGATGCGATGGGGTTCACGGTCGAGAATGTCGAGGGTTTTGAGGCCGAAGTGGTTGACGATACGCTCGGCGGTGACGGGACCGATGCCTTTGACGATGCCGC
Organism: Anaerolineae bacterium; assembly: GCA_017303775.1. Taxonomy (GTDB): domain Bacteria; phylum Chloroflexota; class Anaerolineae; order Aggregatilineales; family Phototrophicaceae; genus CFX2. The sequence goes on along the minus strand of JAFLCH010000138.1, from coordinate 3,453 downwards.
TGGCGAGGTAGTTGATGATACCATCGGTGGTGGCGGGAGGGACGGGACGCACCATCTCGGCGCGGAACTGCATGCCCCACTTGGGGTCGTTGAACCAGACACCGGAAAATTCAACGGTTTCGCCGGGAGCCAATTCGGGCATGCTGCCGACGACGGTCACCGTACCATCGCGGGCTTTGGCGTCCGCGGTGATGCGACCTTCGGGGGTCATACGCAGGACGGTATAACCGTTTTCGTCGTTATAAAAGGTGATGCGTTCGATGCTGCCGGTAATTGTTTCCATGATGGTGAGTATAGGGTCAAAACTACAAAGAAGGAAGTGGAAGTCGATCTTTATTTTCTACATATCCAGTTTCATGCTAAGCTCTTTAGAAACATTGTTAAATTTTTAAGGGGGAGTTGTGCCAGAATCACACCTGCTGCCTAAGCACGAAAAGAAAACGGCGCATCACCTCCCGCCTATTCCAGAAGAAGAACTCTTCCGACAAGGCAAAGACCAAGAAGGGGATACACCAGCATTCACGCAGACGCTGAACGCGCCTTCCAAGCCGATGTCGAGCCAGCAGGTGGCTCAGCTCCAGCGAATGATTGGCAACCGCGCGGTGAATACGATGATCAGCCGACGTGCGACGACGAACGTGGCGCAACGGAAAACCCCTCCCCCACAAGCCAATATAGAAGAAGAACAACTCGATTTGCGGGGTGACGCTGAGATGGAGAGCGTGTTTAGCACGCCGATCAGCGCCGCGCCGGTGGATAACGTGCAGCGCGGGTTCTTCGATAAGGGGAAGGGGAAAAACGCCAGCCAAGGCGAACTTTCGGAGATTAAGGAAGCGACCAAGGCGGGTATTACGGGGATGGGTGTTTACCGCACGGTCAAGCGCGGGCTGGAAATCCTGAACGGGGCGAAAGAAGCCGCGGGGGAGATGTTCAAGGGGGCGCTGACGGAGTTCGCGAATTTGCTGAACGGGCTGGCGATCCCCGGTTTTGTGGGATTGATTACGCGGATTTATGACGCGATACGCGGGTATCTGGAGATGCGCGGGTTGAAGGACGCGCATGATAAGCTGGCGGAAAAGCAAAAGACGGCAGCCTTAAGCCCGACGGAAGAGAACCTGAAGGAAGCGTCGGCACACGGCTTCGGCAAGGTGAAGCGGCGGTTCTATAAGGCGGTGTATCTGGTGGTTTCGTCGGTGGTGAAGGTTGTTTCGCACCTGATTACGCTGTTGAGCGGCGGAACGGCGGCGATGGTTTCGGAATTGGTGGCGATCGGGGCGACGGTGCTGGAAGGCATCAAGGTGCTGTACGAAAAGGGTAAGGGGTTCATCAAGTGGCTGCTGAATAAGCGGGGGGTACACCGGCAGCAGAGCGCCACGCGAATCCTTGAATCGGCTTACGGGCGTGACCCGGTGGCGCTGCAACTGTTGATTGATCTCGACCCGATGGGGTTCATCGGGCGGCAGAAGCGGGGGCTAAAGTACGGGTATGGTGATCCGCCGGAGACGAAAACGACGGACGACATGTATAAGCTGCTGATGACGTTCCGAGACACGCCCAAGAAATGGGGATCGGAAGCGGAATACCAAGCTGACCTTGAGGTGAAGTTGAAGTCCGGTTGAGGGTTGGCGGCGGCGGCGGCGTGGCGGTGAAATGCGGCACCCCCTCCGGCACTTCGTGCCGCCCGGCAGCCGCACAAGGCGCTGCACGCCGAAGCATTAGGGGAGGCAAAATACAGGCGAGGGTGACGAGGGGTGGTGGCGCTGGATGCCAATTGGTGAGGGGGAAGTGGCAGGGTTGGCGTCATTGGCGGCAGTGTCATTGGCATTATAGCGCCAAGTTACAAGTGCCAAGTTATAAGATGGAGACATCCACTAAGGCGAAGGCCAGATCCACGCCGGTGGGTTTTGCAGCGGCAGCGGCAGCGGCGTGGTTGAATAAACGGGCGGGAAGCAGCCGATGTTTTCGCCGAGGGGTTCGTTTGTCGTCGTCGTCGTCGGCGGCGCCGACAAGGATTTCCCCGGTGAGCCGGTATGCGGTTGTTAAGCTGCGCGAGGGAAAGAACCCCCTCCCTGTTCGCTTACGCTCACAGGCCTCCCCCGCACGCGAGGGAGGTTTAACGTGAGTCTGATGACCCTAGAACCAGTGTAGCCGAAAACAGGGGCGTTAGGGTGACCATTTGGAAGAACATTTGGTAACTTTTTGGGGCTTCAGTCACTAACCATTTTGAGGGAAGAAATTTGTTAAGGCGGTTGGGAGATGGTTTGAAAATGGTTTGTGGACAAACCTAAAGTAAACGTAGGGCATAAGACTGATCACTTATTGTCCCTTTGCGCAACACAATTGTAAAATCACGCTGGATAGGACAACAATACCTCGAAAAGAAGATTTTGATGTCACTCTATGCTAATGAAACAGGGATGACTGGAGCACCCAGCATTGTCTTTTTGCATGGTATTGGCACAAGTGGTTGGATGTGGGAAAAGCAAACGACTGCCCTCACCGACTTCCACTGCCTGAATGTAGACCTACCCGGTCATGGCAAGAGCAATCAGGTGACATGGGTATCGCTGGCAGATACCAGTGATCGTATCGCAGCACTCATTCAATCCCGCGCTACGAATGGACGGGCACATGTCGTCGGCTTATCGCTCGGCGGGTATATCGCGTTGGTGCTACTGGAACGCCATGTCCATGTCGTGGATCGTGCTGTCATCAGCGGTGTCACGGATGCACCGACGCCTAACCGAGCACTGCTAAGACCGCAACTGTGGCTCATGTCCTTCTTGCTGAAAAAGCGCTGGTTTGTGAAGATGCAGGCAAGATCGCTAGGCCTTTCACCCGATATGCAATCCGCTTTCACAGAAAACTTGTTGAGGATGTCGCTGCAAGCCTACCGCCGAATCTGGGAAGAAGCGGTCGATTTTTATGTACCGAACGCTCTCAAGCTTGTGAATAATCCTACGCTTATCACAGCGGGTGGCAATGAAACGCGCATCATTAGGCAAACCGTCGAAACAATCCCCAAACTCATGCCCAACGCGCAAGGACGACTCGCACCCGGATGTGGTCATGGTTGGAACCTTGAAGCGCCAGATCTTTTCAGCGCGATGGTACGCGCATGGATCAGTGGCAGACCGATGCCAGCAGGACTGCAAACGGCACAGAGCGCGAGATAACTATGCTCGATAATAAGCTCTGCTGCCGATTATTGAGCACCAAGTGACAGCAATGAGGGGTTATACCGGACTTGTGGGCACAAGTCCGGCGTGAGCGCGTTAGGATATACCTGCTCCGGCAAAGGCGATGTCGCCGGGGCGGGTGGTTGGGACGACGGTGGGGAGAGCGGGCATATCACCGGTTTCGGCAAATTCGACGGCGGCAGCGAGCAGGCCGAGTTCAAGGCCGCCACGATCAAAGGTGATGTCACCGATGACGATGCTGGTGGCGCGGCTT
>JAFLCH010000137.1 GCA_017303775.1 Anaerolineae bacterium | reverse complement strand
ACCCCCTCGGCGGCAATCTCGGCGCTTTCCCGCCGTCTTTCACCACCGCGCCGCTGCCGCTGCTGCTGCAAATCCCCTCGAACATCGGTCGGGACTTGGCCTCGTTAAACCTCCCCTCTTATAACTTAGTCATTATGCTAGTTTGAAATGGCGATAAAAAGGAACTCGCAGTAAGGTTTGAAACAACCACGAATCAGACCGAACTGCGAGATGCTCTAATGATAAAGACATTTGACGATTTTTGCCTGTGGATATATGTGTTAGTGGATGATCTGTGGGCAGAGATGAAAACGCATTATAAACACCGCCGTCAAGAACCGTTGTGCAGCGATAGTGAGTTATTAAGCATGACACTCATCAGCGAATGCGTGGGCTGGGATGTGGAAACGGAAGCACTGAGTCACTGGCAAAGTCATCGGGATTTGTTTCCCTCTATTCCCAGCCAAAGTCGGTACAACCGTCGTCGTCGCGCCTTGAACGAGGTGCTGAAAGTCATGCGTCACAGCCTTATTCAGCATCTCGATGTCGCAGCAGACTGCCAGTGCGCCATAGATAGCTTGCCGATTGGGGTCTGTGCCTTTCATCATGCCCCACGGGCGAGCAGCGAATGGCGTTCGCATGAGGCGCAGTTGGGTTACGTATCGGCCAAGAAACAATGGGTTTTCGGCTATCGGTTACAAAGTCTCATCACCTTGCGCGGGGTGATCGTCGATTTTATGTTGGCACCGGCAGGTTACAAAGACAGCGAAGTGGTCGATGAATTCTTGCACCTGCACCCCGGTCGGCGCATTCTGGCGGATAAAGGGTATGTGCATCGGGAACTGGCGCAGTGCTTGGCACATGAACATGGTGTGTATCTCATCGCTCGAACTCGCAAGAACCAAAAGCGCCACCCCTTACCCGCCGCTTTGCAAGCTTGCATTCCCAAGTGGCGTGAAATTTGTGAAACTGTGCATAGCCAACTCGTTGAACAGTTTCGCATCCAACGCAACCACGCCCGTTCCTTTGCCGGTCTCTGTACGCGGCTCGTGGCTAAACTCACTGCCCACACCTTTTGCATTTATCTCAATCGCTTGTTCGGCAATCCTGACTTCTTGCCCATGAAGTCTCTGGCTTTCCCAAACTAGCATAATGACTCACTTGTAACTTGGCACTCCGCTGCCAATGTCACTGCCGCCACTGCCGCCAACACAGCCACTTTCCCCTCACCAATTGGCAGCCCCCGCCACAACCCCCCGTCACCCTCGCTCATTCCCGTCGTCTTTGACCGCCACGCCGCCGCCGCCGCCGCCAACCCAAAAAAAGGAGGCCATAAGCCTCCCTCACATCGTCATCATCAAATTTTCAAAAAGAGGGATTTACACCCGTTGGAGTCGCAGCGCTTCTTCCAGCTTGCCGGTCTTCGAACGCGGGCGCGCCGAAACCGCAAACCGGTTATCGCCTTCCTCCACCCGCACATTCACCGAAACCGTCAGCTTGCCCAAACTCACCACATCGCCGTCCTGTAGCAAATGCGGTTGGAAGGCCGCCAGCGCCTCGCCGTTCGCGCAGGTTCCGTTCCGGCTTCCCAGATCCATCAGGTAAATGCCCGCCTCGTGGCATTCCAGCACCGCGTGAATCCGCGAAATCCCGTGCTCCGCCGCCTTAAACCGTCCCAGATCGAGGTCGGGGTCGTCCGGCATATGGCTGGACTGCCGCCCCAATATCAACCGTTCGTCCGGCTTCAGGCTGATCGAAAGCTGGTCATCCCCGATGTTAAAAACCACCGTCTGGATGAAATGCGTCCGTCCTCGTGTCGTCTGCCGTGGGATCTCAATCGGGCGGGTCGCCTCATAATCCTCCAACGCGCTCCCACACTGGGTACACACGGTCGCATACGCTGTGTTCATGAACTCGCATACGGGACAAGTTTGGCTCATAACCCCATCTCCCCGACCCACTGCTTTCGAAAAAGAACCACCGACTATCATACCCCGTTCCAAAAACCGCGTCATAGGAATTTAGTCATGGTCGATACACAGTTTACAAACTGTAATCTTTCAAATATAGAACAGACAAATAAATCCCGCCACACCCTACGCGCTCATGAATAAGGTGATCGTGCTCACCAGCAAGCTCGCCCCCATCACCAGCAGTGCCGCCGCGCACACCAGATTCACATACCGGTAAAAGTGCTGTGTTAGGTAGCGCCGCCCAAAACCCACTAACCCTGCGAACAGGAAACACCACACAACTTGCGCGCTCATAAAACCGGCGAAGAACGTCGCCAGATGTATCGGCTCCGGGTTCAAAAACCCCATCCCGATCACCGTCCCGCTCATCCCCAACCAGAACGTCAGGTTCTGCGGGTTGGAAAGGGAAAGCGCCGCCCCTGCCGCGAAGTCACCCCGTTCGCTCGCCTTCATCCCCTCCATCTCAACCGCCCCCCGCGATGCCCGAACCGCCTCCCACGCGAATCGCAGCAGCAGGTAGCACCCGAACAAACTCAAAACCAGCGCCACAATCCGGTTCTGGAACAGGAACGCCGCGCTCGTCAGCGCGATCAACGACCACGTCGCGTCCCCCACCAGCGAACCGATTTCCAGATGCAGCGCCGCCCGCCAACCCCGCGCCAGCCCCCGCCGGATCGACTCAAACGCGATCACGCCCGGTTGCGCGGCGAAGGCAATTGACAAACCGAATGCCGAGAAAAAAAGCGCCTCCATCATACAAACGACTCCTCATGATGGAGCCTATGCTAACACGAACGCTTTCGCCCTGACGAGTATCGCGCTCACCAAACTTACAGGATGAAATGTGGGTGCTTTCGTACAACCTGCGGGGAAACAAACCGGGGAGGGGAGCATTTTGATCTGCTCCCCTGAAGTAGAAACCAAACCTTATTCCGGCAGCGTCCACACAGCGCGTCCACGCTGAACTTGATCATCAAACGTGCTGGAGATGCTCGCCGTGCTCAAAATCTCGAACAGGGCGTTGAAGCTCCTCGCGTCGCCTGCACTGCCCCCCAACATCGGGATGATGTCCGACAGCGGTTGCAGCCCTGCGCTCGCCAGATAGAACACAACATTCGGCGTGCTCAACAGGTAGTTGCCCGCTTCGACATACGATGGGTCAGTCGGCAGCCCGCCGCTCGCCCCCAACGACACTTCAGCCGCCGCGCGCGTTCCGATGAAGAACACCTCATTGTTCGACCCGATCACGATCTCAATCGGGAACGGCGTGTTCCGGTCTTGAACCGTCAGCACCAGCACATTCGCCCCCGCGATCGTTTCGTTCGAGGTGGTCAGGGTTTCCCCGCCCGCGCTCCGTGCCGTCTCACGTACATTCGTGATGATCGTCGTCCCGATGGCCGGGTCGCTGATTTCCGTCACCAGACCGAATTCCACCGGAAGCTGCCGCATCACCTGTGCGGGCGAGGTCGCGTTCGCCAGTGCCGCGTTCAGCCCCAGATACAGCGCGTAATCGCCCTGTAGCGCGGGCAGCAGTTCCGTCTCAAGGTCGAGGCCGGTCAAGCCGCGCACCACGAAGCCCACTTGCGCCAGCCCTTGTTCCAGTTCCTCGCTGCTCATACCGCCTGTCGTCATCGAACTGCTCATCATCTCGGCCTGCATACGGAAGCTCTGAATCGAGTTGCTCAGTGTCAAACCCAGATCAGTGCTGTGGATGAGCAGCGGGACTCCCGCCGGGATTCGGGCAGCGAACGCCGGGTCAATCGGCGAGTTCAGCGCGGTCGGCAAACCGAATTCCGCGTACCTTTCCAGCAAAGCGCCGAACGGTGACGCGAAGTCAATCGTCAGCGAACGCCCGTCCAGTACCGTCAGCCCGAACGCCTGCGCCGGGAAGTCAGTGAACAACGGGGCGAGGCTTTCCATCATCGCCATTTCCGGCGCTTCCATGTTCTCCGACTGAGCCGCCATCATCGCCTGCAAGAAATCGCCGAGGTTCAAGTAACCGGTGATGTTGTAATCCGGTTCTGGCAGCAAACCCAGCGTATCGTTGAAGCTCGCGCTGGCCGCCAGCGACTCGCTCTGCCCGTTGATCGGCAGATCAGCCAGTGACCGGCCAAGGAACAGTACATCCGAACCCACTGCGATCACAGCCCTATCTCTTGCGGAGGTCTGCGTGATCACCGTGTAATCACCTTCGGTTGAAGTCGTGAATTCATTGTTCGTGTTCTCGAAACCCGTGGTGAAGAAATCAACCGCCGCCGCGCTGTCCTTGATCGAAATCGCGAACAGTATCGGTGGTTGTACACTCGAATCACCGTTGGCCGTCGCCATCTCATCCAGCGAAAGCACCGAGAAGCTCGCGACATCACCCAGCCACGAACGCACTTCCGACTGGAAGTCCCCGCTGCCAATCAATTCTTTCACCCCTTTATCAAGTTGTTCTTGCAGCGTTTCGGAAACAGGGGCATCCGGAATGGCACTAGAGATTTTTTGGACGAGCGCGTCCAGCGATTCGATATATCCATCGTCAGTTCGTAAGCTGATGAAGAAAGGGACATCAGCCGGGAAATAAGTCGCCAACGCGTTCAGGTCAGCGATCGGCGCGGCGCTTACCGGCGCAATCATCACGCCGAGAGCCGCTGCCAGTACCAACAAAAGAACCAAAAATCGCTTCACAAAAGCCTCCTTAATTGTCATTTACATGAGGTGATAGGCCGCATCACCTACCTTATAGTACGTCAAGATGCGGATAGAAGTTCCGCGAGAATGGCATGAAAATTGTAATATAGGTCTTGGGACTGCCACTCATATCGGTTTTATTGGCACGCATACAACAGGATTACATTCATGAATTCAGATTGGACGGGGGAGCTGGCTGCGCTGGCGACAGCTCTATGTTTTGCCTTCGGCTCGACTCTCTTTACCTTGGCCGGTCGCGAAATCGGGGCGCAGTTAGTGAACCGCACGCGATTATTTGTTGCCGTTGTATTAGTGATCATCCTCCATTGGCTGACTCTCGGCAGCTTCCTGCCGCTGGGCGTGGCTTCGGATGCGGTTTTCTGGTTGGCGCTGTCAGGCTTACTGGGGTTAGCGGCTGGTGACGCTTTTCTGATGCAGGCCTTTGTCTTGGTAGGGCCGCGCCTGTCCATGCTCATGATGGCCACATCCCCCGCTTTCAGCGTCATTATGGCGCGCGTTCTCTTGGACGAAAGCTTAAAAGAATCACAAATTGCTGGAATTGTCATCACCCTTTGCGGCTTGGCCTTGGTCGTGACGGATACCCGTGGTCAGTCCGGTGTACTTTCCTCAGAACCCGACAATCGCCGCCTGTACATCATCGGCTTGCTCTGTGGTTTAGGCGGTTCAATGGGGCAGGCCGGGGGAACCGTGCTTTCCAGTATGGGGCTTCGCGGAGGCATCGAACCGCTCTCAGCGGTGCTCATTCGGCTGTCCACGGCGATGATTTTGGTCTGGTTGCTGACCATCGTGCGCGGTCAGTTCTTACCGAGCTTCACCCGGCTGCGGACGCATCCGCGCGGTTTGCTGCGCTTGTTCGGGGGAACGGTGATGGGGCCGGTTTTAGGGGTATGGTTATCACTGATCGCCGTACAGCGCACCGCCGTTGGCATCACCTCCACCCTGATCGCGCTCACACCCATCTTCCTCATACCCATCAGCTACTTTGTGTTCAAAGAAACCGTCACCCGGCGGGCGATCTTGGGTACCTTAATCGCCTTCGCCGGGACGGTCATGCTGTTTACCTGACTGCGCTCAATGACTCGATTGCGGGTGTCGGTTGGACGCCGAACTGCTCGGCGAGCAGCTCATAGGAATGTTGGCGCGCCTGCGGATCGTGAATCATCGACAGAATCATCACCTCGTCCGCGCCGGTCTGTTCGATGAGCGGGAGCAGTCGTTGGGCGATGCTCGCCGGACTGCCGGTGAAATGGCGTCCCCGCAGGCTTTCCATCTGTGTCTGTTCCAGTGGCGTCAGCGCATAGGAACGGACTTCTGCCGGGCTGGAGAGCGGCCCGGATCGCCCGCTTTGCAGCCTGAGGAAAGCATACAGCACCGACAGCGCCAGTTCGTTTGCTTCCTCGTCCGTATCCGCGCAAATCGCCGAAACGGCCAGAATAGCGTGTGGCCGTGGGAATTCTTCAGATGGGCGGAAGTGCTGCCGGTAGGTTTGCATCGCCGGAATCGCCGCGCTCCCGTTGATGTGATGCGCGAAGGCGAACCCCATGCCGTACTCGGCGGCAAGCTGAGAACTGAATCCGCTCGAACCCAACAACCAGATCGGTGGCAGTGGAACATCGTTCGGGTACGCCGTCACGCTGCGGAAAGGATGGTTAGGCGGGAACGAGCCTTTGGCGAAGGCCACCAGCTCAGCCAGTTCTTCGGGGAAATCGTCCGCGTTTAGCCCGTTCTGTGAACGTCGCAGCGCCAGCGCCGTCACCATATCGGTCCCCGGCGCGCGCCCGATACCCAGATCAACCCGTTCAGGGTAAAGTGCTTCGAGCAGCCGGAACGATTCGGCTACCTTGAGCGGCGCGTGGTTCGGCAGCATCACACCGCCGGAACCCACACGAATGTGGCGGGTCACCTGCGCCAACTGCCCGATCATAATATCCGGTGTTGTGCTGGCAATGCCGCCCGAATTGTGATGTTCGGCCAGCCAGTAACGCGTAAACCCGCGCTGGTCGGCGAAGCGTGCCAATTCAATCGTGTTACGGAGTGCCTGTGCGCTGCTGGAGCCGGATGTGATCGGCGATACATCCAGAATCGAGAGCGGAATCGTCATAGGTCGGTTTACCTCATTGGATTGCTGTGATTGGTGATGCTTAGACAGAGGCAGCCGACCTGATATTACGCTGCTACCACGCGGTGTAACCACCATCCACGATCAAATCGGTTCCGGTTGCATAACGCGACGCGTCCGACGCCAGATACCACACAGCGTGAGCCACATCTTCCGGCTCACCCATCCGCCCGACCGGTGTCATATTGCGCCATACGCCCGCCCATTCGGTGTAGGTGCTGACGGCGCGGCGGGTCATTTCACTGGCGATATAACCGGGCGAGACACAGTTCACCCGCACCCCACGATCTGCCCATTCCGCCGCGAGCGACTTGGTGAGCATGATGACACCGGCTTTCGACACATTATAAGCGGCCTGCGGCTGCGGGCGGTTGACGATGCTGCCGGACATGGAGGCGATGTTGACGATGCTGCCCGTACCGCGCGCCAGCATATGTCGGGCTGCGGCGCGACAGCACCAGTATGTGCCGTTCAGGTTGATGTCCATCACCTCCAGCCAGTCGTTGTCGGCTGTTTCTTCGGCTTTTGTCCAGCGGGCGATACCGGCATTATTCACCAGAATATCCAGATGACCGAAATGCTGGATGACCTGATTCACCACCGTGTCAACGTCCGCCGGATTGCGCACATCCACCGGGACTGCGATAGACTGCCGCCCCATCCCGCGAATTTCGATTGCCGCATCCTCGGCGGTCGTCGCGTCCACCTCTGCAATCGCGATATTCGCACCCGCAGCGGCCAATGTCCGCGCGATTTCTCGCCCGATGCCCCGTCCCGCTCCGGTGATCAGTGCCGCCCGTCCAGTTAAATCAAATAAGTTCGTCATAATATCCTCTTGAAGCTGTTTTTGAATGTTGATTGTAACGTGAAGGCGCTTTCAAAGGCTACGTTCGGTTCATTGACTCCATTTGGTCGGCGTGCGATCCCAACGATGCTGCCGCAGTTGGGCGATCAGTTCAGCCGGCAGGGTGTGACCGTCGCTGGCCGCGATATTCGCCTCGACATTCTTGAGTTTGCGCATCCCCGGAATGATGGTGCTGACGGTCGGGTTGTGCAGGATGAAGCGCAGCGCCATTTCGGCCATCGTCATCCCTGCCGGAATCAATGGGCGCAGCGCCTCGGCACGGTCAACCGATGCGTTCAGGTTTTCCGGCACGAAGTAACTGTTGCGCCAATCGCCTTCCGGCCATTTGCTGTCTTTGGTCAGCGTGCCGGTGAGCGTGCCTTCATCAAACGGAACGCGGGCGATGATGGCGATATCCAGTTCGTCGCACAGCGGGAAGAGATGATCTTCGGGATTCTGGTCGAAGATGTTGTAGATAACCTGCACCGCGTCGATCTGACCGGTGCGCAGCGTTTCGAGGCAGTTATCCGGTTCCCAGCGGTTGACGCTCACTCCCCACGCCTTGACCAGACCTTCCGCCTTCAAATCCGCGCAGGCTTTTTGCCAGCGTTCATCCTTAGCCCAATCATCTTCCCACACATGGAACTGCATCAGGTCGATACTGCTGGTGCCGAGGTTCGTCAGGCTCTTTTCGACCTGTTCACGGATGTAATCCGCCGGGAAAACATCCTCCAGATGTGAACCCCGGCGCGACGGCCAGATGCGGTTCTTGGGCGGGATTTTGCTGGCCGTATAAAGCTTTTTGCCGGGGTTGTCTCGCAGCAGTTGGCCGAGCAGGCTCTCGCTGTGACCTTCCCCATAAGCGAAGGCTGTATCGAAGAAGTTGCAGCCCAGTTCAACCGAACGTTGAAGCGAGATCATGGATTCGCGGTCATCCGACTCCGTCCAGCCGCCCATTCCCCACATGCCGTAGCCCATCTCGGCAGCCTGCCAGCCGGTACGACCAAAACGCCGATATTGCATGAGTTTGCCCTCCATATGAATGCTTTACGGCGATCACTGTAACGCATTTGAGAGCCGCTCACAACGCAGCGGGAATCAAAAACGGGTGACGCGGGTCACACCGTTTTGAAGTTTAAGTTGTGTTGGAAGGGCTTAGGCCGCGCGGCGTGACCCGCCGTTTAGCAAATGCCCGATATAGACGATGATCACCGCGCCCAGCGTGCCGACGATGAGGTTGCCGATGATGCCACCACCCAGCGAGATTCCGATCAACCCCAGCACCCAACTCCCGACGAAGCCACCGATTAACCCCAGCAGAACATCACCGAGCGGGCCGTAACCCCGCCCGCGCATGATGCGTCCGGCGAACATTCCCGCCAGCATCCACAAGAACATGGCGATTAACAAATTGATGGTGAAGCCGATGACCGGCCCGACCAACGCCAACAGTACCAGTGCCAGCAGAACAAGAACCAGTATACCCACGTCATTACTCCTCAACTCTGGAACGAATATCTACGTGATTATACGCCGGCAGCAGCGCAAAGTTTCGGCCCTTGGGGTAAGCCCCGCAAGAGTGGGGGGTAGGTCGCTTTTATGCGCGCGAAAGGAAGTGGGTATAGGATAGTTACAAACCGTTATATGCAGAAAGCATTACTATTATGTCTTTTATGAGCCGCTTACTGGTGCAGCGTATTCGTGTTTTTATTGTGCTCGTGTTGTTCTTATCGCTTGGGGTGATGTATCAGCCGGGGTTCGCCCAAACCACGCCGCAAAATGATGCGGTGAAAGCCGCCGAGGTGCTGGCGCTGGTGAATGCGTGGCGCGTCGGGGAAGGCTTATGGCCGCTGGCGATTAACCCGGAACTGGAAAGGCTGGCGCTGGCGCAGGCCACTTATGTGCTGCCGATACTCCCCAGTATTAACAATGAAAGCGCCTATCATGTCGATGCGCAGGGGCGTGACCCGCGTCAACGGGCATATGCAGCCCAATGGCCGATTTACGGCGCTGACCCGAACCGCATCGAAATCGGCGAGAACGCCGGAGTCGGTACGATTGCGTTCGCGTTGAAGTTCTGGCAGGAGTCGGAGATTCACCGGCGGGCGGCCTTGAGCACGGTCTATCGTGAGGTGGGGGTAGCGGTGCTGCCCCGTCCGCGCGGTGGATACTTCATCATTATGGAGTTCGGGGCGCGTCCGGATGTGCTGCCGGTATTGTTGGATGCCAGCGGGAGACGTTTATACCTGACGGATGAACGCTCACGGTATGGGGGCTGGGGGGCGGGAACGCAAATCCGCTTGTTCGGCACAAATGGTACGCCGCTGACAGGTGTGATACCGTGGCAGCCGATGATTGATGTGCCGGGTGGGGCGAGCGATAAGCTGTTTGTGTTGTACACCAACGGCCAGAAACAGTCACTGCGCGAGGTGCGGTTGGCGCAGGATTACGCGGTGCTGCCGGAGACGCTGAGCATCGTGGGCGCGGGGAACATCAGTGCAGCGAACCCGACCAGTGTGCCGGTGACGCGCGCACCGGATATGGTGGCAGCGACCATTCCCGCGACGATTGTGCCGGCCAGCAGCCCGACGGCGGTCGCGGTACAGCCTACAGCCACCCCGCTGCCTGCTGCGACCTCGACTCCGGTGGCAGTGGTTGCCAGCGGTGTGGAAGATGTTGTGCTGGTTTACACCCGCAACGCACTGGTGCTGTTGAATTCCAGTTCGACTCCGGTTGATCTGCGCGGCCTCACCATCGGCGGGGCGGCGGGCAGCGTGACGGCGGAACGCTGGGCACAGGTTTCCGGCTTCCCGGTTGAAGCGTTCCCGGCGGGACACTGCTTGAAGGTGCAGCAGGGCGGCACGAATGATGCATCGCCCTCGACCTGCCGTTTCGTGCGCAGCGTGATCGACGTGAGCGCGGGGCGGGTGTTCTGGAGCAGCGGCACGTTCACGGTGCAGAAGAACGGTGTGACGCTGGCGAACTGCGAGGCCAGCGCGGGCCGCTGCGGGGTTGATCTACCCTAGCGTTTGAGCGGCGGTCCCTGCCGGATGCGATCATCCATCAGGCGGGTAGCCTGTTCGGTGAGGGGTTGGTCGAAGCGCCAACCCCAACGGTAGGGCGCAGCATCTTCGATCCACCATGTGACGCCGAGTTCCGCGTAAGGGCGGGCGATTTCGGCGGCGCGCGCCGGATCATCACCGGGGAGCTGCCCGTTGTGAATCCAGTCGAAGGGGGCGTCCGGCTGTGGGC
>JAFLCH010000136.1 GCA_017303775.1 Anaerolineae bacterium | reverse complement strand
CACCACGCCGCTGCCGCTGCTGCTGCAAAAAGAATTGGCAGCAGGATGCCAATGCCACTGCCGCCAATGCCGCCAACGCTGCCATTTCCCCCTCACCAATTGGCAGAAACGACCACTAAGAGGTGAGGTTCTGAGCTTGTCTGCGCCGTTCTCCCCCGTTCCCGCCGCATTCTTTGTCGGCGACGACGACGACGACGACAAACCCTGCCCTGCCCTTCATACAGCCTACCCGCTGCCCTCGATCTCCCACAGGATAATCTCCGGCGGGCACATGAATCGGGCGCGCGGAGCACCCAACCCTTCCAGCCCTACCCCCCGCGAGGTGTACAGCGTCGTCCGCCCCAGTTCATACCGCCCCATGATGAACCGGTTCCCCAGATGGCTGCTGGAAAACAACGCTCCCACTAGCGGCAGCCGGATTTGCCCCCCGTGCGTATGCCCGCACAAATACAGGTCAATCCCCGCCTCGTTCGCTTCCGGCGCGATGTCCGGCGGGTGCATCAACAGCAGGTGCATCCCCGTCTCAGGCGCGTTCAGCATCATCTTCTTCAGCAGCTCGCGGTCGCGCGTCATATCATGCGTCACCACCAACCCCAGAATATTCACCGTCCCGCCCGCCACATTCACGCTGATCCACTGGTTCGGCAGCAGCTTCAGGTTATCCAGATCCTTCACGAAGGCTTTCACCCGCTCCAACGGCTCAACCAGCGGCGTGCCGGAAACACAGTACACGCCCAGCGGCGCGCGCCACTCGCCAATGATCTCCCGGATCGCCCGCTCGGACTCCGGATCATGTGTGTTCGACAGGTTCACGAAATCCCCCGTGAACACAATCAAATCCGCCTCCAATTCCTTCACCAATCGGTTCAACTCGCGCTCGCGCGGCGTCACCCGCTCCACATGAATATCGCCGATTTGCAGCACCCGGAGCGGTTTCGCCCCTGCCTTCAACTTGCTCGTGACAAGCCGCTCCCGTGTGACCCCCAGCCGGAACGGTTCTACCCACGTCGAGTAATACACCACCCCGCTGATCACGGCCATCGCCGCCCACGTCAACCACCACCAATCGCTCAGGCTGCCGATGATGCACGCCAGCACCATGTAAAGAATCGTCAGCGCGATCACCGAAGGCCGCTCCGGCCCGAAGCTCCGTCCGCTCGTGCGCAGCCGTAACAACAGCGCCCAATTGCCAACAATCGCCACCACAAACCCCAGCAGCACCAGCAGTCCGGCGCTCCCTCTCGGCAGCCACACCGCCCCCACCACCAGCGCATTCACCACGATCAACCCGGCAATCGCTCCCGCAGGAAGCCGCTGCATCCGGTTCGTATTCACCAGCAGTGTGTGTAAAGGGGTATGCTCAAGGGGATCAACTTCAGGACGTTTTACATCCATGTATGTCTTCTTTCGTCTTACTCCGGGCGCATCGTCCCGTATCTTAAATCATTCCCGCCTTAACCTGAAGCCTCGCCTCCGCTCACCGGCAGATCAACCATGAAGCAGCTTCCCACCCCCGGCTGCGTCTGCACCGTAATATCACCGCCGTGCGCCCGTATAATATCCCGCGCGATACTCAGCCCCAAACCCGTTCCTTTCGTCTTTTCGCTCACCCGGAAGAACGGCTTGAACAGGTTCGGCAGCAGCGCTGAAGGAATACCAATCCCGCTGTCCTCCACCTTAATCCGCGCCCGTTTTCCCGCGCTCATCGCCTCCTCCGAAACCTCAACACTCACCTGTCCCCCCTCTGGCGTGTAATGAATCGCGTTCACCACCAGATTCGTGATCACCTGTATCATCCGTTCCGGGTCAACCCGCGCGTTCAACCGGTGCTCCGGTTGCTTCACGCTCAACCGGATAAACTTCTTCTCCGCCTCCGGCATCTGTAAGTTCACCACCTGTCCGATCAAATCGCGCAGATCAATCTCCTTCGGCTCCAACGGAATCACCCCCCGCTCAAATCGGGAGTGATCCAGCAAATCTTCAACCAGATTTCGCATCCGCCGCGTAATCTCATCCAACACTTCCAGATGCCGTTCCATTTCCTCTGGTTGCTTCCGGATCAAATAAAGCCGCGTCACCAGATTCGTCAGCGGGGTTCGCAGTTCGTGCGAAGCGTTCGCCACGAACAACGACTTCTGTTGCTCCAACGCCTTCTCATGGCTCACATCGCGCAAAATCGTCACAGTCCCCACAGGCCGGTTATCAATGCTGTCGATCCGCGACACCGTAACCTGCGCCTCGAACACCGATCCGTCTTTACGGCGTACTGTCCCCTGCCCCTCCCAGATTCCGCCCGAAGCGAGCATATCGTAAATCTGGTCAATATCTTGCTTGAAGCCGGATCGCACCCCCGGCGCGCTGTCTTCTCGCAGCATATCGAATGACCATTCATCCGCCGCGTATCCGGTCATCTGCTGGAACGCCAGATTTGCGTATCGGCTCGGCTTCTCCCCGAACAAGACCCCGTACACCCCTTCGTTCATCGAATCCATGATCGCCTGAAGCTGTGCCCGTTCGCTCACCAGTTCAGCGGTTCGTTCGGTCACCCGTTGCTCAAGCTGGTTTGTATACCGCGTGATCGCCTCAAACAAATTCGCGTTATGAATGGCGATTCCCGCATGATCAGCGAACGCTTGGAGTTGCTGAGCATGTGTCTCCCCGAATACATTCGCCTCCGCGTTATCGAGGTTAATCACCCCGATAACCTTCCCCTCAATCCGAATCGGTGCCCCCACATAAGACCGAATCCACCCGGTCTCCCGTTCCTTCCTCCACGCTGGATGCCCCCGCGTATCAGGGATCACCAGCGCGGTTGAAGTGCGCAGCATTTCCTGCAAATTACTAAACTCACGTATCGGGAAGCGCAGCGCCAGTACATCCCCTATATCAACCCCCATCGCGCCGAACCCTCTTGCGTGTACAACCCGCGCCACTTCATCATCCAATAGCATGATAGACGCCGAAGAATAAGGGATCACCTGCTCAACCGAAACCAATATCTGTTCCAATATCTCAGGCAGATTGAGTGTGCTGTTGATCGCTGCCGAGGTATCACGCAGCGCCTCCGCCAGCAAACGCTGCTCGCGTTCTGCCGCTTCAACCTGCTTCCACTCATGAATATCGCGGTTCACCAGTACCATTCCGATTGGAATACCCATCGCATCTTTCAACAGCGTAGCCGACGCCATCACATGAAACGCAGTTCCATCTCGATGCCGGTCAACCATCTCTCCGCGCCAGAACCCTTGCGTCAACATCTGCCGCATAATCTCATCCACAACTTCAGTTGTGATGTTCGCCCCTATCAGATCAAAAGCATATCGCCCCAGTGCTTCTTGCGCGCCCCATCCATACATCACCTCCGCTGCCCGGTTCCAACTGCGAACCGTAAACTGATAATCGACCGAGATGATGGCATCCGAAATATTTTCCAGCAGGCTGGCTTGGTATCGGATTTGTTCCTCCGCCTGCTCCCGTACCTCAATCTGCTCACGCAGCCGGATATTCGCCTCCGAAAGTTCTCGTGTTCGCTCTTCAACCCGCTGTTCCATCTCGGAATAAGCATCTTGCAGAACACTTTCATTCGCCCGCCGCCCCGAAATATCTCGGCTAATCCCCACCAACCCATTCACGCGCCCTTCAGCATCCCGCAGTGGAATTTTGCTCATCAAAATGTGAACGTGCTCACCACTAGCCCGCCTAAACGAATTTTCTTCATTCAGTGCGGCCTTCCCCGCTTCCATGAGCATTTGCTCATGCTCATAAAATGCCCGACCGACCTCACCCGGAAAAATTTCCAGCGGCGTCTTACCTAGAATTTGCTGGTCAGTCCACTGAGCAAACTCCTCCTTCAACGTCCGGTTGACGAGGATATATCGCCCCTCTCGATCCAATACAAACACATGATCCGGCAAATTTTCAATCACCGTTCGCAGCAGGTGATGATCCTTTGCTAATCCATCTGTCGTTGTTTCTATGCTGGTCCGGTTCCTAACGGGTGCGCCCCATCGTTCTACCCCTCCGATAGAAATCCAGCGTCCACCATAAACCACCAGTAATCCGCCCAAAAGGTGAACATATACTGCCGGTAAAATGATCTCGCTCACCGGTATCTCGAAGTACACGCTTCCCACACACATCACCACAACAAACTGTATCCCTAACACCAGTAACGCCCACTGTGCCCGGAATAAAACACGAACAATCAATATAGGGAAAATCAGTGCCGGTAGTGCCTCCACATAAATAACCCCATCCCCAATCAATGCGGCGAACACCGCGCTCGATGCCGAAAACACAATCAACCCACGCCCTAACTGCCCATATCGCTGCCCGCTCAAAACATACCCCAATACTCCGCTCACCCCTGCCAAGAAACACAGCAGCGAACGTTCCGTTAACGCTGGCGTATGCGAACTGAAGAAAGCGATGTACGCAATTCCCAGAAGCAAGATTGCGGTTATTAACCGAACTTGACGATACTGCGGGTATTCGGCTTCAAAAACACGGAGTTGACTCAGCAAATTCAGGATGCGTGCCACAATTATCTGAATAAATCGGGGGGATGCAGTACTGGTCAAATTATCGCTACTCCCGGTGGCCTCTTAACCATACATCTTTGCAAGAATGCCGACGAAGACCAGACAACCAGATATAATTTGAGATTGATTACCATTTATCATAATCACACAATCGTGTATTCCGACCTTTAGATTTCGGGTTTAATATGTTGAAAATACCTTTTCGGATTCTCCGTTATCTCAATCCAATCTATCTTATGCGTCGCCTCCTCTTCATATTGATGAATCGTTGGCGTCGCCGCACTCCAATCGACTACGTATCACTCTTGCTACCCGCGGAAATGCCCACCCTCCCCCAACCAACCCCTTGGCTGCGGCGAAAAATATTCGGCTCACCTCCGCTCAGCCTTACCGAGTTGGATCGAATGCTAGAACGCATCGGCGATGACCCGCGCCCCAAAGGAGTCATCCTGCACTTACGTGGCTTTGCCCTTCCCCTCGCCGGTCTGCAAACCCTCCGCACAAGCCTGCTCCGGCTCCGCGCCAAAGGGAAAAAGATTATCTGCTTTGCCCCTGCCTACGACAACGCCACCTACTACATCGCCAGTGTCGCTCACGAAATCGTTCTACAGCCCGGTGGCGAACTGAACACCATCGGTCTCAGGCGAGAAGCCACCTTTCTCAAAGATGCCCTCGCCCAACTGGGCATTCAACTAGATAGTGTCGCCATCTCTCCCTACAAAGGCGCTTTCGACCAATTCACGCGCAGCAGCATATCACCGGAGGGACAGGAACAATTAGAGTGGCTCCTCGATTCCCAATTCGACATGATCACACATGGAATCGCCGAAGCGCGCAGCAAATCGGATGCGGAAGTCCGCACCATGATCGACACCGCCCCACACCTCGACCAACGGGCGCTCGCTGCCGGCTACATCGACTTCATCGAAACCGAAGAAAATTTACACCGCCGCCTCAACAGCAAACACATCCTTACTTGGGCACGAGCCGATAAAAAACTCCTCCGCAAATGGCCGAAACGAACAGATCGCTTTATCGCCCTGCTCAACGTGTCAGGAATGATGGTGCAGGGTACGAGTGGTCACCCGCCCGTCAACATTCCCATTCCGTTTGTGGGGGGAGAACGTTCCGGAGATCTCACCGTCGTGCAGCAGGTTCGCCAACTCATGCTAAACGAGTCAATTGCCGCGGTCATTCTCTACATCAACAGCGGTGGGGGTTCAGCCAGCGCAGCCGAGGCCATGACTGCCGCCTTACAAGAACTTGCTCGGAAACGTCCCTTGATAGCTTTCATGGATGGGGTAGCCGCATCCGGTGGTTACTATATCGCCACTGCTGCCCAATGGATCATCGCCCAACCCGGCACAATTACCGGCTCCATCGGAGTCATCGCCGCCAAGCCGGTCACTCAGGGAATATTTGATCGCCTCCGCATCAACCGCCTGAGCTTCACCCGTGGCGCAAATGCAGCCCTGCAAAGCGACCACGCCCCCTACACCGATGAGCAGCGTTCACGGGTATACGAGTCTATTCAGCACATCTATCAACAGTTTGTCCAACGGGTATCAGTGAGCCGTAACCTAACCGGGGAATCCGTTCATGCCGTCGCAGGTGGCCGGGTTTGGACAGGTCTTCAGGCCAAAGAACACGGCCTTGTGGATGAACTGGGAGATCTACAAGCCGCTCGCGCCAAAGCAGCTTCGCTCGCCTCTCTGCCAGCAGACACTCCGCTCGTGGTCATCGGAGCCGCAGGCTTATCACTACCGCCCCAGCTTGCCCCTGCGGCTGGTATCACTGACACCTTACAATATGTCAATTCCAATGTAAAATCCCTCACCAACGGCACAGCTCAACTGCTAATGCCTTTCGAGTGGAAGTGAAGACAGGAGCGATTGCTTGAAAGCACTGGTTACAGGCGGTACGGGTTTCGTCGGTTCACACATTGTCCGTGCCCTAAATGCAGCAGGTCACACAGCACGCGTCCTGCACCGTACTTCTTCAAAACTCGACGCCCTTCGTGATACATCTTTCGAATCAGCAATTGGTGACATTCTGGACGAAGACAAGCTCAAAGCAGCCAGTGACGGCTGCGATTGGGTGTTTCATGTTGCGGCCATCGCGGACTACTGGCGAGCCGATCATACCCGCATGTTTGAAGCCAATGTAGAAGGCACACGCAGGGTCTTGGCTGCTGCGCGTGCCGTCGGCGTCAAGCGAGTTGTTTTCACCAGCAGTGCAGCAGCAGTGGGTCTCCGCTCGGACGGCCAGCCATCGGATGAAACCGTTCCTTTTAACCTCTCACCGCAGCATTTCCCCTACGGCTACAGCAAAGTATTGGCTGAACAAGTCGTCAAGGAAGCTGTCAGCGCAGGGCAGGAAGTGGTAACAGTCAACCCGGTCGTGGTCATGGGTCCCGGCGATCTCAACATGATTTCCGGCAGTTTTATCACCCAGATCAAGCGTTTCGGCCCGTTGGTTCCTGTCCCTCCCGGCGGGATTGCGGTCATCGATGTGCGTGATGTAGCCAGAATGCATCTGGCAGCCGCGGAAAAGGGTCGCGTCGGTCAGCGCTATATCCTCAACACCCGTAACTATACCCAGCGCGAGTGGTTCAACATGATTGCCGATGTAGTTGGCGTTCGTCATCCCATCATCCCCGCTCCCGGTTTCATCCTTCCCCTCGCCGCGCGAGCCATTGAACTTCTACGCAAACTCGGCATCGAAACACCTGTCGATGCCGATCAAACTCGCCTTGGATCAAAGAACATTCACTTTGATGGTCAAAAAGCTTGGAATGAACTCGCCGCCCCGCAGGTAGATATGCACCAGAGCCTAATCGATACCTATCGCTGGTATCAGGACAACGGTTTCATAAAAAGCTGAGGAAGCATTACCAACAACCCCTAATTTTCCAATGCACACACCGTCATGAGACATCCCTGAGAAATTCCGCTGCTGATGAGCACATATGGTATAAGTGTGTGCTGGAAATGGTGTATTGGTTTTCACCCTATGAAACAAGGTTTATCATGCGTAAGTACCTTAAGCTTCGAAACGTAGTCTTATCCATAGTTGTACTTTTATTATTGGCAACCGGCGCATTTGTTGCATGGGCTAACAATCCCCTGCCCGCCGCACCAGAAGCCTTAGCAGCCCTCCAATCAACCACCGAAGTCTCGGTTCAATCACAAAATGGTTGGACAGTTTTCGCGCCAACCGGGTCACCGCCAACAACAGGTTTCATATTCTATCCGGGTGGCAGAGTCGATCCGCGAGCCTATGCGCTTCACCTACAATCTATTGCCCGCAATGGTTATCTGGTCGTGCTAACCCCGATGCCGCTTAATCTCGCGGTCTTTGGTGTTAATGAAGCATCCGAAGTCATCCAAAATTTCCCGGACATAAAGCTGTGGGCTGTAGGCGGGCATTCACTGGGCGGGGCAATGGCAGCTCGTTATGTACAAAGTAACCCGGATAGCGTACAAGGTCTGGTCTTCTGGGCATCTTATCCCGACATCGACCTCTCAAGCATCGCAATCAAGGCACTATCGGTTTATGGGACGAATGATGGTGTAGCCAATGCGCAGGGTATTCAGAACTCAGCAGCTATGTTGCCACCGGATACAATATTCGTCGCCGTTGACGGCGGTAATCATAGTGGTTTTGGCTGGTATGGTCTACAACCCGGAGACACAGAAGCCTCTATCACTCCCGCTGACCAGACGAACCAAACGGTAGATGCGACTTCTACGCTCTTAGCATCGCTGAGTGATTAATTCATAACGAGAGGAAGTGCAACTTGAACCAAAGAATTTCTCGCCGGAAAGTCTTATGGTTTATGTTGACCAGTATAGTTGGCAGCATCGCATTGGCGCTCTCGTCCAATGCACGCCTTCGCAGATATATCGATCAAGCAGCCATTCACCTTTCTCTTAAACCACCGGCGGCATTGGTGCCGGTGGTTTCTCGTACAGAATGGGGCGCGCGTGAACCGGATCACACAGCCCCAAATGAATTTGGCTTTGCCGAAAATGCAATCTCACCGGAATGGTACATTTACCAGCAAGATTTAGCCGTGGTTTATAACACCATCGCTATTCACCACAGTGCTAGTCTCCTTGCAAGCAATGAAACCATGAAGGACATTCAAGATCTACATATGGATAGAAACGGATGGGCAGATGTTGGCTACCATTTCGGCATTGATCAATATGGAGTAATTTTTGCCGGCCGTGACATAAATGCTCGGGGCGCATCTGTCGCTGGCTACAACACAGGTACGATAGGAATTGTCGTAATGGGCAACTTTGAGACCGACAAACCATTAGAAGTCCAGATCACAACGCTCCAATCTCTCATCAATGCTCTCACTGTTCGTTATAACTTGACTCATTTAGCAGGACACGGCGAATTCAATCCGGAGAGTGTTTGTCCCGGTCGCAACCTCATACCTTACCTCGATCAGTTGGCTCAGGCTGCCAGCTTGGAACGTGGGACTTCAGGCCACATCCCGCCAACACTATAATCTCATCTCCTGTTTTCAGGTGCTGCATACGTTTGCATAATTTCATAGCACGATATAATCTCCCTCAATTTATCTTATATTGTTCTTGTGGGGTTTTTACATCATGATCGAAACAACATTGGCTGTTCGGGAAGATCAACCGATTGGCAGAATCTCGCCGCGCCTTTATGGACATTTTGCGGAACATCTGGGTCGTTGTTGTTATGACGGTTTATGGATCGGCACGAACAACACCCAAATACCTCACTATAAAGGCTTTCGCGCCGATGTAGTTGATGCACTGCGAGCTATGCCAGTGCCGATGCTGCGCTGGCCGGGTGGGTGCTATGCTGATCACTACCATTGGCGCGATGGAATCGGCCCCTCGAATCAACGCCCTACACGGTTGGGTTTGTCATGCGGACTGCAAGTTGAAGACGATAACAGTCTCGGCACACACGAATTTATGTATCTTTGCCAATTGCTTGGTGCCGAACCTTATCTTGCAGGCAATATGGGCAGCGGTTCCGCGCAGGAATTATGCGATTGGGTTGAATATTGCAACACAACTGTAAATACCACTCTAGCGCGTGAAAGAACATCAAATGGTTCTGCTTCACCTTTTGGTGTCAAGCTCTGGGGAGTCGGGAATGAAAATTGGGGTTGTGGGGGCAATTACGACGTAGAGTTCTATGCCCGGGAATATCGCCGTTATGCAACAATGCTCCGTCACGTAGACCCTGCAGCAGAACTAGTCGCTTGTGGTCAAGAAGACGAATGGAATACAAAGTTTATGGAAACAAATCGTCGTCATCTTGAACTCATGGATCATCTATCCATTCATCGTTATTGGATTCATGGTGGCGCGGAGATCGACTTTACCGAAGAGCAGTACTATGCTTTGCTCAATGAAGCTCATGAAACTGAGGATTTCGTTCTGCGCACTTCAGCAATCATACAGGAGTATGCTGGCTCAAATTCTCGTCCCATTGGTATCGCACTCGACGAATGGGGAGTGTGGCATCCTGAAGCACGTTCGTGGGGGCCGGATAGTCAAAATCATCGTACACCCATCACCTATGAACAGGCCAATACGATGCGCGATGCGGTTGCTACAGCCATCGCCCTCGAAGGATTTCATCGCCAATGTAATATCCTCACGCTGGCAAACCTCGCTCAAATTGTCAATGTGCTTCATGCCCCGGTGATGACGGACGGAGCATCAATTTGGCTCACCCCGACCTACTATGTACTGCAACTTCACAAACCACATATTGGTGCAACAGCCTTACCGGTAGAAATAACACACGGCTATACACAACCGGCGGCCAACACCGACATCAATGTCGTATCAGCAACCGCTTCGGTACGAGATGGTCAAACCGCAGTGACTCTCATCAACCGGCATCACGACCAACCAGCATCAGTGACCTTGATTGCGTCCCAATCACAGATTGAATCGGCCTATATCATCTCTGGTGACCGACCAAATTCAACGAATGATCTTAACAATCCTATCCGCATTCAATCTGCCAATCTGCAAGTTAATCCAGATGGCGTGAACCAATGGCGTATTGAACTCTCACCTCATTCAATTGCAACACTTCAGTTCCGCTCATAGGCGTTTTATCTAGTTGTAATTAAGTAAAAGTATGTGACCGAAGTAAATCAATAGAGAATTATCCGATGGTTCAACCGATAAAGCGCCAAACACCTCTACCGCATCAAGAATCCGTTTGGGATTACCCGCGGCCACCGCGTGTGGAGTCAACGCCAAAACATATCAAGGTCGTCTTCAACAGCGAGGTAATTGCCGATACTACGCGAGCTTTGCGTGTTCTGGAAACCAGTC
>JAFLCH010000135.1 GCA_017303775.1 Anaerolineae bacterium | reverse complement strand
ATGATGCGAAAAACGCTGGCGGAGGTGAGCAGCCCTAATGGCTTACCAACATCGTCCAAGACCGCCACCGGACGCTTGGAACGGGCGATATATTCGCAGGCCTCACGCAGCGACTGGCCTTTTTGCAGCGTAGGCGCAGCTTCTACCAGATCACTGATGTGGGCGCGCACATCGCTCACCAAAGGCGGCGCTTCAATTTGGAAGTGCTTGAGGGCGAAAGCAGTCTGGCTGTTCACCGAACCGGCGCGCCCCGGTGTATATGTGCCGGAACTAACCTGATTCAGAACCCAAGCGTAACCCATCGCAGCGGCTATCGCATCCGTATCCGGGTTGCGATGTCCGATCACAATGACAGCATCACTAATCGGCATATCCGTATTCCCATGTCTGTTGTTTTGAATATGTGTCGTTCTGCAAGTATACAGGAGTCAAAGCCAACGCGTCTACTGGACACATACCACGCAAACCGATAGACTCACACTTGTTCTAAACCACAGACGTGAGCTGGGTGGTATGATCTTCCCATTTGTTGATAAACAAGAGTTTTACGTATGATTCCAGTGCGACTCGAACTCAAAAACTTTTTGGCTTACCGTTCTCCCGATCCGGTACGATTCGATGGGATACATCTGGCCTGCCTGACAGGGCCGAACGGCGCGGGGAAATCTTCGCTGTTGGACGCGATCACATGGGCGCTGTGGGGCGAGGCGCGCGCCAAACGGGATGATGATCTCGTGCATATGGGGCAAGCCGATATGCTGGTGCAGTTGGACTTTGATCAGGAAGGGACAATTTACCGCGTGATCCGCCGCCGGTCACGCAAAGGGCGCGGCACCGGCACGCTTGACCTGTTCTCGCTGGTGGACGGGCAGCTCAACACACTGAGTGAACCTTCCATGCGGGAGACTCAAGACAAAATTAACCGGCTGCTGCGGTTGGATTTTGAAACCTTCACCAACTCGGCCTTCTTGCAGCAAGGCAAAGCGGACGCCTTCACCACCAAAGCCCCTGCTCAACGCAAACAAATCCTATCGGACATCCTCGGATTGGGGCGCTGGGAGCAGTACGAAGACGCGGCGAAAGAGACGCTCAAGAGCATCGGCAGCGAACTGATGGTGATCGAAAGCCGCATCCACGATATTGAAGGTGAATTGGCGAAAGAACCCCGCCTCAAAGAAACGCTGGCGGAAGCGGAAGTGGCGCAGCAGGAAGCCGAAGCGCAATTGAAGGTAGCCGAAGAAAAATTGGCCGAGGTGGCTGAAGCCCCGCTGCAAATGAAAGCGGCGCAAGAGCGGCTGGCAGAAATTGACCGGCGGCGACGGGAACGAGAGCGCGATCTTCAAACGATTGCCACCGACATTCAGCGGCAGGAGGGACGAATCGCCGACTACGAGGCGGTGATCGCGCGGCGGGACGAGATCGAAGCGGGTTACGCCGCGCTCCAATCTGCCCGTGAAGCGGACAGCGCGCTGGGGGATAAGCTGATCCAACTGAGCGACTTTGATACCCAGAAGCGCGAACTGGAAAACAGCCTGCGGGACGCGCGTGCCGAATTGGAAAATGAGGTCAGCGGTTATCAAGCGCAGATCGCCGAATTGCAGGCAGCGGTCAACCGGGCTGATCCGGAAGCTTTAAGCGGAGTGCAGGCGGAGGTAGCGACTCTGCGAATCCTCGAAGCACACCGCACCAGCTATCAGGAACAAATCGCCTCGTTAGGCGAGGAACGCGCTGCGCTGGAAGTGCAGCTGCGGACACTGGAGGAAGAAGGCAAGGCGCTCAACAGCCGCATCATCCAGTTGAATTTTACCGGCGCGGATGTGACGCTGTGCCCGCTGTGTGGGCAGCCATTGGACGAACAGCACCGCGAACAACTCGTCGTCCAACTGGAAAGTGAAGTGGTGGATAAACGCGCCCAGTACGTGGCGCAGCGCGAACGGCTCAAGGCTATCGCGGATGATGTGGTCACGTTTCGCGGGGAGATCAGCGGGCTGGAGGGTGATCTCAAGCGGCTGCCCACGCTGCTGGAACGGGTGGGTGTGCTGCAGGGGCAGTTGGACAGCGCCCACAGCGCCGAAAACCGCCTGACCCAGATCAGTGCCCGCTTAGAGGCCGTTCAAACCATGCTGAGTGATGAATCATTCGCTCAGGATGTGCGCGAACAACTGCGTGCGCTGGAGGCCGAACGCGCGCGAATTGGTTATGACCGTTCCAGCCATGACGCCGCCCGCCAGCAGCTTGAAACCTATCGTGCCTTCGAGAAGCAGCAGACCGAACTGGAGATCGCGCTGCAATCACTGCCGGATGTGCAAACGGCGCTGGAAGGCGCGCTGCAACGACAGGAGCGCACCCGTAAAGCGCTGGATGAAGATGCTGCGACGATTGAACAGATCAAAAGTGAGATCGCGCAGTTAGAGGTACTGGTGCGCGAACAGCAGCTCCGCCAGCAGGAAGTTAACCGCTACCGCACGATTGAACGCCAGCAGTATCAGCGGCTCGTCAACGCCCAGCAGGAGTTGAAGGCGTTGGACGACCAGCGCAAACGTAAAACGGAATTGGAGGCACGGCGTGAAGCCCGTCGCTACGATGAGGCGCTGTTCCGCGAGCTGCAAATGGCGTTCGGCAAGAAAGGGGTGCCGGCGATGATCATCGAAGCGGCAATCCCTGAGTTGGAAGATGAAACCAACAAGCTGCTCTCGCGGATGACAGACGGGCGGATGAGTTTACGCTTCACCACCCAGCGCGAAAAAACCAGCGGGGATGGGTTGATCGAAACGCTGGACATCGAAATCGCGGATGAGCTGGGCACGCGCAGTTATGAACTGTACAGCGGAGGTGAAGCCTTCCGCATCAACTTCGCGGTGCGGGTGGCGCTGTCGCAGTTGCTGGCACGACGCGCCGGCGCGCATCTGCGCACGCTGTTCATCGACGAAGGATTCGGCACACAGGATGAAGACGGGCGTAATAAGTTGGTCGAAGCCATCACCGCCATTCAGGAAGAGTTCGACCTGATTCTGGTCATCACACATATTGATGACCTGCGTGACTCCTTCCCGGTGCATGTGATGGTGGATAAGACCCCGAATGGCAGCCGCGTCAGCATCCGGTGACAGAATCGGTTAGGCTGCCGATTAGCGTTCGCCGATGACCTCCAAGGTGCGCGGGCTGAACAGGCTGATCAGAATCCCGCGCATGGGCGAACGGGCGATCAGATCAACGCGCGCCATGCCGCCCTTTTTCATTTCGACTTCCCCACCGCCCGCCAGCGCCGATACGGTGATGCTCAAATCCGGCTCATGACCGACAAACATCACCGCGTCTTCATTGTTGATGTCGCTCACCAATGGCCCGACCATACGCATATTGAAACCGAAATTGACTTCCTCGCGCACCAGCACCTCGACGCCCAACGCCGACGCGAGGATATCGGCGGTCTGGCGAGCACGAACGCGGGGGCTGCTGTAGAGCCGCGCCGGTTTAATACCCAAGCGTACCAGCGCCCGCCCCGCCGCCTGCGTACGCTCGACTCCTTTATCGGTCAGATTACGGGCGAAATCATCAAATTCAGGCGCTTGGGCGTCTTCAGCGTGTCCATGTCGAAAGAAATAAAGCTGCATCAGTTGAGTCCTCTATAATCCTGCTTACTCCCATTGTAACAAACCTGCGCACTTTTCCCCGCTGATAACCCTAACTGATCTACGGTTTCCCCACGAAAATAGATCACGGGTCGCGTAATTGCTGCGAATGCGCTAAAGTACGCAGCGAGTTTTGAGGATTGGTCTAGGAGAAGATCAGTATGCAAAGAATGGATTCAGGGCGACGTTCCGCCCTGTGGTCAATCGGGTTGGTTCTGGTGCTGGCGTTCATCCTGACCGCCTGTAACCTGAACACCGGTGTGGTCGGGGATGGTCAGACGGCCATCAGCGGCCCGCCTACGGTGCAGATCGCCGCGCCGCCCGCTAACGCCACCTTCCTTGAGAATATTGCCGTGAACATTCAGGCACTCATCGGGAACGCGGGGACAGATATTGCGCGCATCGAAATCTCGGTTGATGGTACGGTGATCGAAACCTTGGAATCACCTAATCCCGGCGGCGCGCCCAGCTTCAGCATCGCGCAAAGCTGGCAGGCCAGCGGCGTGGGGCAGCACACGATTGATGTGGTGGCCTTCCGCGCGGATGGGTCGAGCAGTGTGCCGGTACCGGTGACGATCAACGTGATTTCGACACAGCCTTCGCCGACGGCTACGACACAGGCCACCACCAGCAGTGGCGGCCAGAGCACACCGACCACGGGCAGCCAACAAGCACAACCGACAAGCGCGCCAACGAACCCGCCTGCGCCTACCAATCCGCCACCACCGGCGGCGACCAGTACCCCCAGTGTGCCCTATGTCACCATCAATCAGGGTATTAATGTCCGCAGCGGCCCCGGTACGATCTTCAACCCGCCTATCGGCAGTCTGGCGGCCAACGATACGGCAGAACTGCTGGCGCGGTCACCGGACGGACAGTGGTTCAAGATCAAGTATTACAACGGCACCGGTTGGGTCTTCGCTTCGTTCACCAGCCCGTCGGTCGATCCGGGTTCACTACAGGTTGACGCTGGCCCGCCGCCACCCGCACCGACAGCAACACCGCAGCCGACAGCTATCCCGGCAACGGCTGCCCCGGCAACAACCGCGAATCTGGTTCTGGGGAATGTCGGCCTCAGCCCGGATATTCCGTTCACCTGTGGTCAAACGGTTGCCATCACTATGGACATCGCCAATCTGGGCAGCGCGGCGACGACAAACGGTGGGTCGATCTCCATTCAGGATATTCACGTCGCCAGCGGACAGGTGACCGCCTCGACCAGCGGCGCGTTCGGCCCGATCAACGCCGGACAGACCATCAACGTCGGTGGGATGTTCCTGACGGTGACGACCTATGTTGGCGAACAACACAAACTGGTTGTCCGCGTCAACCCGGACGGCGCAGTGGCTGAAACCGTGAGCGGTGACAATAACCGCGAATGGACATACACACTGAACGCCGGTTGCTAATCCGCCACTTTTCACAAAGAGATGATCATTCGGACAGAGTGGTCATCTCTTTCGCTTTAGAGTTAAAGTGACATTCTGCCACCGCAACAACGCCTGTCGTCACTTTCCATAAACGCGCCATCCTGTCATAGTCGAATCCGTGCGTTTGAATCCCGGTTGTTCAAAAGGAGGTGTGATTTGATTCGATGTATGGATCCGGCAGTGTTCAGGAAAATCCCTGCCTTCAATCAGCTCGGCACGCCAGCCTTGAATGCCCTCCTCGAAATCAGCCATTTACATGAGCTAAAAGGCGGGGAACAACTGCTGCATCGTGGGGATTTAATGCGCGCCTTTTACATCATTCAATCGGGCGGAGTACGCCTGATGAACTATGGTGCGGATGGTCAAGCCTTCGCGCTGAAGCTGTACGGTGAGGGCGACATCTTCGGGCTGCTCACCGTGTCGTCCCCCTACCCGCATCCCAATACCATTGAAGCTGTCAAAGACAGCGTGATTATCAGCACCGACGGGCAGCAGCTGCGTAAATTGATCCTTCGCTTCCCCGAACTCGGTTTGCTGATCGTTGACCTGCTGGCTGTACATATCCATGAGGGGCATCAACGGGTTCAACACATGGCAACACGGCGGGTTGACCGGCGCATCGCGCATTGTTTGATGAAACTGAGCGATAAATTCGGGCAGCAGGAAGCGAGCCACATCTCGCTCGATGTGCCGCTTTCGCAGCGCGATTTGGCCGAATTCGCGAATACCACCGTCGAAACCGTCAACCGTACCCTCACCGTCTGGGAAAAAGAGGGGGTGCTGGCGTGTTCGCACAAGCATATCGACATCCTCGACTATGACTACCTGAAGACGCTGGTGGAGGATACCGTGCCAGCCTGATTGACTGCCTCAAAATTGATCCCCGTCAATTTTTTCTCCGTCCGGATATGTTAATGTGACATGAGAAAAGCCAACTCCTTACTGTTGCGAGCCAACGAACGGCTTCGCAGCAGTATTCGCTTGAGGGAGGTTCGACTATGTCGCGAATATTCCGGTCACGATCCTTTCCGTTCGCCCTCGGAATGGGAGGGCTTTTGATGATCGCGATGGGAATCATGATCGGGTTAGGCAGTTTTACGTTCGTGTATGCGCGCGGCACATCCTATCTTTCCAACGATCCACAGACCTGCGTGAACTGCCACATTATGCGCGATCAGTACGACGCGTGGAGTGTTTCCAGCCACCGCAATGTTGCCGTTTGCAACGACTGTCACACCCCCCACGACTTCTTGGGGAAGTGGGTTACGAAAGGCATCAACGGGTTTAACCACGGGCTGGCTTTCACCACCGGCGATTACCCGGAAGTCATCCAGATCAAAGGTTATAACGCCGACATTGTGCAGGAAAACTGCGTCGGCTGTCATACGACGCTGGTCAACCAAGTCTACGGCTATCACGAGGATCAATCCCGCCGCTGCGTGGATTGCCACGGGAATGTGGGACACCAGAATCGCAGCACACAATAGTTTTATTTGGAACAGACCTGAGCAACATAAAAGGAAGTGCAGCCTATGAAAAAGTCACGTCAGTTTCTCATTTATGCGCTGCTGTTGGTGGGTACAGCGCTCGTCACGGCTGGCGTCGCGGCGCTGCTGGTGAATATCAACCAGCGCCAGACCGAAGCGCTCCAGTCCCCGCTGCGGATCGTCGAAATCGGTGAGGATGAGTTGGATTCGTCCGTCTGGGGGCAGAACTTCCCGGTACATTACGAGATGTTCTCGCGGACGCAGGAAAATTACGGCACAACGCCTTACGGCGGTTCCGACCCGTATGACAAATTGGAACGCTATCCGGCGCTGGTACAACTGTGGGCAGGCTATGCCTTCAGCATTGATCACAACGAAGAACGCGGTCATTACTATGCGCTCATCGACCAGAAGGAAACCCGGCGCGTCACCGAACGGCAGCAGCCCGGTGCTTGCGCCAACTGTCATGCCGCAGAAGCCCCGGTTTTGATCGCTGAAATGGGATGGGAAGCGTTCAACCATACCCCTTACAACGATCTGGCGGAGGAGCTGCACACAGGCAGTTCATGCCACGACTGCCACAACCCGCAGACGATGGAACTGACGATCACCCGTCCGGCGTTCATCAATGCGATGTCGGCGCGCGGCATCGACGTTACCGAGGCGACACGGCAGGAGATGCGGACGTATGTGTGCGCCCAGTGCCACGTTGAGTATTACTTCGCCGGTGATGACAAACTGCTGACCTTCCCGTGGTCGAACGGCCTATCAATCGACGATATTCAGACCTACTACACCGAGGTCGGGCATATCGACTGGACACACGCCGAGTCGGGCACACCGCTGCTCAAGATGCAGCATCCGGAATACGAGATGTACAGCACCGGTATTCATGCCCGTTCCGGGGTGGCCTGCGCGGACTGCCACATGCCGTATGTACGGGTCGGGAGCCAGAAGTTCAGCGATCACTGGCTGCGCAGCCCGCTCACCAACCTGAGCGCGTCGTGCCAGACCTGCCACAACGTGGAAGAGGAAGAGCTTTACAGTCGGGTAGTCGATATTCAGACCGTGACGGCGGGGCTGCTGCGGGACACCGAAGACGCTCTGCTGGACGCGATAGCGGCGATTGTCGTGGCGCAGAACGCTGGCGCTACCGACGAACAACTCGCGGAAGCGCGCGAACTGCACCGTTACGCCCAGATGCGGTGGGACTTTGTGGCTTCGGAGAACAGCACCGGCTTCCACAGCCCACAAGAAGCAGCGCGTATTCTGGCGGACGCCATCAATTTGGCGCGTCAGGCGCAGCTCTCGGCGATTGTGCTGGATGTGACGGCATCGGTGAGCAACCCAGCCGGTTCATAACCGGACAGGCCATAACAGGAGAAACATCAGGGGCGAGTCGTGGTGACTCGCCCCTGATGTTTTATGGTCGATTTACACAGCGCGTTATTGAATGTCGCTGTAGAGCACCGTCGTCAGGAACGGTTCGTAGATCTGCTGGGAGACGAACTCGTTCAGGATGCGGCCAATCTGGCCGGTGGCGGGGCTGTCAGCCGGGAAGGTGGCCTCCACCATGACCAAGAATGCCCCACGCTGGCGGTAAGTCATGGCCTTGACGGCGGGCGCATCGCAAGCGGTGATTTCCTGTGTGTAGATGGGTTCGGCCTGATCCGCCGAGGTCTGCTGATCGGTGTAGCCCAGCGCGGCAGCCACATCAGCGAAGGCTGCATCGGACGCCGCTTCAACCGCATCGGTCACGGTGGCGAAGGCATCCAGCGAATAGCCGACGGACATGAACTGCACCTGTGTGAGGTCGCAGGCTTTGTTGTTGATGAGGCTGCCGACGCGATATTCGTGGTTATGCGCTCCCAGCCAGCTTCCAAGCGATTCTTGGGCGGCTTCCGGCGCGGCGCTCACCACTTCGTCGGTGGTCTGGGTGAACTTCTGGTTCTCCAGCACGCTGGCGATCTCTTCGGTGATGACGGCATCGACACCATCAAAGGCGGCGACCACATCGGCTTCCAGCGGCGCGGGCTTGGGAGTGGTCTTGACGGTGGTCGGGTCGGTGATGATGACTACTGTATCCAGCGTTTCACCGGGTTCGGTGGCGGTGGAGGGGTCGCGCAGGTCGATATTGACGACATTAGCCTGCCCTTCCAGCACCAAACCGAAGATGGTGTGCAGCCCGTTCAGGTGGGAAGTCGGGGCGGTGGTGATGAAGAACTGGCTGCCGTTTGTCCCCGGCCCGGCGTTCGCCATCGCCAGCTTACCCGGCCCCTCGAAGGTCAACCCCGGCACAATTTCATCCTCGAAGCGGTAACCCGGCCCGCCCGTTCCAGTACCTTCCGGATCACCACCCTGCGCCATGAAACTTTCCAGCACGCGGTGGAAGGTGGTGTTGTTGTAGTAGCCCTGTTCGGCCAAAAAGACAAAGTTGTTGACGGTGATGGGGGTCTGTTCTTCGAGCAGGTCGATGTAGACCGGCCCCGCACCCGTGCAGAAGATGGCGCGATAATCGAGGCCACTTTCCAGCACCTGTTCGGCTTCGGTGAAGGTGCGGTTTTCGGGGGAGGTGGCGGGAACGGCTTCGGCGCAAATCTCGGTGGGGGTTTTGGCGTCGGCAGCCGCTTCATACTGGGCGATGGTGATCGGTTCAGCCGGAACCGCGGTCGGGGTCGGCGGCGCGTTTTGCGTCAGGACAACCGCGGTAGCCGCGTTGCTGGTGACGGTGGCGACAGCGTTCGTCGCTTCGACAGCGCGAGTCGCGATTGTGTCAGCGGTGGCGGTCAGTTGGTCGGGCGATAAGGTGGGGGCATTTTCGGTCATTGCCACGACTGTCCCCGCGTCATTGGTCAAGCTCACGATCTGGGTTGCCCCGGCGTCCTGTGTACCCAGCAGCGCCGCAGTCGAGGGATTCGCCCCGGCGCAGGCCGCCAACAGCACACTCGCGCTCAACACGCCCAGCACAGTTAAAAGTGCTCGTTTCAAAATGGATGCTCCTGTTCAATTGATCAAATTATCATTTCGGGGACGGCCTAGAACCGCCCCCGCTCATCACCTCAACAACGATTTAACGGCTGCGACGGACTTCGGCGGCGAGCGCTTCTTCCTGTTCGACCAGCAGTTTAATCTGTTCCAGTCCTTGATTCCAGAAGTTCAGGTCGCTCAGATCGACCCCCACTTTCGCCAGAATGTTCTGCGGCCAGTCGCTGTCGCCGGCGGCCAGCACATCAATGAAACGCGGCACGAATGACTCGCCCTGTTCACGATAGAGATTGAAGAGCGCCAACACCAGCAGTTCGCCGAAGGAATAGGCGTAGACATAACCGGGGGTGTGCAGGAAGTGGGGAATATAGCTCCACCAGCGGCTGTAATTTTCGGTCAGGCGCACACTGTCGCCGAACATGGCCTGCTGGCTCTGATGCCAG
Organism: Anaerolineae bacterium; assembly: GCA_017303775.1. GTDB lineage: Bacteria > Chloroflexota > Anaerolineae > Aggregatilineales > Phototrophicaceae > CFX2. The sequence continues at coordinate 975 of JAFLCH010000135.1, read as the reverse complement.
AGTTCGTTGATGCGGTCGGTGGTCAGTTCGCCTTCGGTGCGGCGGGCGGTGTGCAGCGCATCCTCGAAGCGGTTCATCGAAATCTGACGGAAGACGGTGGCGAAGGTGTCTTCGATCTTCTGGGCGAGCATCCCCAAGCGCACTTCGGCGTCCGACTCTTTGCTCATGAGGTCGGTGAAGACCAGCATTTCGCCAAAGGTGGAGGCCATTTCGGCGGTGGTCAGCGGGGTGTGCATGCCGAACAAACCCTGCGCTTCCGACGCCAGATAGCCATGAACGCCATGCCCCAGTTCGTGCGCCAGAGTCTGGACATCGCGGGCTTTGCCTTCGAAGTTCACCAGCACGAAGGGATGGGCCGATGGGACGGACGAGGCACAGAACGCGCCGCCGCGCTTGCTGGGCAGGACTGGCGCGTGAATCCAGTTTTCGTCGAAGAAGCGTTGGGCGATTTCGGCGACGCGGGGGCTGAAGGCGCTGAAGGCTTTGAGCACGATGCTTTTGGCTTCTTCCCACGTGTAGAAAGCATCGCTTTCCTTGAGTTTGAGGGGGGCGTAGCGGTCATAGTCGGCGAGTTCGTCCAGCCCCAACAGTTCGCGCTTGAGGTTGTAATGACGGGCGACCAGATCGTAGTGGCTGGTGACTGCGCCGATCAGGGCTTCGACCACTTCATCGGGCGCTTTGTTGGAGAGGTTGCGGGAGGAAATCCACGAGGGATAAGCGCGCAGCTTATCATCCGAGGCTTTATCCGCCGCCAAGACGTTGAAGATATAGGTCAGTTCCATCGATTTGCTCTTGAGGGCTTCGGTGACGGCGGCCTGCGCGCGCTGGCGCACCTCCCGATCCGGCTCGTGCAGCTTGTTGAGCACCTGTGTGAGGTTGAGGGTTTGCCCGTCGAAGTCGATGCGGATGGCGCTGGTCAGTTGGGTGAAGAAGCGCGTCCATGCGCTGCCGCCGGTGACATCTTTCTCGGTGAGG
>JAFLCH010000134.1 GCA_017303775.1 Anaerolineae bacterium | reverse complement strand
CTCCAGCGGGGTGAGCGGCTCTGTTCACCGGCGATCATGTCTTCAAGCGCCATGCTTTGTAACCCGCGCACATGTTCCATCCATTGGCGCATCCCTTCGGGGCGCGCCGCTTCCATTTCTGGCGTGGGTGGAAGCGAAAGGGGCGGGTCTTCGAGGAGCAGGCAGCCGACCTGCTGGGGATGACGCGCCGCCAGAATCATGGCCGTGAACCCGCCCATGGAGTGCCCTAGCACGGCTGGCCGTTCCAGCCCCAGCGCTGCGATCAATCCGGATGCGTCTTCCGCCAACGCTTCGTTGCTGAAGCCAATATCGGCGATGCGCGCCGATTGTCCATGACCGCGCGCGTCCGGCGCGATCAGGTCATAGTCCGCCGCGAGCGTCCCGGCTACAGGCAACCAGTTCGACCCGTCATCGGTGAAGCCGTGCAGCAGCAGGAGCGGCGGCTTGTCCCCACCGCTGCGGTAATAATGCTGCGTGATACCGTTGGCCTGAACCGTATGTGAAGTGAATGTCATGTGATTGCTCCTGTATGTGAAAGGGTGCCTAAGCCCTCAGAATTCTCACCCATTTGTTATACCCATTTAGAATGGAATGTCGTGTAATTCCCTGTGTGAATAATTGTATCAAATTCAGGGGTGATTCGTACGCGGGCTGCCTCTTTAATTTCGCCCCGGCAGGCCGAGCTGTGCGAATAGGAGCAATCTATATCGTCAGCACTGAAGCGTCCGGAAGGGAGTAACCACCAGATAGCATGAAGGTTTGGCAGAACGAACCTTTGGAAGCCAACGTCGCGCACGCATATACGCTAGACGCGAGTTGGTACCTCGACCCCGCCGTGTTTGAACTCGAAGTCGAGGTCATCCTGCTGCCACATCGCCCAACTGGATTTCCCCGATGGACGTGTCGACTCGCTGACTTACACCCTTGAACCCTTCACCTAATTGACCAACGTCAGAGGGCGCGCATCCGGTTGCCTTTGGGCTTGTGCTCCACTTCCGCCAGCCCCAGCACTTCTAACACGGGCGGGATATACATGCCGAAGCGTCCACGCAAACCTTTTTTCAGGCCGTACCAGCCGCCGATGGGGTTATCCGGCGAACGTCCCCACGCCTCCACGGTATCCTCTTTGGCGGGCTTTTGCTCATCCGCGCTGCCCAGTTCCATCCAATCACCCCGCGCCTTCAACATCTGGTGCAGGTCGTTGATGCAGCGCAGATCATAGAGGAGCGTCGTCGTCCCCACTTTACACACCAGCGCTGGCGGGTTCAGCGTCTCATCGCGGTAAATCGTGTACCCGGATGTCCCCGGCGGCGTCTGCAACACCCATGGATTGGCCTGCGTCCCGTCACCTTTTCCCTGTTCGCCACTCATGTTTATTTCCTTCCTTGAGTTACCATACGATTAATGACTAACTAGACACATCATACAAATATGACCTCAATTGCGTTCAGCATAACGTTTCATACCGGCGACCGCATCTTGAAAAGATGTCGTCATATCCGGTATCGTGCTGCCAATCAAGGGCAACAGCGGCCCGCTGAAAGCCTCGTGCAGGGTAAAATCCACACTACCGTCGCTATTAGGCTTCAGGCTGAAGGTGCGTACACCTTTGAATAACCCCAATGGCATCCCACCCGTCCAAGTCATACGCTCGCCAACCACAAATCCGGTCACTCTGGCGGGGAACGCGCGATTAGGGTTGATTCTGTTATATGCCACAATCCTATTTCCGGCAGCAATTTGTCCTTCGATACGTATTACGCCCGGATCCCAAAGCGGATAGAGAGAGGCATCTACCAAAATAGACCACAATTTTTCTGGGGTTGATATTATGCGGCTGGTGGCGCTAAAAACCTTCATCGTTTATGCTCCTTGATGAACTGTAGTCATTTGCGTTATGTGTATGACGAATTGGCTCGTTAAAAGGATGCGCACATGCAGCCGCCACTCGATGCCCTCCCACAAGAACAATTTGGCGGATTGGTCGAAGCCTACCGCCGTGAACTCAAGGTTCACTGCTACCGCTTGATGGGGTCGCTGCAAGATGCTGAGGATATGGTGCAGGAAACCTTCCTGCGCGCATGGCGCAGCCGCGAGAGCCTACGTGAACCGGCGCATCTGCGCGCATGGCTCTACAAAATTGCCACGCATGCCTGCTTGGACGCCCTGCGGAAGCGTACCCGCCGCGCAGTACCCATCACCCACCAAGACGCTTCCGACCTCAGCCAGCCGATCCCACCTTCAGTCATGGAACCCATCTGGTTGGAACCGTTCCCGGATGAATGGCTGCTCTTCGACGAAGACCAAGCGGATTCCGCCTTCACCACCCGCGAGAATATCGCCCTCGCTTTTATCGCGGCCTTGCACCTGCTGCCGCCCCGCCAGCGCGCTATCCTCATCCTGCGCGATGTACTTGATTGGCGGGCGGATGAAGTGGCAGATTTTCTAGGGGTCACCGTTTCTGCCGTCAAAAGCGCGCTGCATCGTGCCCGCGGAGCACTCGCGAGTGCTCCGCCCGCCCTCAGTCACCCACCCGACTCGCAACAGTTCACGCGATTGCAAGACTACATCCGCGCGTGGGAGGCGGCTGATGTCGAGGGACTCACCCGACTCCTCAAAGATGATGCTACCTTCAGCATGCCGCCGATTCCGTCGTGGTATCAGGGGCGAGAAACCATCGCCGCGCTGGTCGAGCGCACCATCTTCAGCGGGGAGGCCGCCGGACGCTGGCGATTGCTCCCCACCCACGCCAATGGACAACCGGCCTTCGCGCTCTATCGCGCTGCGGAAACCGCCGTGCATCAGGCCTACGGCATTCAGGTGCTCACCCTTCATGAGGATCGTATCGCCGACATCATCACCTTCCGCAGTCCGGCGCTCGTGGCAGCCTTCAAGATGCCGATGACACTGCCTTCCGTTTGAGTATCGTCATCCTATTGAATGCGGTAAGATACAAGTATGTGAAACAAATAAGGTACTGAACCGTGAACAATCGGAATAGCATCATCGTGCTGGTTGGTGCACTGCTGGTTGCCCTCATTTTTGGCGTCCTTCAGTTGCAAACCGCAAATCAAACGCAGGATCGTCTGACTCAGGCACAGTCTACCGCTGTCGCTCAAGCCACGGAACTCGATGCCCGTGCCACCGCTGCGGTGAGCACGTTGGAAGCTGCGCAGACCGAAGCCGCCGCCGCGCAAGCTAGCGCCCTCGCGCAGGCCGAAAATGCTGCTGCCACGGCACAGGCTAATGCGCTCTCACTGGCTGAGAATATCGCCGCCACCGCACAAGCTCATGCGCTCGCTGAGGCTGAAAACGCTGCCGCTACTGCGCAAGCCAATGCACTCGCTGAAGCCGAAAACGTGGCCGCCACCGCGCAAGCTGGTGCGCTCATTGAGGCCGAGAATGCGGCCGCTACTGCACAAGCCAATGCACTCGCTGAAGCCGAAAACGCGGCCGCCACCGCGCAGGCTAATCTCCTCACACAGGCTGCTGTGGCGCAAGCGACCGTTGTATCCAAGTATCTGGCGACGGATGCAGCAGGTTTCACAGCGGTCGCCAGCACTGCTTCCGCCCTTCAAACCGAAGCTTATGCCACCGGCGCGGCGCAGGCCATTTACACCGTCACCGCTGCCGCTGCTGAACCCACTGGCGCTGTTACCGCTGTCGCAATTGCCCCCACGACTATCCCGGTTCCAACCGCCACCACTGTCACTGAAAAGATACCACCGGGTTGGGAGCGGTTCCTCGGCAATGGCGTTGCCATTCAACTGCCTTTGACCTACATCGGTACCAGCTTCGGGTCTGATATTGGCGAAGTCGCTAATATGCTGCGCGCGTTGGGCAGCGATTTCGAGTTTGCGGCGCAGTACCTTGAGCTGAACCCCAACGCCTTTAGCCTGATCCTGTTTGATACCGCCAGCGCGATCAATGGATCGGTAGATAATCTGGTAATTGTTCAGCAAGCTTTAGGGTTCAACTTCAATATCGAATTCGTGATGGACTTGCTCGTAGACCAACTGCCGAGCGTTGCGGTGATTGTCGAGCAAGATATTGTTGAGCTAGAAAAATGGGGGAAGGTCGGACGGGTCGTGCTTGATACCGATGCAGGCATCGGCACTGTCCGCCAACTCCAATACTATATCATTGATGCCGGCATACTCTATGTGATTGGGTTCACAACAACACCGGAACGCTTTGAATCCGTTTTGCCCATCTTCGAGCAAAGCATCCGCACCTTTGAAATCCTCTCTTAAGCGTTTATTCCACTTACAGGCTCCGGGATGTGTTTCTGGAGTCTGTAAGTGAAGTTGCATACGAACAAAATTTCGCATACACTCGTTTTAACAGCCTAACTATGGAGGTCGGATATGTCCATCGAAAGACCCCAAGAGTATTACGCTACCCAGAGTTCCGTCACCGATCCTGTCGCCTTTGCCTATCTGTATGATGCGCTGCCGCATACTCCCGCGGATCTCAGCCATATCGTGCAGGGCTTAATCCTGCATTATGTTGCCGAGCGCCATCTCTATAACTATCCGCCGGAACGCACCACCGAAATCGATACCCGCTACGCCAGCGCTATCTTGCGCCGCCTGCTGGAGCTAGACAACAGCCCGCTCGATCAAACCCGTTCGCCGGAACAGCGGTTCATCGGCTGCTGCCGCGATTTTACACTGCTCGCTGTCTCCATCCTCCGGCATTTCGGCATCGCTGCGCGGGCGAGGCATGGGTTCGCCAATTACCTAATCCCCGGTGTATACATGGATCACGTCGTCGTTGAATATTGGGATGGCACAGCATGGATTCTATGGGATTCGGAAATGCCTGCGCGTCTGGACATTAATGTTTTTGATCTCCCGCGTGACCGTTTTGTGGTCGGTGGCTTAGCGTGGCAGATGGCGCGCAGCGGGCAGGTGCAACCGGAACTATTTTGCATCATTCCCGATCTGCCCATCAACGGTTTCCCTTTTATCCAGAGCCGGCTCATGCAAGACCTCGCCGCTCTCAACAAGACCGAAATGCTCTGTTGGGATGAGTGGTATAACGAAGACGATCCGGTCGCAATCGACCTACTGGCGGAAGTCACACAGCATGGCGACGCGGGTTTTACCCGATGGCGGCAGTTGTTCATGGCTGGCTCGCCCTTCGCCCTGCCGCGCTATTTTTCCAGCTTCAGCCCTGCTCATCCTGACGCCGACTTACCGATCCGCTTAAGTCTTGACTCTGACTGAACTTCAGCCTCAGCCATATTGACCACGAACACCGAAGACCTTGATGAAACGTCGCGTAAACGAATGCCAACCGCTTGCAAACATTCACGAATTGGAGCGAGTTAGTACGGCCAGCTGCGAGGGCGGAGGTTGGCCTTGAGCGATTGGAGCAGACGAGGGAGATCGGTGAGGTGGGCGCTATGCACTTCGAGCACTTTGTGATTATCGCGATCCCACACAGTGAGCAGGCGGCGCCCTTGACGGGTATCAAGATGCCAGTTGTCGAGTTCGGCATAGGAACGATAGCGCGGCCAATGCACACGGATGCGCAGTCCATCAGGCAGGACATCAACCCCTTCGTGCCAGATGTAGAGGGCAGGCAAGCCCATGAGCAAGAGCGGCAACCAGAGACGCGGGTCGAAGAGATGGAGGCCGGGGCCACGCCCGATCCAGAAAGCGGCTAAAAGCAGCAATATGGGCAGGAGCCACAGCACGACCAAGCCGCAGCGGTAAGGGCGCGGGAGGCGATGACGGCTGATGACCGGCGCGGACATTGGTCAGACTCCGTAGCGTTCGCGCTGGTGGTTCTTGATGGTAGAGAGGGCGAGTTCCAAGAAGCCGCCGACATTATCGACCGATTGAATATCAAAGGCCTGTACCTGCTGGAACTTGCCGGATTCGGAGCGGCGGTAAAAGGTGAGCTTGCGATTGATGAGGCGAACTTCGAGCAGCGCCCACGGGATTTCATGATTGTTGATTTCTACCCCACCCGGCCAAACAACCACTTTGGAATGAATTTTGACGGGTTTTTCTTCACGGATGGCACGAGCCATGTAGACACCGGTGACGCGCGCCGCGTAAGGGCGAATGATGGCGGCGATGCGGGCGAGATCACCATATTTACGGTTGAAGTGGAGTTTTTCACCGTCTTTGAGGGTGAGGATGACGGCGCGGCGGCCTTCGCGGAAGGTACGGATGGACTGCCAGCCATATTGGAGCGTTTCAGCACCCCGCTGCCAGACGATGCCTTTGTTATAGAGGCGCAGGTTTTCGTCGCGGCTGGTGAGCCAGCGGATAAACTGGATGAGGAAGCGGAGGGCGAAGAAGAGGGTGAAGATAAGGGCGACGAGGATGCCGGGAAGCCATAACCCGGCTGGAAGCGTACCCTGCGCGTCGGCTTCATGGACCGTGTAGAGGGCGATCAAGCCAGTGAGCAGGCCGAGTAAGGAAAGAAGCGCACGCCGAAAATAGGGACGCCGTTGCAGCGTGGTCTGGTAGAGCAGCTTGGGTGGTTGTGGCAAGGCCATTCGCGTTCATCCCCCGTGTGTGGCAAGCGATTTCCGGCTGCGACAAGGGACAGGCAGGCCAGTCTTGCGACCCGCACTGCCTTGACCTATGAATGAAAACGAGTGATCACAACCGGCATCAAAACATTAACCTGTTGTGACGATCCATGCAAGCGTTTCAGCCGGCAAGACCGGTGGGAACTCCCCAGACGATGGTGCGACCGGTGCTATCACGCGAGATGATGGCGGTGGTGCTGATGGCGACGTTGACCACAGGGGCGGTGTGTCCGCCGAGGGTGGCAAGGGGTGTGCCATCGCTGACATTCCAGAGACGCACGCTGCCATCTTCGCCGCCAGAGATCAGCAAGTCGGTACGGTTGGAGAACGTCAAGGCAGTGACCGCGCTGGTATGTCCGGTGAGTTCTGCAATTTGGCGGAGTGCGAAGTCTGAAGCATCGACATCCCAGAGGCGAATTTGACCCTCAGCACTGGCGGTGGCGATATAGGTGATAAAGGCAGCAGCGTTGACCCCAACCGCGACGCTGGTGACCGGGGCTGTATGGGCTTGCACCTGCTGTAAGGTGGCGTTGGTGCGATAGTCAATGAGGCTGACGGTGCCATCCGCCGCGCCAACGACAAATTGACGATCATTGAGGAAAAGAGCGCCGAAGGCTTCAACACTATATAACTGCTGAACCGCCGCCGCGTTGCTGGATCTGATGGGCTGTGGGTCAGGAATGGCGGTGGGCGTGGGGGTGAGGGCGAGATCAAGCGGTTCCAGCCAGTAATCACCGTCCTGCCCTTCGGCGGTCCAGCCGATCAAGCCGTTGAAGTTGACCTGCCACCAAATGATTTTATCCAAGAAGCTGCAACGCGGGCCGTCCTGTACGACGAAGACCTGCCCCGGCGGGATTTCACCAAGAAGCTGACCACTGCTGCCGGGTTGATCGCGCAGGAGGTTAGGCAGATCACCAGCGACAACACGGGCTTGTGCGCCGATGGAGAGGCGTGGAAGCAGATAGGCCGGATCATCCGGTGGGGGGCAAACGGGTGTTGAAGCTGGAGCGGGGGCTGTGCCACAGAGGATAACGATGCTCTGGTCGTTGGATACACGATAATCGTATTCGGTACCGGCAAAGGTAATGATGAACTGGAAGCCGCCGGTGACGACATCAAGATAGCTGACACCGGGTTGAGGGCAACCGAGAGCAGGCGATGGGTAACTGCTCTGAAGGAACGTCCACTTCTCGACTTCCGAGAGGCTCACCGTCCGTCCGACACGAGCGCTCAGGTCGGCTAGAGCGGCGTTGAGCGGAGCGGGCGTATCCTGCGCGAGGGTGGAGACAATCCCCGTCCCTAACAGCAGCAGCATGAAAAACAATAAGACTCGTTTTAACATCGGAAAAGCTCCTTCAGGAGTCCTCATATGCAACGTGAATGGGCAGACGGGGTTGTGCTAAAGACCCCGCCCGATACGGAAACCAAATGGGAATTTTAACATTAAACGGCGCATTTGGGCAGACGGCATCAAACACGCAAGAAGGGAACAGCACGACGGATGGCACGCAGAAGCAGCGCGCCGCGCATGGTCAAGGCATCGATACGTGAGAGGCTGGGACGCTGCAAGAGTTGATTGTCGACGAGGATGGATTGGGGACGGACGAAGCGCAGGATGCCTTCAGGACCATTGCGGCGACCGACACCGCTGTTCTTGACACCGCCCATCGGGAGTGAGGGCGTACCAAAAATCCAGTGGGTGATGTTGACGTGGACATCGCCACTTTCGAGGCGGGTGGCAAGCTGTTCGCCGCGCCGGAGGTCGCCGGTCATGATGGCAGCGGAAAGACCGTACTCGCTGTCGTTGGCGAGGCGGATGGCTTCGTCGGCATCTTTGACGCGCATGATGGGGAGGATGGGGCCGAAGGTTTCGTCACGCATGACGCTCATATCGTGGGTGACATCAGTGAGGATAATGGGTTCGATGAAGAGCGGGCCGAGATCCGGACGACGCTGACCGCCCCAGATGAGCTTCGCGCCCTTCTCGACGGCATCCTTGACCTGCGCTTCGACCCGGTGGAGTTCGCGTTCGCTGGTGAGGCTGCCGACGTTGACATCAAAGCCATCTCCGCTGCCAATCGTAATTTGATTGGCGAGGGTTTTCACTTTGTCGATGAAAGCGTCGTAGATGCCGGATTCGACATAGACGCGCTCGGTGGAGATGCAGACTTGACCAGCGTTCTCGGTAACAGCGCCGACAAGAGCCTCGGCAGCGGCAAGTTCGAGATTGGCATCGTTGAGGACGATGAAGGGATCTTTGCCACCCAGTTCGAGGCTGCATGGGATGAGGCGTTCAGCGGCACGGACAGCGATGCGACGGCCAACCGCAGTACTACCGGTGAAAGCAATGTAATCGACAACATCGACAAGCGCCGCACCCGTATGCCCGTCACCGGTGACGATCTGGATGACATCTTCAGGGATGCCGGATTGGTGCATGAGTTGGACGATGTAGATGGCAACAAGCGGCGTGAGTTCGCTGGGCTTGAGCAGAACCGTATTACCAGCGATGAGGGCAGGAATCAGATCTTGAAAGGCGTTGAGCAGCGGGTAGTTCCATGGGGTGATGAAACCAGCAACGCCATAGGGTTTGTAGTAAAGGCGGGCGCGATGGCGGATAGGGATGGTGGCGCGGCGGGTTTGGGGTTTGAGGAAGCGTTCGGCGTTATGGGTGTAGTAGGCGACGGTGTTGTCGATGACGACAACTTCTTCCCATGCGCCAAGATCAGTTTTGCCAGTTTCACGGCGGATGTGCTGGATGACGCTTTTTTGTTCCGCCCAGAGCAAGTCTGCCCAACCGCGAACGAGGGCGGCGCGTTCTTTGACAGGACGGGCAGCCCAAGCAGGGAAGGCGGCGCGAGCACGAGCAGCGACCTGCTGCACGGCTTCGGCAGAATAAATGGGGGTTTGGCCGATGACCTCACCGGTGACAGGGTTCTTGAGAACCAAATATTCCGGCGCTGACACTTTATCGGCGCTGACTGGCGACAGGGTGACGGCCATCCGACCACCTCCTATTTCACGATTTACTGGCGCGGATTATAACACTGAACAGAGTGTCTAGAAATTCGGAGGGAAAGTCTGGCTGAACGGCAGACTAACTCCGTATATGAGTCGTATAAGAGATTAGCAGTCGCCTGTAGACAGTGCTAGAAATTGTTGTATGATAGGAAAGGCTTGTGAATGTTCGAGACTGAGGTGGGAAGTCTATGCCTTTATATACCTATCGCCGCGAAGACGGCACAACGTTTGACATACAACAAAAATTTCTGGATGACCCGCTGAAGGTTGACCCTGAGACCGGCCAGAAGGTTGTGCGTGTGGTACAGGCGGCGGGGATCATCTTCAAGGGTTCGGGCTTCTATGTGAACGACAGCAAAAGCGCCGGACGAAACAGCGCGACCAGCCCGGTGAAGAGCAAAGACAGCGATAAGAGCGAAGCTCCCAAGACCGAGGCCAAGGCTGCGGACAGCAGCACCAGTACGAGCAGCACAACCAAGAGCGAGACCAAAGCTGCCGCGGCGGACTGAAGAACCGAACTGACATTTTAACCGGAATGATGAAACACCTGCGAAGCGGGTGTTTTTTGTTTGGGGTATCAACCGGATGCAGGTGGATTGACGGCAGCGCGCCAGAGCAGGCGACCAGCGTCGTTGCGCAGGAGGATGAGATCCTGCCAACCGGCGGGGAGATTCTCGCGGCGAGTGATGTAGAAGGTGCGCGCGGGTAAGCCGTCGCAGGGAGGTGGCGCGGGGGCGGCGATGGTGGTTTCCCACGGGGTACCGAAGCGAATATTGTTGAACCAGCGAATGTTCAGCCAGAGGTTGGTGTTCTTTTCGATGGCGGCCTGCTGGAAGTCTTGTGGGGAGAAGCGCGTGAGGAAGATGTAGTACATATAGGGCTGCTGGCCGGTCGTTTCCATCCAGATGAGGTCACAAGTCCGCGCTTGCGATTGGACAATTTGGAGGACAGGACGGAGGCCGATGTTCTCGTAGACTTCGCGCCCCGGTTGTTCGGTGGTGAGAAGCGAGGGGTTGAAGAAGTAGGTGAGCTGCATCCACGTAAAGAGGAGTCCGATGATAACAATAAGTGATAAGGCGGCGAAGGCCAGCGAACGATAAGGCTTACGCAAGGTGAGGATGAGGGAGAGACCATAACCGGCGACGAACTGGGGCAACGGCAGGAGGTTGTAGGAACGGATTTCGTGGGGCGTACCTTCGTTGGTGAGGCTGGCGGAGATGGGAAAGGTGATGCCCCAAAGGATAATGATAAGGGGGATGAGGAGGCGGTGCCATGACCAGAAACGGCGCTGCATGAGGCCGAGCAATCCGATGAGGGATAAGGGAGCTTCTAGCCAGAACAGTTCACCGATACCCGGTGGGCGGACGGCGATTCCTTCTTTGAGGCC
>JAFLCH010000133.1 GCA_017303775.1 Anaerolineae bacterium | reverse complement strand
CGGAATGATTATTAAATTCTAAGGTGATAACAAAAGTGACGCAAATGCAAACAACACAACCTAGCGCGCACCGAATTGCGGATACTATAACACAAACATGGAACAATTTTCAGTTCAATTATCCGCCAAAATATCGATTATGAAACAGATCCGTATTCTGGTATTGCTGCTACTGGTGGCGGGGTTCCTGCGCAGCCAGCATCTGGTTGAGTTTGTTGAGTGGCCGGATGAAATTTGGTCGGTATGGCATGTACAGGGAACATTCGAAGGAGCGATGAGCCGAGTTCCGGCGGATTGGCCGCCGTTGTTCAGTGCGATCACGTGGGGCTGGCAGCAGGTCGTGGGATACTCGTTGGAAGCGGCACGTTACCTGAGCGTGTTGTTCAGCCTGCTGACGTTGGTCTTTGTGTACCGGGCAGCGCTGCTCCTGTTGGGGGGTACAGGAGAGCAACGGGAACGAGGCGCAGTCATCGCTGCAAGTACCTATACGGTGATGGCCTATGGCATCTTCGCGGGTGTGGATGTGCGGGCTTACGGGATGCTGCTGGCATTGGGGGCGCTGGCGCTGTGGATGATGCTGCGGTGGCTGCGGAGACCGACATGGCAGCGCGGGCTGCTGGTGGCGGTTACGCTGGCCGGGTTGTTTTACACCAGTTATACCAGCGCAATTTTCATCGCGTTTGTGAGCGGCGTGGTGGTGCTGTTGAGGCCGCGACTGATTGTACGCTGGATCGGCGTGGGGCTGACAAGCGTGGTGTTGATGCTACCGATTCTGCCGAGCTTCTGGGCGAACGCGGAACAGCGTTTGGAAGTCATGGTCATTCCTAAGCCGCCTATTTTGCAGAGCATGGCTGATATTTTCCGTGATTTTGGGGGTTCATATGTGTTCGTGGGGGTGCTGGTGGCGTGTGTGGTCACGGGGGTTATGCTGTATATCCGGCAAGCACGAGAACGGCGTGTGGGTGTCATCCTCGCGGTGTGGCTGATCGTACCTGCTATGATGTATGTGTTGGCCGAGAGCAACGAGTTTATGAAGCCGCGTTATATGTGGTGGGTGCTGCTGGGAACCGCGCTCGTGGTGGGGTATGCAGGACGTGCTCTGCCACGACTGCTGTATCCGTTCGCGATTGTGGGGCTGCTGGCGCTGCCTCTGTCGCCGGTGGATTGGGATCAATACCGGATGGCTGTCACCACTTCTCCCCCGTTTCGCGATTCGTTCAAGTGGCTGGCAGCCCATTTACGCCCCGGCGATGTGATCATCATTGATCCGCAGTGTACCTGTGGAGAGCCAACCGGTTGGGATTATTTCCTGCCGCAGTACTTCCCGGCGGGGCATCTGCCGATTGTGGATGAGCCGGGGGAGGCGGCACGGGTGTGGTATGTTTCCAATAATGGTTGGGGGCATGACGAGGACTTACTGGCGGAGATTGAGAATGGGCGCAAGGCATCGATCTTCGTGGGACCGTGGTTTTTCCTGACGCGGTTGTACGAAGGGCCACCGTCGTGGGAAGGGACGCGATTCGGGGAGGCGATGCGGCTGAACGGGGTTGAACTGCCACCGAACCTGAGCGCGCTGCACGAGAACCAAACCATTCCGGTCAAGCTGTGGTGGTCGGTTGATGAACGGGTGGAGGTGGATTACAGCATCAGCGTGGCAGTGATTGACTCATACGGGCAAATCGTGGCACAGGCGGACGGGCCAGCGCAGGCAACGGATACGCCGAATCAAACGAGCGCGTGGGAAGCTGGCCGTTACTATGAAGACTTCCGCACGCTGAAGCTGCCCAACCCGCTCCCCGGCGGGGAATACCAATTTGTGGTGAGTGTTTATCAATGGTGGGACGGGGTGCGGCTGCAACCGGCAGCGGATGGGGCTGTCGGGGGTGACAACCTTGATGGGTATCTGGTGATTGAGCAACTACGAGCTGTGACGTATTGAGTAGGGTGAGGGCGCACAGGACAGGCGGCAAACCTGTCCTGTGAGGTAAATGTGATTAGAGTTCGATGGGGCGGCTGACAAGAGCGGCCAAAAGCGCGATACAGGCTTCGACATCGTTGATGTCGACGGTTTCGCTGGTGGTGTGAACATAGCGGCAGGGGATGGAGATGGCACCGCTGGGGACACCGGCACGAGACACCTGAATACCGGCTGAGTCGGTGGTGCCAAGGGTGAGTAATTCAAGCTGATAGGGGATTTTATCAGCTTCGGCACGCTTGACCATCCAATCGACAAGCGCAGGCGGCACGACGAGGCCGCTATCATGCACCTTGATGGCAGCGCCACCGCCAAGCTTGATGGCCATTTTGGGATTCTTGAGCATGTCGCCGCTGCTGGTCACATCGAGGGCGATGGCGACGGCAGGATCAACCGAATAGGCGGCAGGGCGCGCACCACGCAGACCGACTTCTTCCTGTACGGTGAAGACAAAATAGACTTCGTTGGCAAGCTTTTTCTTTTTGGACTGCTTGAGGCGACGCATGGCCTCGATGGCGACGACACAACCAATGCGGTCATCCATTGATTTGGCGATAAGACGCGAGCCACGCTCTTCCATCGGACGCCAGAAGGTGGCGGGCGTACCGGCGGTGACTTTGCCATTGCCGTTCCCATCACTGACATCGATATAGAATTCATCGAGATCGGGGGCGGTGGTACGGCTGGCACCGAACATATCGGGCGCGCCGATGACACCGATTGTGCCGTTCTCGAAGCGGACACGATGCCCCATGAGGGTGGTATTGAGCAGACCGCCGATGTTGGTGAAGCGGAGGTAACCGCTGTTCTTCTCCTCGAAGGTTGCCATGACACCGATCTCGTCCATGTGGGCGGCGATCATGACACGTGTACCGCCCTGCCCGACACGGCAGATGAGGTTACCGAGAGGGTCTACAGTGATTTCATCAGCCAGATCGGCCACTTCGGCACGGATGATCTCGCGGACATTATGTTCATAACCGGACGGCCCCCACGCCTCGACCAGTTTGCGAATCAATTCTTTCATCAGTTCAACTCCATGAAAAAGCGAAATGGTTTTGTGAGCCTGAACAGTGCGTTAATCAATTTCAAGACTACCCTCACCCATGTAGACGGATTCACCGCCGACGCCAACAAAATCGATCTCCCCTGCTGACTGGCGGATTTCGATGTGGATATAGCTGGGACGACCCAGTTCGAAACCCTGTTCGCTGATGATATGGGCGGGGTTGGCGTTGACGAAACCGTACTTGACGAGATAGCAACCCAGCGGGCCGCTGGCGGCACCGGTGGCGGGATCTTCCGAAATGCCCATGGCAGGAGCGAACATCCGTGAATGAACGGTGGAAGCAGGTTCTAAGGTTTCGGTGGTGAAAGCGAAGAAGTGGCCGTATTGACTGCGGGCACGTTCCCAGATGTCTGTGCGGAATTTGATCTGCTGGACAGCGGCGAGGGTTTTGACCGGAATAAAGAGGAAAGGCACGCCGCAGGATATTTCCTGTACGGGATAGTCGGCTAGATCGGCAGGGGTGAGCGAA
The DNA here is from genome assembly GCA_017303775.1 of Anaerolineae bacterium. GTDB lineage: Bacteria > Chloroflexota > Anaerolineae > Aggregatilineales > Phototrophicaceae > CFX2. The sequence goes on along the minus strand of JAFLCH010000133.1, from coordinate 7,456 downwards.
AGCAGTTCCGCCGCAAGCTGACGATCGGTGAATTCCGGTGTGTAGACGGGCAGGCGCTGCTGCATTTGGATGATGGAGGGCTTGCCTGCCGCAAATTGAAAGGTCACAGGGATGACGCCAACGCCTTCTTCAAGGCGGATGGTAGGCTGCGACTCGGAAACAGCGACCATGTGTTCACGGGCGAGAACGAAGGATGTGCCGATGGTGGGATGTCCGGCCATCGGTAGTTCGATGGCTGGTGTGAAGATGCGCACCTTCCAGTCGTTGGCTGGATTTTCCGGCGGGAAGATAAAGGTTGTTTCGGAGAGGTTCAACTCTTTGGCGATGCGCTGCATGGTTTCGGTGGAAAGGCCGCGACCGTTGGTGAATACCGCGAGTTGATTCCCACCGTAGCGCTGGTTGGTGAATACATCGAGCAGGTGATAGTGAAGCCGCCTCATCTGAGCACGTCCCATTTGAGATCGGTGAGGGCGGCTTTGAGCAGGCGCAGGGTGTTTTCGTAGTCGTCACGATTCAGATAGGCCATAGGGCTGTGGATGTAGCGGCAGGGCAGCGAAATGACGGCTGAAGGCACACCAGCATTGGTGAGATGAATAGCTCCGGCATCGGTGCCACCGCCGGGTTGGGTTTTGAGCTGATAGGGAATGTCGTGCTTGCTGGCGGTGGAACGCAGGAAGCCGAGCAGACCGGGCGGAACGATGAGGCGGGCATCCATGACGGTGAGCACGGGGCCATCGCCTAGTTTGCAGGCTGGATTGGCTGTGATGTCATCGTCGGGTTCGGCATGCGGATTGGGCAGGTCATTGGCGGTTGTGCCTTCGAGGGCGATGGCAACATCCGGATTGAGGCGCTGGGCGGCAACTTTTGCCCCACGCAAACCAATTTCTTCCTGAACGGTGAAGGCCGCGAGAATATCTACGGGATAGGGACCGGATTGAAGAATGTCGATGAGGAGGGAGCAACCGACACGATCATCGAAGGCTTTGCCGCGCAGCATTTTGCTGCCGATTTCCATGTACTGGCTGTCGAAAACGATGCGATCCCCTAATTTGACCTTACCGTTGACCTCATCTTTGCTGTTCGCTCCGATGTCGATGCGGAGGTCACTCACTTTGAGGGGGGTATTCTGGCCGCTGGATTTGTGGATGGGCGTCCAGATGATGACACCGGGGACCGCATTCTCGCCAATTTTGACGCGCAGAGCCGGCAGGATGCGTTCGTCGATGCCGCCGATATTGGTGAACTTGATGAGTCCATCGCCACCAATCCCCGTGACCATAAAGCCGATTTCATCCATGTGAGCGGCGAGCATAACGCGGGGACGATTACGCGATGTACCTTTCTTGAAGGCGGTAATACTGCCCATGGGGTCGATGCGAATGTCGGTGGCGTGGTCTTTGATGGCCGACAAGATGATTTTGCGAACCGCGTCTTCCTGACCGGAGACACCAAAGGCTTCGGAGAGTTGTTGGAGAATCATGCTTGGTCAGCATCCTTTTCTTTCAAATCATCCCATTCGATGGTCTGCATAAAGCCGGCATCCAAGTTGGCGATAAACTGTGCCATGAGCCGCCCTGCCCGCTCGATGTCGCGTAGATCGACCGTTTCGACGGGTGAGTGCATATTGCGGAGGGGGATGCCGAGGAGGACGGTTGGAATACCTTCGAGGGCAACCTGTATTGACCAAGCGTCGGTGCCGCTGGCTCCGGGAATAATTTCATCCTGAAGCTTAATTTCGTACTGGCGGGCGGTTTCACGGACTTTATCGACCAATTTCGGATAGAAGTTGGGGCCGATGCCGATGGTGGGGCCGTCACCCATGCTTTTGGCTTCGTCGCTGTCGATGCCGGGTTGAGGGGCGAAGGTGACATCAAGGGCGATGGCGATGTCCGGCTTGATGTGATAGGCAGCGGTGGTCGCCCCGTAGAGGCCCGTTTCTTCCTGTACGGTGGCAGTGGCGTATACATCCCATTGGTGAGCCATACCCTGCAAATTATCGAGGCAAGCCGTTACAGCGGCGACACTGGCGCGGTCATCCATCGCTTTGGCAGCAACCCGTTTGCCGTTGAGTTCGAGCAACGGAACATCAGGCGTGATGAGGTCACCAATGCGAACCAACTGCTCGACTTCATCAGCCGGTAAACCAACATCAATGATGAGTTCATCGAAGGTGGGATACTTGCGGCGGGCAGATGGACTGAGCAGATGCGGCGGGACACTGGCAACGATGCCGGGAAGCGGCTGGCGGCCATGTACCAGCACAGGCTGCGCCATCATGATACGGTTATCAACACCACTGATGCGATGCACAAAAATGAAACCATCAACCACTTCGCGCACCATCATGCCAATCTCATCCATGTGAGCGGCAAGCATGATTTTGCGAGGTGATTTGAGGGGTTTGGTGGCGCGTTTGATTGCGATGAGGCTGCCGAGGCGATCTTGATCAATGCTATCGGTAAGAGGCTGCCAAGCCTGTCGAATGATCTCGCGAATGGGGCCTTCGTGGCCGCTGGGCGCATGTGCTTCTACCAGCGTTTTCAAATGCTGTTTGATGTCCAACAACAGAACACCCTTTCAAGGTATACGGATGGATATAGAGTTATTCTTTACAGTGTAACGAGTTCTCCATCGGCGGGTATAGCCACCTGATCCAGAAAGCCTCGCTGCTGTAATTGATCGCGCAGTGCAACACGAGTGAGCAGGCAATGGTTGATTGTTTCCATGTGCACAGCGATTACACGGGCTTGCGGCGCAGCACGGCAGACCTGCACCACGTCCTCCACACCCATGGTGATGGGGTCGCCGGTTAAAAAGCGTGCTTCACCTGTATTTAGTATCACGCGGTGGGGGCGGAAATTGTTCAAAACTGCCTCAACTTCGGCGCACCAAACGGTGTCACCGGCAATATAGAGCAGTGGTTCTCCGGTCGATTGCAAGATGAAACCGGATACATTCCCCATCTGAGCAGCAAGTTCCCCTGTACCGTGATGACCGCCGGTGCGGGTGAGATGCAGGCCGCGCCATGCGATGTCGGCAACAACGGGCGTTACACTGGTGAAACCGCTGCTGGCAATGGTCGTTTCATCACCGGGCTGACAGAAAACTGGCAAGGTTCTGGGAATCCATTCGACAGCAGCGGCGTCCCAATGATCACGGTGAAGATGGGTGACGAGGACGGCATCCAGTTTATTCAGGTTTTCATGCAAAACTGACTCAGGAAAGGGAAGATCAACCAGCGGAATCCGGCGATCATTCGCGGCATTACCAACAGGATTCATCGCCCCGGCGGGACTGAGCATTGGATCGACAAGCAATTTGAGCGAACCAATGCTGAGGACAAAGGTGGCATGACGCCAGAAATGAAGCTGCATAATTCCCTAACTTCCCGGATCAACCGGCGCTTCAAGAGTTGGTTCGTCGAAGGGAAGCGGTGTCTGTGTTGGCGGCAGCACCTCGGTATTCGTCGGGACAGGTGTTTCGGTTGGGGGCGGCGTGACCGACGGTTCGGGTGTGGCTGAGGGAAGCGGCGTAGCAGACGGAATGAGCGTGAGTGTAGGGGCAAGTGTATCGGTGGGAATGATCGGCACCAAATAGACTGTTGCAGTGGGCGGCAAAGAAGTTGGCGGACGGTTGATGGGTACAAATTGTAAGGGTGTCGGCTGCAAGGGACTCAGCAAGGTGGGGGTGAGATTGAGGGGTGTTATGGTTGGCAAACCGACCGTGGGGGTAATGTCGGCGCCGATAGGGGTATTCGTCTGCTCCGGTGTGGCGATGGACTGGAGGCGCGGACGAGCTGTCCCCCATAGGAAGAACCCAGCGCAATAAAAGGGCAGCGTTCCTAGAATGATGACAAAAAGAATGATGCGAATATTGCGACGACGACGGCCAACTGATTCGAGTGCTTCGTACTCCATATGCCTGACCTACTCCAGTGCCCAAAACAGACGCTAACTATAGCATAAAAAAGGGCGCGCCGTGACGCACCCTCCTGATGATTGCACTACGTTCATCCCATTTAATCAAACGGCAGCGGCGTCCACGTGGGGCCAGCAGGGGGACTCGTGGGCGGCGGCGGGTTGGTGGGCGGCGGCGGATTTGTCGGCTGTGGTTGGGGAGTAGGCGATAAGAAACGGGTGGCTGTGGGCAACTCGAAGGTTGGCTGCACCTGAGTCGGGAAGCCTACATCTGTCGGGAAAAAGGGTGTGATTCCCAAAGGTGTCACGCTGGGGATGAAGCCATCCGGGGTGTTGGTGGGAAGAAGCGGCGTGGCCGTCACAACAATTGGCCCCTGCGTGGGGGTGGCGGTGGGTATCACGGCCTGTGGAGCCGTCCCCCAAAGAAAAACACCGGCACAATAAAAGGGAATCGTGATTACGATGACCGTCACAAGCGCAATACGCCAGTTTTTGCGCCGCTGCTCCATTGCTATTCGCCGAGAATTCGTCACAGGCGCACCTCTGCTGCTGAACCTCACTCACCGTTTCAACTATACCACAAATAAAGATGATGATTGAGCGCGAGATGCTTCAACTAGAGACGCAACTGTGTAAAAATTCACGGGCATATTTGAGACTAGGGACAAAATGAACGGACTGCTGACTAGCATCGACGGGGTGTATTTTGACAAAAGCATTCCAGAGAGAAATAGCGAAAGGGTTAGCACCGACAATAACCGCAATACCTACTTGCTGATGTCGATTGCGGATGATTTGCTGTAAGTTCTTAAATGTACCCAAAGGAATATTTTCCATGCTGCGTAGATCAACAATCACATGAATGGTAAAAGGCGCCGCATTCTTCACCATATGAGGTAGTTCCAGAAGTGATTGATGCACATCCTGCCACGTCCACTGCCCTTGAAATTCCAAGCGTAACGCGGCATTTTCGGGCGTATCCCACTGGAGGGTGACGGGCATGATGATGTCTCCTACATAGGCTGCGGAGTATTCAATAACGTATACATTTCATGTTAGCAAACAAGCTACAAGAAAAGCACAAGCATTGATGTTACAGTTTTGTTACAAGGCGCGAAGCTGATAAAGCTTGCCATCAACAAAGCCGCGCTTACGGTAGTACTCGCGTGTGCCAATGGCAGAAATGACAGCCAATTGAGGGTAGTTGTGTTCACGAGCGATTTCGACGGCGCGTTCGATAAGCTGTTTGCCGAGGCCAAGATGTTGAGCACGCCCTTCCCCAGTTGTGCCGATTTCGAGGGATTGCCCGTAGACATGGATTTCGCGGATCATGGCCGCGCCGGCCAGTTCATCCGTGATGGGTGGCTCTTTAGGAAGCGAGAGACGTAAGAAACCAGCAATGTCGCGCGATGGGGTGATGTACTGAAGAAATACTTCGTCCGTGCAGGAGGATTGATACCAGAGTTCATCGAGATGGAGTTCAGCCGCTTCGACTGACTTGAAACGCACTTCACGGGCGCGAATATCCGGGCTACGTTCCCCATGTTTCGCCAGTTCATTTTCGACAAGCTGGCGGAAGTTGGTCATCTGATTGCCTACGACGATATCGGTCGAAGGAATATCGCGGATGACACGGGTGAGGCGACAGTATTCCGGTGTTAAACGAAACGATTCAACGAGGACGTGGAGGAGTTCGTCGTGGGTATAGGGTTTCCATGAGCCATCTTGATAGCGCTGCATGAGTTCGGCGCTTTCGATAAGCGAACAGGGATAGACTTTCAGTTCATCCGGACGAAAATCCACCTCATCAAACATGCGACGATAGTCTTCGATGTCAGCTTCGGGCGATGAACCATAGAGGTTGGGCATCCAATGGGCGTGGATTTTGAAACCAGCCTGCCGGAGGAGCTTGACCGCACGCCGGGTGGCGGCGACATTGTGACCGCGTTTGTTGAGCCGCAGCACGTGGTCGTTGAGACTCTGAAAGCCGATTTGTACCTTGGTACAACCGAGACGGCGAACCCGAAGCACTTCTTCAGGGCTGATATGGTCGGGGCGGGTTTCGATGACGAGGCCCACGCTGCGGCAAGGGGCGGTCTCATTTTCGAGATGGGCAGCCTCCAGCTCTTCCCATGTGGCAAACTCATCTATGGGTGAACGGGGCTGCTCTCCACGAGCGATTGCCTGCGCAAGTTCGTAGGAGCGAGTCATCTCGTCCTTATAGACTAACTGAACGACCGCGTTATAGCGTTTTTCGATATGGCGACCGTCAATCGTGGCGGTGATTGTGTTGCGATCCGGATGGAGCTGCGATTTTTCGCGCAGGGCAGCTTCCACTTCGGAACGCCGATCCTGCCCCCTGCCGAAGTCGTGCATGGCATCAAAGATGCGTTTGATGAACCAAATCTGGTAGCTTTCGGGATAGAACGACCATGTGCCACCGAGAATGATGATCTCGATTTTATCGGTCGGGTGACCCGTGTTGTGATAACTTTGCAGGCGGGTATAAGTCTGCAAATAGGGGTCAAAACTGTTTTGTTCGGCACGCTGCGCACCCGGTTCATCGGAAAGATAACTCTTGGGCATGCGCACATCGTTGGGGCAGAAAATGCATTCACCGGGACAGGGAAAGGGTTTGGTCAACACGGTTACCGGTGTAACGCCGGAACTGGTGCGAACCGGTTTACGGCGTAGGCGTTCCAGAATGGATTGGTCAAAGGGCGGGAGCGCTGTTCCTGCAAATGCACGATAGGCCGAAATGAGTTCATCACGACTGTACATACTATCGCGCCCTTTAGGGATTTCACGCAGGAGCTGATCCAACTCACGGCGGGATAAATCCGGACGGGTGATAATGTGATGCAGAATTTTCAGCAGGGGTTCCCGATGCTGTTGGAGGTCAATCGTTTCGCGATGGCTCATGAGGTAACTTTTTAGCCCAATACAACTCGCTTTGAAAAACATTCTAGCAGACAGAGGGGCTTAAATACAGCATTGGGGTCAAGGTTAGCCGTTTGTGAGTGATGGGAGAAACGGCTTGACTCTCCCTCTATGGCAAGGTGGAAACTGAGGAGGTCATTTAGAGGAGCGGAATCCATGTTCCGAATTGGTGAATTTGCCCGCATCAGCGGTGTTTCCCCCAAAATGCTGCGGCATTATGAGCAACTGGGGTTGTTACGACCGGCTCATGTCGAGGCAGGGAGCAGATACCGATATTACACGCTAGAGCAACTGCGGCAGGTTGAGCAGATTCGCACGCTGGCGGAAGCGGGTCTCATGCTGCGGCAGATTGAAACCATCTTGAACCAGCACCTCAGCAACCAAGCGTTTGAGGATTTACTGTACGCCAGACGTTCTGAACTGGAAGAGAAGCTTCAGCAACTTCAAACCCAACTCCAAAATTTAGATAATCGTATCCGGACACTAAAAGAACAGGAGATGCAAATGGGCATGTACGAAATCACCCTGAAATCGGCTGAGGGTTACTCGAAGCCCAGTCTTCCTGAAGATGGGAAAATGTTTACGATTCCCCTACCCCC
>JAFLCH010000132.1:6536-11056 GCA_017303775.1 Anaerolineae bacterium | reverse complement strand
TTGTTCATGCTCATCCGTGATCCGGCCTTCCCGCAAGCGCGCTTCAATCCGCTTCAGCGCATCGTGACGCTGTTCCCGCAGCTCATCAGCACGATTCCGATTGCCGATCATCAGACTGCGTTCCGGCACTATCTGGCCTATTATGGCGCGGAGGTTCATGAACACGGTCAATTGGTTATCGGGCATTTCGCCAAAGGGGATGAGATCGAGGCGTCTTTCCTCGCGGATCGGCGGCTGGAAAAACTGGAAACCCGCTTGAGTCATTAGGTTAGCAGGGAGAATCAAACGGGAGAAGCCATATGCCTCTCCCGTTTTTGTGATGTGGTTCTAGCGGGTTAGTAACCGGTCTCAGCCTGCACCACATAAGTGCTGGCCACTTTATCGTGCCACGTCTGGCGCTTGTCGTCCCACAGCGCCCAGAAGTACCCCAGCCCGAAGACCCACGAGCTGATGGTCGCGCCGATGACATAACGCAGGATCGCGTCCACATCGGTGAGCGGTTCACCGGTGCTCTTGACGACGCGAATCTTCATGATCAACGAGCCAATGGTCTGGCCGTTCTTGCGGGTGAGGAAGTACCAGTGGTAGAGCATCCCGATGGCAAAGCTGGCACCTAAGCCGCCAGCGTTCCGTGACGACCCTACCAGTATGCCGGTGATCGCCCCCAAGATGAGGCCATCGATGATCGACGCTAAGAAGCGCGAACTGATGCTCGCCAGCGCGTAATCCACATATTCTTTCGTTTTGTACGTCATTGCAACCCCCATGATTGCTGAACTTTTTTCATGTATTCTTATACGCAGAGGGTCAACAAAAGTTGTGCGGATGTTGCGCGGGTGGCTTGATCGCCCTATAACTGAAGTAGGGGATACGCTGAACATCAGGAGGCTGCTTTGAACCTCGATTTCATGAATAACCTCGGCTCAACCATCACGATCATGGTAGCCGTTCCCTTCATCCTTATCGCGCTGGTGTTTATCGTGATCGGCGTCCGGGCACGGCTGCGCGCCTCGGCCAGCCGCAGTTGGCCTTCCACTATGGGGCGCGTCCTCTCGGCATCTGTGGAAGCACGCACCAGCACTAGTTCCGAAGGGGGAACTTCCACCAGTTATTATCCGGTGGTGCTGTACGAGTATCAGGTTAACGGGCAGACGTACCGCAATAACCGCCTCACGTTAGGGTCGCAGGTGGGCAGCGGCTCCGGTTGGGCGCAGGGGCGGGCGGCACAATACCCGACGGGCAGTATGGTGCAGGTGTACTATAACCCCGAAAATCCGCTCGACTCGACGCTGGAGCAGCGCGCTCCGGCCAGCAATATATTCTTCATCATCGCGCTGGTGATCATCATCATTCTGGTGGTGACCGTCTTGTTCACGTCTGGCATCAGTAACATGGTGGGAGGCTTCTTGCCACGCTAAACCCACGCGCCGAAATGGGGTGTTTCGGCTGTTCATACGGCCTGCTTTCAGTAGGTGAGTTTGTTGACTCCCGCGGCAGCTTGTGAACCGCTGCGAATGATTGTGGACTGATGAATTCTCATTTGACAGGGGGCGCGAATCATATTATAGTGTTCATATCGTCCACGAGTATAAAGGAGGTGATCGTTTGAAGTACGAGACTATGGTGGGGGTACAACCCTAACCCGTACTCACCTCTAGGGGTGTACAGCCATAAAGGTTGTGCCTCCACCCTCTAGGTCCGAGAAACACGTTGGCGGCCACTGGATTTATCCGGTGGCCGCCAGTGTTTTATATAGCGGTTGCCGGAGGGTTTTTTCGCCGCCTCGCTTCCCACATATCCCGCGTAAGACCGTAAATATCTATATCCATGAACTGCCCGTCTTTGATGATGCTCTGGCGCTGGAAGGCTTCATGACTCAGGCCGGCGTTTTGCATCACTTTGGCCGAGGCGATATTGCTGTGTAGGCACTGGGCATAAACCCGATGCAGCTCTAGCTGTTCGAAGCCCCAATCGATGATGCGGCTGGCTGCCTCGCTCGTATATCCCTGCCCCCAGTATGCCGGGTCAAGCCAGTAGGCGATGTCTCCCCGGTTGTGATCCGCCTGCAGCTCAATATCCGCGCATCCTAACAACTTCCCATCCTTCTTGAGCACTAGCGAGAAGGGGAAAACGATCCCCTGCCGCATGCCGTCGCGGGCGGCTTGAATCCACAACTCGGCGTGGTCGAGGGAAAAAGGAACGGGAATATCAAGGAGCGTGGCATTGACCTGCGGATTGCTGAGGATACGCTGGACATCATAGCGGTCACGGCGCTGAAACGGGCGCAGCAGCAGCCGTGGGGTGACCAGCGTGGGCAGCCCGTTCATGTTTCGTGCGCGGCCTCGCGCTCATAATCTTCGCGCAGGATCGAATACAATCCGGCGTCCAGAAATTCCCCCCATTTGAAGTAATGCCCGCGCAGGTTGCCTTCGTAGCTCATACCGATCTTCTGCATAACGCGCGCCGACGCTGGATTGCGGGTGAAGTAGACCGCGTGGATGCGGTTTAAGCCCAGCACTTCGAAGCCGAAGGCAATGACACGGCGCGCGGCTTCGGTGGCGTAACCGTGATTCCAGTAGGGTTTACCGATCCAGTAACCCAATTCACCCCGCCGATGTTCGGTGCGCAGCCCCAGCCCGATGACGCCGATCATCTGCCCGATATTTTTAGGGACGATGGCGAACTGATAACTGTCACCGCTGTTATACGATTGATGCGCGTGTTGTATCCATTCTTCCGCCGCGCCGTTCGGGTATGGGTATGGGATGAGCAGGGTATTGGCGGCAATCTCGCGGTCACGCAGATAGTCGTTCATCAACGGCGCATCGGAGAGTTCAAGCCGCCGTAAGAGCAGTCGTTCGGTTTCGAGGATCGGCATCATTGTCCATCATCTACCGCTGTTTCCAGCAGTGTGCCTTCACACAATCTTCATAAATGTATTGTAGGGGGTGATCGATTATCGCAACGATAAAGAATTGGGTGAGGGCGAGGTGCATGAGCATTTCTTAAGGGAAGGGCAGCCAGACCGCTGTCGCCAGCCATTTGCATGACCGGCGGCAGCGCTGTGCAGGGTATAAAATTTTAACCGCAGCCTGCTGTGAAAACGGAAACCGTTTCGGGGCGTTCGCGCAGCACCACCGGCACTTCAAAGGTTTGGTCGCCGCGCACCACCAGCACCTGTACGGTGTCGCCCGGCTGGGTTCGCACCACCAGATAGGACATTAACTCGTCCATGTTGGCGACATACACACCGTTCACCGCCACGATGATGTCACCGCCGGCGCAGATGGGTTGGTCGCGCACCTGTTGCGGGGTGTCGCCGCCTCGCAGACCTGCTTCGGCTGCCGGCGAGTTGGGGGTAATCGTGTCGATGAGCACGCCCTGTGAAACGGGCAGACCGAGTGGTTCAGCCAGCGCCGCCACCCCCAGCCCATCTTCCGCCGCCAGACTGCTGATCCCCAACCATGAATAAGCGATCCGCCCGTTGCGGATGAGTTCCGGAATCACCCGCTGCGCGGTGTTGGATGGGACGGCGAAACCGACCCCTTCAAAAATGCCGCTGTCGGTGCGGATGGCGGTGTTGACGCCGATCACCTCCCCGCGCGAGTTGAGCAGCGGGCCGCCGCTGTTGCCGGGGTTGATGTCCGCGTCCACCTGAATGATGGAAGGGTTCTTGAAGTCCGGTGTGATGTCGTTGCTGATGAGTTCCGCCGACGGGAGCTGCCGCCCCAACCCGCTGACGATGCCCACCGTCATCGAACTGGCTAAGCCGAAGGGATTACCGATGGCGATGGCGCGTTCACCCACCCGCAAACTTTCCGAGTTGCCGAACGTTACCGGACGCAGCCGCGCCGGATCAACATCCACTTTGAGCACCGCCAGATCGCTGAATAGGTCAACGCCCACAATTTCGGCGGCCTTCACATACCCATCGTTGAAGGTGATGCTGACGCTGACCGTATCGCTCACCACATGCGCGTTGGTGACGATATGCCCCTGCGTGTCGTAGATGAAACCGGAGCCGCGTGCCGAGTCCGCGAAGTTGGAATTGACGGGGCGCACCACCACTTCGACGTTGACGACCGACGGAACGACGCGCTCGTAGATATTCGTCAGCAGAATATACTCGGCGTCAGCCGCGTTGATGATGTCATCCGCTACGGCGGTTGGTTCACTTTGCTGGAACGGATCGCGCGCGCTCATATTGACGGGCAGATCGACCACCGGCGTTGAGGCGGTGGCTTGCGGTGGTGGCGCGACATTTTGTTGAAGATTGCAGGCCGCCAGCAGCAGCCCTGCGAAAAGAATAATGATGGAAGATCGTACTTTCATGCCTGTACTCAACTGATGATTGGATCGGGAATTTTGGAACGATTTGACGCTTACAAAACCAGCTCGCACATCGTTCGCAGCGTCTCAATGTCGTAAATTTGCAGGTTCAATGTGGTGATCGGTGCGGCTCGCCACAGCGCCAGCCGGTCACGAATGCGCTCCTTCGTGCCGCACAGTGCCACCGCGTC